>DATATK010000094.1:0-18736 GCA_036268825.1 Rhizomicrobium sp. | reverse complement strand
TTCTTCTCACTCACATATTCGTACTCAACCCCGATATCGTCATGGCCGGCCAAGTGCCGGCCATCCATAACCGCGGTCTGTGGCCGTATAGTCGAGACCGCGGTTATGGGTCCCCGGGACTTGCCGGGGATGACGATGTTGGGATTTGAGCATGTAAGGAGTGAGAGTTGGTAACGATCACCTGCACCTTTCCGCGTTCTCCGCGGCTCCGCGTGCCAACCATTCTTCACTTTTCCTCTATGGCCCTGTGCCTCTGTGTAATCCCTTCTTCCTTACCCCGGAGCCGCCGCCAGCGCCGCTTTGCGACGCGCCAAACTCTCTGCCGGCCAAAGCGCCTTCATGTCGTAATATTCCGCCACGGCCGGCACGCCTTCGGGCAGTATGATCCACGGCAATTTCGAGCGCGTGTAGATGTGCACGTCGGGCGCCAGCGACGACGGCGCATCGAGCGTGCCGGTGCGCACGAAGCGAAACATCCGCCGCCCGCCATAATGGCTCCACAGCGCGATCTTGCACGCAGGGCAGCGATGGATGAGATGTTCCGACCCGCTATCGGTCGGCATCGAGACCGCCTCGGTCTCGCCCGACAGCACCTCCACCCGGTCGCTCTCGATCAGCGCGTTGAGCACGAACGCCGATCCCGTCTGCCGCTGGCAATCCAGGCAATGACAGCAATGCACGAACAGCGGCGCATCGGTCATCCGGTACCGCACCGCTCCACAGGAACACCCGCCTTCCAACGCCATCGCCCGCCTCCGTTTTCGAACAGGGAACGTAGCAAGAACTCGCGGCGCACGCAAGCAAACGGCGCCGGACTTTTGCCTCGGCGCCGCCGCGATATCGCAAGGCGTAACGTTCGTTACCGGAACAGCCCGTATTGCGCCTGGACCACTTCGCCCGAGCCGCCGTCGACGAGCAGCGCATCGCTGCCGACGCGAATCCAGACGAGACCGCCCGGCGGCGTATCGAGCCCATAGACCGAGTAATGCGGAATGCGGAACCCGAGCATCGCCGCGGGCACCCGGTCGTCGACCGCATAGCGCGTGTAGACATAGCCGTGCGGCCCGACAAACGCGCCGGCCGCATAATGCTTGGTCGAGGTGACGGTGCGGCGGTATCGCGCGTAGCCGTCGGTCGATTGCGTCGTGGTCGTGGTGGTCTGCGTCGTGCCCATGGGCGTGGAGACGGTGGTGGTCGTCTTCTCGGAATCCTGCGCGAGCGCCGCGCCGCAGCACAGCGCAAGCGCGGCGGCGGAGATCATGAGTTTTCTCATAAGGGAATTCCTTCAGTGCCCCTTCGCGGGCCCATGTGATGGTAAAGCGGTGACAGGGGAGAGGTTCCGTGAATTAGCGGGCAAGATCCCCGCCTATTTCACGGCCTGATAATTTCTAGGTTCGGAAAGTACCTAAGGAAATCATCGGGATTCGAGGTAATGAGCGGCGCACCGACAACATCAGCGAAAGCACCGATTATAAAGTCCGGCAAAACATTTGCCTTCTGACCCCTATTCTCTCGATACTTTTTGAACGCCACCCCCGCGCGAAAAAGCGCTTCATCATTACGTGGAGAGCGTTCTATCCCAAAAGCTTCGACAGCCGCATCAGCATTCTCTTTGCTCGCCATACCTACGCAAAATTCGCAATATACCATGTCTGAAATTATTGCCGGTCCTTTGATTTTGCAATTCTCAAATTCTTCGAGCGACCAGTCGTGAAACTGATCGTCTTCTTTCAACATGGCGATAAGTACGCTGGTGTCAAGAAATGTCGTCATTTGCTTCTCGTCAGCTTCATCAATTGTTCGACGCCCATTGTCGGGGAAATTCTTTTGTCCTTCAATGTCTTCAGTGCCGACTTAGTATGAGTCCTAACAAAGTCCTCTGTATCGAATGTTTCCAGTTCATCGGCGTCAATCACTTCAAACCCAATATATCGGGCTAGCATCGCGCAAGCCCACGGTATTGACTTCAATATTCGCGGGTTCGTTGGATGGACCGCACCCTTGGGCCGCGGGTCGGGGTCCGGATCATTGGCAATGAGCCATCCGAGATCGGGAATAGTAAGCGCTGTATGCTCCTTAACAGCATCCTCGGAGAACCTATCCCGACCGCCACAAGCTATATAGAGATTCAAGAGGTGCTTAGCCGCAAGTTCTTTCTCGAAACTTTGTTTACCGCTCAATACGGCAAACTTTGAGTCTTCCAGTAACACCGGATATTCGGAATCGGTGGTAGGCAAGCGGTCCAGCTTCCGATCTTCAATCAATCGATCAAGCGCCAAAAAAAGGGCGTCTACCCACCATCGCTCCACTGTGGGAGCCGAGAGTTCTACCAACCTACCGGCCAGATAAAGGTAGTTCAGGTTTGTAGCAAGTTTTCGCGTCGTCTTGCCGGTGTAGCGCCTGTCCGACTTTACGTAGTGCTCGATATCGTCTGCGCTTACCGAAGATGTGTTCCATTGCCGCGCAGTGGCGACACGGTCAATGATGTAGTTGTTTGCCCACATCGCTGGCCGGCGCTGGCTTGGCGCAGCGCCTTTCCAGCGACCGACATAACTGAAATTGAATGCAAATAGAGCGAGCTTATCGAAGCGCGGAGAATGACTGCCCGTGATCGCTTGAAAGACAAGTTCATCAGCGACCACGAAGTCGGCGCCATCCTTGACGGTGTTGAAAAGAAAAAAGTTCAGCGGGATGTAATCTGGGCGACCGGATCTCTCAACGCGCTTCCTAAAATCTACTCGAGGCACATCTTCAACCTTATCGCCAAAGCCAAGCTTTATTACCTCGTAAAGCTCTAGCAACCCCCTGCTGCGATCGCCCCAGCTGAAGTTCTTGGTGAAGCTTCCCGGCTTCCACACGTCTGTCTTAGCCATCGTAACCGCTCCGAAATGCGATCCTTACGCTCAATCGATGTCCTGCGGATTGACGCTTAGTACATCCGTAGATGAGTTATGAAGGTAGGTTTTCCACGTAGGCTTATACTCTGGAATAGCTTGATTACCCCACACCGTCCAACCCGGACGAGAACCTCTAGCAAACATTTCCAAAAAAGGCCCCTGACTACAGCCTTCAATAATCGGGTATTGTTCGTCTGGCTTACGGCTGTGCTCCCGCTTGCGGGTACCGACATAGTTCACCTGAGTGCGACCCAACTTCTTCGTGCGTGCGCCCTTGCCGCGAGTGCCGAAAAGCAGGACTTCTGTCACGTTCCGAAAATAGAAACCGACGCCGCGCCCATCACTGCCACCATCTTTGCGTAACTTATGCCAAACGATATTTGCTTTATAGCCGAACCCCCAAGCCTTCATGACTTGTAGCCCTTCCGGCAAAAGTGCATTTGGCACCCAGAGATAGAGATGAGCAGTTGGCTTTACACATTCGCCGATTGGCAGCGCACATATTTCGTCCGTGCGCATGGTTCCATAACGCGCGAGGCGACGATGCTCAGGCGCAATTTTTCCTGTCCTGTTTAAAAAGCGCCACGGCGGATCAGCCAGTATCGTTCCGAATTTTTTTGTTCCGATGGTTTTTTGGAAATCATCTATGACAGCTTCCTGCTGTGGGTTCGGAATCCGTTGGCTCAGTTGTCCGGCCTTCGTGCGCTCATAGTGGCGCCACACTTCGATGAACAATTCATTCGGCTCGATTCCAAGCTGCGCCGCCCAGGCTTTGAACCTGCGCTTCTCAATTGCTGGAATTCGAACCTGAAGCGGCTCTTTCCCGTTGGGGAAGGTTGCCTCAGGTCGATCAAATTCGGGCGTCTGCGGTTGGAATGCCATGCCGCATGTCTGCATGCATGCATGCGATTCGTCAATATCCTATGCGCCAAGCGGTTGGCAATGCTCAGCTTTCGCCTATGATCAGTTAAGGGCAGCAGCCGTCCCATCCCTCACACATGCTGCCCCCCGTTGATGTGCAGCTCGGCGCCCGTCACGTATCCGGATTGGTCCGTACACAGATAGTAGATCGCCTTCGCCACCTCCTCCGGCGTCCCGAGCCGCCGCAGCGGGATGGCTTCGACCAACTTGTCGGTGCCGGGCGATAAAATCGCGGTGTCGATTTCGCCCGGCGCGATGGCGTTGACGCGGACGCCGAGGGGGCCGAAGTCCGCGGCCATCTCGCGGGTTAGCGCGGCGAGGGCGGCTTTGCTGGTGGCGTAGGCGGCGCCGGCGAAGGGGTGCACGCGGCTGCCCGCGATGCTCGTCACGTTGACGATGGCGCCTTGCGCGCGTTCGAGTTCGCCGATCAGGCCGCGCGCGAGCCAGATGGTGGCGAAGAAGTTCACCTCGAAGACCTGGCGCCACAGCGCCATCTCGCTCTCGATGATGCCGAGCCGCGCGCCGGCCTTGCCGCCGACGCCGCGTCCCTCCGCGCCCGCGCCCTTGGGCGAGATCGCGGCGTTGTTGACCAGCGCGTCGAGCTTTCCGTCCGGGAGCCGCTCGCGCATCTCGCAGACGGCGCGTTCGGTGTCGGCGGGATCGGAGAGATCGACCTGGATATGGTCCTCCGGCCCCGCGGCCCACGGGCAGTTCTCCGGGAAGGCGTGGCGCGAGCAGGTGATCACGCGCCAGCCGGCGCTGGAGAAGCGCTTCACCGTCGCATGGCCGATGCCGCGGCTGGCCCCGGTCAGGATCAGCGTGCGGCGGGGTTCGTCGGGCGTTGTCATGCGGGAAGTGTAGCAGAAAAAGAGGATTCACGCAGAGCCGCAGAGACGCAGAGGAAGCGGCGTTCGTGTGGGCAATAACGGCGGACGACTTGGCTTCGGTTGGCGCGCTTGGCGCGCCGGTAATCACACGATGACCCCACGCCGCTTCCGCGCTTCTCCTCTGCGGCTCTGCGTGAGTCCTTTTTCTACGTCCCCGTCTCCAATCCCACCGGATCCTGGTGGATGATCACTTCCGCGGTGGGGAACGCGGCGCAGAGTTCGCGTTCGACTTCGTCGCTCACGGCGTGGGCGCGGGTCAGCGTCATCTCGGGGTCGAGTTCGATGTGGAGCTGGATGAAATGGCGCGTGCCCGCGGCGCGGGTGCGCAAATCGTGCAGGCTGCGCACTTCGGGATGGGCGGTGACGATGCGGGCGATCGCGTCGCGGTTCTCGTCGGCGAGTTCGCGGTCCATCAGCTGGTCGTAGCTCGGGCGGAACACGCTCCACGCCGTCCAGATCAGCGCGGCGGCGACGAGGAGCGCGATGACCGGATCAGCGATGTCCCAGCCCAGTCCCCAGGCGAGCACGATCGCCACGATCACGCCCGCGTTGGTGAGCAGGTCGCCGGTGTAGTGCAATTTGTCCGCGCCGATGGCGAGCGATCCGGTCTGCGCCACCACGTATCGCTGATAGGCGACGATGCCGGCCGATCCGAACAGCGACGCGACCATGATGCCGAGCGCCGTGGTGCCGTGCTCGATCGGCTGGGGCGCGATCAGCCGCGTCACGCCCTGCACGATGAGGAATGTCGCGGAGCCCGCGATGAACGCGCCTTGCGCCAGGCCCGCCAACGGCTCGGCCTTGCCGTGACCGAAGCGGTGGTCCGCGTCGGCCGGGGTGAGCGCGGAATGGATCGCGACGAGGTTGAGCGTGGAGGTGAACAGGTCGAGCGCGGAATCGGCGAGCGATGCGAGCACCGAGACGGACGACGAGAGGAAATACGCCGCCGCCTTGATCGCCACCAGCACGACCGAAATGCCGAGCGAGGCGATCGCCGCGCGCCGCATCAGCGCGGCATTGCGCTGCGCCCGGTCGATGCGGCCTGCGTGGCTCACGGGTAGAGCCGCTCCGTCCGCCACGGCGCATCAGGCCCGTCGCGGCGATAGACGAGGCGGTCGTGCAGACGGAACGGCCGGTCGCGCCAGAACTCGATCTCCAGCGGCGTCACGCGGAAGCCGGACCAGTAAGGCGGCCGCGGCACTTTGACGAGCGCGTATTTCGCCGCGTTCTTCGCGATCTCTTTCTCGAACGTCCAGCGCCCTTCCATCGGCCGCGATTGCGGGCTGGACCAGGCGCCGATCTGGCTGTCCTTGGCGCGCGTCGCGAAATAGGCGTCGGCCTCCGCGTCGCTCACCTGCGCCACCGGCCCGCGCACGCGCACCTGTTTGCGCTGCGTCTTCCAGTGCAGCACCAGCGCGGCATGTTGCTGGCCGAGCAGCTCGCGGCCCTTGGCGCTTTCGAGATTGGTGTAGAACACGAAGCCCTGCGGCGTCGCGTCTTTCAACAGCACCATGCGCACGTTCGGCCGGCCCTCGCCGTCCACGCTGGCCACCGCCATGGCGTTGGCCTCGTTGGGCTCGGTCTTCTTGGCCTCTTCGAGCCAGGCGTCGAACAAAGTGAGAGGATCGTCTTTCGGCGCGATGCCGCCGTCGTCGATGGGTGCGCCGATGTCGCTCATGCTTCGCTTTAGCATTCCCGTTTTGCGCGGCAAAGCGCTCTCGCGCTATACTGAACGCACCATGCGCGCTTTTGTGCTCCTCATCTGTCTTTGCGTCTCGTTCGCGGCGCCCGGCGCCCGCGCCGATGGCTTGGTGCCGGGGGATCAGGCGAAGTTCGACAGGGCGGCGGCGGCGTTCGATGCGGGCGACTATGCTACGGCGTTCAAGGCGTTCTCCAAGCTCGCCAAGCATGGCGACCTCGCGGCCATGCGCAATGTCGCGCTGATGGAGCGCAAGGGCCTGGGCACCGGCAAGGATCCCGAAGCGGCGCAGGATATCTACCGCTACGTCGCCAATGCCGGCCTGCCCACGGCGCAATACGATCTGGCGCAGATGCTGCTGCATGGCGAGGCGGGCGATCCGGACCCCAAGAATGCCGAGCGCTGGTTCGCGGCGGCGGCGGCGGCGAACCACCCGCTGGCGCAATACGAATTGGGCAAGATGTACGAGGAGGGCGTGGTCGTGGACAAAGACCTCGCCAAGGCCCAGGCGCTTTATGAGGCGGCGTCCGCCCGCGGGGTGTGGGATGCGACGGTGCGGCTCGCCGCGCTGAAAGGCGATCCGCCGCCCAAGCCGCCCAGCCAGCCCGGCTTGCAGCCGGCCGAGCCGGTTTCGCCCAACCCTTAGCGCGCGGGGCCCTTAGCGCAAAGCCGGGGCATTCCTATATTCTGGCCGCGCCCGCGACTCGGCGGGGCGTTGGAGACCAAATGCGCGATCCGTACCAGACCCTGGGCGTTGCCAAAGGCGCCAGCGAGGCCGAAATCAAGAAGGCCTTCCGCACGCTCGCCAAGAAGCACCATCCCGACACGGCGAAGGGCGCCGATGCCGCGTCCAAGCAGCGCTTCCAGGAGATCAACACCGCCTACGAGATCGTGGGCGACAAGGAGAAGCGCGGCAAGTTCGACCGCGGCGAGATCGACGAGAACGGCAACCCGCGCGGCTTCGATCCACGCGGCCATGGCGGGCCCGGCGGCGGCGCGAACCCGCGCGACTTCCATTTCAGCTGGAACGGCCAGGAGCAGGAAGGCGCCGAGGGCGGCGACATCTTCTCCGAATTGTTCGGCGGCATGTCTGGCCGCGGCCGCCGCAACCAGCCGCGCCGCGGCGAGAGCTACGAGATCGCCATGACCGTGAGCTTCGAGGAAGCCGCGCGCGGCGGCACGCGCCGAATCCTGCTGCCCGAAGGCCGCGACGTCGACGTGCGCATTCCCGCCGGCGTGAAGGACGGCCAGCAGATCCGCCTCAAGGGCCAGGGCGGCCCCGGCGGCAATGGCGGCCCTCCGGGCGACGTGATGCTCAATATCGCGGTCGCGCCGCATCCCTATTACACGCGCGATGGCAACGACTTGCGCATGGATCTTCCGGTGACGCTGAAGGAAGCCGTGCTCGGCGCCAAAGTGCCCGTGCCGACGCTGACCGGCCCCGTCACCCTCACCGTTCCCGCGGGCGCCAACTCCGGCACGGTGATGCGGCTCAAGGGCAAGGGCGTGCAAGCGACCGGCACGGGCGGAGACCTCTACGTGAAGCTCGTCGTCGCCCTGCCGGAGAAACCGGACGCGGACCTGAAGAAATTCGCGGAAGGCTGGAAGGCTGAATACGACCCAAGGGCGAAGTTGCGGTAGGCACCGAACCGGAGCGGCTGTCGGATCGGTTTACGCGGCCGGATTTCCCAACAACCGCACATGGCCGGCCAGTTCGGAAAATTTGGCCGCCACTGCATGGAAGCGCCGATCTGCCGTGACGACATGTGTGTTTTCGCGGCGCGCCAGCGCCAGATAGATACAATCATAGATCGGATGAGAAAGCCGAATCGCCAGATCGAGCGCTTCCGCAACGTCGCTGTCCGCGTGGGAAACGGCTACGGGAGCGGCCGCCAATTTTGCGAACAAGCGCGTCGAATCATTCGCGGTTATCTTTCCGGACAGCACGTTGCGCCAGAGCGCATTTGCGCTTTCGATCAGCCATAACGGCGGCGCGATGAGCTTTTCAGCGCGCAGTGCATCAGCAAGATCGGAATCGTCCTCCGGCAGCACCCATTTCAACGCAACCGAGGCGTCAATGACGATCATTCGCGGCTATCACGATCCTGGCGAATGAGTGCGGCGGAATCGAAACGCAGTCCCCGCGCGCGCAATTCTTCGCGCAATTTCGCGGCGTCTTCCCAGAATTTCCCGTGCCTGGGTTTGACGGTTTCCTGCAGTATTGCGCGGTGCTCCGCTTCCGTGCTGCGGCCGTTCTCCTTCGCACGCTCTTTCAGCGCCGCGATGGTGTCTTCCGGAACGTCTCGAACAAGCAGCTGGCCCATTTATCGATGCTATCATATGATAGCACTTTCAGCAACTCACCCCTCCAGCGCCCCGTAGACCATCTTCTGGAACATCGGGCAGGCGATCCTCGCACCCATGCGTGCGCCGGTGACGGCTTGTCCCGCCATGTCGGGCGTCAGCGGGGTGTAGTTCTGGATCAGGAAGATGAGGATCATCTCCTGCTCCGGGTCGGCCTGCCACCAGGTGCCGAAGGCGCCGGGCCAGCCGAACGAACCCTTCGAGCCCGCGCCCATCCACTCATGCTTGTCGGGCTCCAGGATCATGGAGAGGCCGAGGCCGAAGCCCTGCCCGGCCCAGAGCGGCATGCCGAGGAACGGGATCGCGCGCTGCTCCGCGGTCAGGCGGTTGGTGCGCATCGCGTCCACCGTTTCGCGCTGGAGGTAGCGCTTGCCGTTCAGCTCGCCGCCGGCGAGCAGCATGCGGGCGAAGGTGAGATAGTCGTCGAGCGTGGAGATGAGGCCGCCGCCGCCCGCGGTGAAATCCGGCGGCGTGTCGTATTGCGGGAACGGCACGGGCTTCAGCGAACTCGTCGCCGCATCCTGCTGATAGACCACCGCCGCGCGGTCGCGCTTGGCGGGCGGCACGTAGAAATCGGTGTCGGTCATGCCGAGCGGCGTCAGGATGCGCGCCATGATGAAATCGCGATAGGTCGTGCCCGCGGCGCGGCCGACGAGGAAGCCGAGCACGTCGGTCGAATGGCTGTAGTGCAGCCGCTCGCCGGGCGCGAAGCTGAGCGGCAGGCTGGCGAGCTGCTTCAGCCATTCGTCCGGCTTGTGTGGAGAATCAAGCACCGCGCCGAGTTTCTCCTCATGCGCATGGCCGATCGGGCCTTGCGAGGTGAACGCGTAGGCGAGGCCGCCGCGATGCGTCATCAGGTCTTCGACGGTGATGGCGCGCGGGCTCGGATAGGTTTCGCCGAGCGGGCCGTCCGGCGCCTTCAGCACCTTCATGTTGGCGAACTCCGGCAGCCATTTGGTGATCGGCTCGGAGAGCGCGATCTTGCCCTCCTCCACCAGCATCATCGCGGCGACCGACGTGATCGGCTTGGTCATCGAGGCGATGCGGAACAGCGTGTCGCGCGTCATCGGTGCGCCGGTCTCGATGTCGCGCTTGCCGATGGCGTTGAACTGGATTTCCTGGCCCTTGCGCCAGACCAGCGTCACCGCGCCTGACAGATCGCCCTCCACCACCACGCCTTCGAGCATCATCGGGATCGCGGCGAGTTTCTCCGCGGAGAATCCGTTCGCGCTGGTCTGCTTATCCATAAGGGTGCCTCGCAATGTTTCGCTGGCCGCAGTTGGCCGCGCGAACGCGGCGCCGTCAACTGGCCCGGAATTGCCCCATGGCGTCGGCCAGCCTGCGATTGAGGCGCGCCAGGGCCTCGCGATCTTCCGGCGTCCAACCGGCGAGCAGCTTACCGATAAGGCGTCTGCGCGCCATCGTGATGGCCCGCACGGCGCGCTTTCCTTCGCCGGTGATGACGGCCTCGCGCACGCGCTGGTCGCGCCTGGCTTGCCGGCGCGTGACGAGCCCAAGCTCTTCCAGCTTGGCGACCTGGCGGCTCACCGTGGAATGGTCGCGGCCCACCTGTTCGGCGAGTTCGACGACGCCCAGCGAACCGGCGGAGCCGATCCGCACCAGCAAGGGGAACAGCGCCCGGTCGATGCAGACACCCGCTTCCTGGATCAGGATGTCGTCCTGCCGGGGGCTGTTCAGCAGGCCGACCAGGTCGCGCAGGGCGCCGGCCAGCATGTCGGAATTGTGTGCATGATACACGCTTTACACGGCCTCGCCCGGCTGATATTGATATGTGCATGATACACACATTCGCCGCACCCTTCAATCCGCGCCGCACTGTCCTGGTGATCATGGGCAGCACGCGCGCCGGCCGGCTGTGCCCGAAAATCGCGGCATGGGTGATATCGGTCGCGCAGGCTTCCACGGACCTCACCTATGAGCTGGCCGATCTCTCCGCGTTTCACCTGCCGATGACGGACGAGCCCAATATCCCGGCGGTCGGCGGTTACACCCAGGCGCACACGCATGCCTGGAGCGAGACGGTCGCTGGCGCCGACGCGATCCTGTTCGTGACGCCGCAATACAACTGGGGCTATCCAGCGCCGCTCAAGAACGCCATCGATCACCTCTATAAAGAGTGGACGGGAAAGCCCGTGATGATCGTCACCTATGGCGGGCATGGCGGCGGCAAATGCGCCGCGCAATTGCGGCAAGTGACCGAAGGGTTGAAGATGCGCCCCGTGCCGACGATGCCGGGGATCACGCTCAGCGATGCGATGATGATGGGCGGCCCCATCGATCCCGAAAAGGATTTCCAGTCGCACGTGGGCGCGATCCGCCAGGCCGCCGGCGAACTCGCGGCGGAGCTTGCGGCTATTTCGCCCGGGATTCGAGCAGCGACCTGATCTTGGCTGCGTCTTCCGGCGTCGCCGGATTGTAGATCACCATGCTGAGATCGGGCCGGCCATCGACGGCGAAGGCCGAATATTCCATCGCCAGCGGGCCGGCGACGGGATGGTGCAGGATCTTCGTGCCGTCGCCATGCGTGCGCACGTCGTTGTCGCGCCACATCGCTTCGAATTCCGGGCTGACGCTGCAAAGCTCGTCGACCAGCGATTGGATCTTCTGCACGGCCCCGGCGCGCGCCGCGTCGGCGCGGAATGCCGCCACCACGAAGCGCGCGACGTGTTCCCAATCGGGTTGCGCGGCGCGGACGCGCGAATCCCGGAAAATGAGGCGCAGGATATTGCGTTGCGAGGCCTCCAGCTTGCTGTAATCGGTCAGTACCATCTCCGCGGCGCGATTCCACGCCACCACGTCCCAGGTGGCCGTCCTGACGAAAGCCGGGCTGAGTTCCAGCGTGTCGAGCACGCGCTGCAGGCGCGGCGTGACGCCGTCGGGTGCATGATAATGGACTTCGGGCGGCCGGCCGAGGCCGAGCAGGAACAGGTGCTCGCGCTCGACATCCGTCAGCATCATCGCGCGCGAGATGCGGTCGAGCACGTCGGACGAAGGCGCGCCGCCGCGTCCCTGTTCCAGCCAGGTGTACCAGGTGGCGCTGACATTGGCCCGCTGCGCCACTTCCTCGCGTCTGAGGCCCGGCGTGCGGCGGCGTTTCAGCGGAAAGCCAAACGCCGCCGGATCGAGCTTGGCGCGGCGATCCTTCAGGTAGGTCCCCAGACGATTGTCGGTCACGGCGCTCATCCTGTTACCCATAATACCCGTATAACACCACTACTTTACTAGCATAACATAAAGGCAGACAAAGTCATCCTCCACTCGAAAAGGGTTCGGACAATGACCTTGCAAGGCAAACGCGTGCTCGTCATCGGCGGCGGCTCCGGCATCGGATTTGGTATCGCACACGGCGCGGCGGCCGAGGGCGCGAAGGTGATGATCGCGTCACGCAAGGCCGAGAAGATCGCCGCGGCGGCGAAGAGCATCGGCGGAACATCCGCCGTCCTCGACGTCAGCGAAGAAGCGAACATCGCAGCGTTCTTCAAGGAGCATACCGGCTTCGACCATATCGCGTTCACCGCGGGCGACACCGATGGCCTCAGTCCCGGCATGCTTGGCGATCTTGATCTGAAGCTGGCGGCGCAACGGTTCAACACGCGGTTCTGGGGCGTGGTCGCGGTCGCCAAGCACGGCGCGATTCATCTGCCGCCCGGCGGATCCTTCACCCTCACCAACGGCATGCTCGCGCATCGGCCGTTGAAGGGCATGCCCATCGTGACGGCAAGCGCCATGGCCGCGGAAGGTCTGACGCGCGGCCTTGCGCTCGACTTGGCGCCCGTGCGTGTGAATTGCGTGTGTCCGGGCCTGATCGAAACCGAATTGTTCGACCGCTTTGGCGCCGGCCGGCGCGAAATGCTGATGGCGATGTCGCAGAGGCAGTTGATCCAACGTCCCGGCACCCCCGCCGAAGCCGCGGAAGCGTATCTCACCTGCATGCGCAACACCTTCATGACCGGACAAGTCCTCAAGATCGAAGGCGGCATCGCGATCGCCAACTGATCGCCAGTTCCCATAACAGGAGAAAACCATGCGCGTATTCATCACCGGCGCCGCCGGTTTCATCGGCGCCGCCACGACGAAGGAATTGATCGCCAACGGGCATCAGGTGCTGGGCCTCGCCCGCTCCGACGCCAACGCCGAGGCGCTCAAGAAATTGGGTGCGGACGTGCATCGCGGTTCGCTGGAGGATCTCGACAGCCTCAAGAGTGGCGCAAAACAAGCCGATGGCGTAATCCATCTTGCTTTCATCCACGACTTCTCGAAATTCGCGGAGAACGGACAGATCGACAAGCACGCCATCGAGGCGATGGGCGAGGTGCTGGAAGGCACGAACAAGCCTTTCATCGTCACCTCGGGCACCGCGCTCATCGCGCCGGGCGTGACGATCACCGAAGATATGCGGCGCGATGACACCGGGTTTACGCCCCGCGTGTCGGAACAGGCGGGTCTGGCCTATGCGAAGCGCGGCGTGCGCGCGATGGCGATACGCCTGCCGCAAGTGCATGGCGCCGACGGCAAGGCCGGCTTGATCACCTATCTGCTCGAAGGCGCGCGCGCGAAAGGCTCTGCCGCTTATGTCGGAGATGGCAGCGCGCGCTGGGCGGCGGCGCACAGACTGGATGTCGCCCGCCTCTACCGGCTCGCATTGGAGAAGGGCGCCGCGGACGGCATCTATCACGCCGTTGGCGAAGAGGGCGTGCCCATGCGCCAGATCGTCGAGGTGATTGGCCGTGCTCTGAACGTGCCTGTGGTCTCGATCAAGCAGGAAGAAGCCGGCGACTATTACGGCCCGCTCGCGATGTTCGCCGGTATCGACATGCCGGCATCCAGCGCCTTGACGCAGCAGCGGCTGGGATGGAAGCCCACGCAGATCGGGCTCATCGCCGATATCGGTCGCAGAGGCTATTTCGAAACCTGACGGGGGAGCGCGCGCGCATATCCGTGCTACGATTCAAGGCCATCGCTGGAGTTGAAACGGGCATGAAGAAGAGCGGGTCAAAGGACAGCACATCTGCTTCCCGGCTGATAGATGCGAGGATCAAGGAACTGAACGACTGGCGCGGCGCGATGCTCGCGCAAATCCGGCACCTCATCCAGCAGGCAGATCCCGAAGTGGTCGAGACCTGGAAGTGGCGAGGCGTTCCGGTGTGGGAGCACGCCGGCATCATCTGCACCGGCGAGACCTACAAGGCTGTCGTGAAGATGACCTTCGCCAACGGCGCCGCGCTGAAGGACCCCACAGGCCTCTTCAACTCCAGCCTCGACGGCAATGTGAGGCGCGCGATCGACTTCTCCGAGGGCGACAAGATCGATGCGCGCGCCCTGAAAAATCTCGTCCGCGCCGCGATCGCGTACAACCAAAACAAATCGAACAAGAAAGCGCCTGGTTCCAAACCTTCGCCCCGCCCCGGCGGCGCAGGACGTTGACGCAGACCACCGTCACACTTGATTTGCGGTCCAATCCCCGGTAGCCCCAGAGGCGATTTCCGTCCTTTCAATCCCATCAGGAGCACCCCATGGATACCAGCGGCCTTATGAAGGGCAAGCGTGGCCTCATCATGGGCGTGGCGAACGACCGCTCCATCGCCTGGGGCATCGCCGAGGCGCTGCATAAGGCGGGCGCCGAACTCGCCTTCACCTATCAGGGCGACGTGTTCAAGAAGCGCGTGACGCCACTGGTCGCCAAGTTGAACCCCGCGGCGCTGATCGACTGCGACGTCTCCGAGCAGGGCTCGATCGATGCCGCCTTCGCCGAACTCAAGAGCAAATGGGACACGCTGGACTTCGTCGTCCATTCCATCGGCTTCTCCGACAAGGACCAGCTCAAGGGCCGCTACATCGACACGACGCCCGAGAACTTCACGATGACGATGAACATCTCCTGCTATTCGTTCACCGCCATCGCCCAGCGCGCCGAGAAGATGATGACCAACGGCGGCGCGATGCTGACGCTGACCTATTACGGCTCCGAGCGCGTGATGCCGCATTACAACGTGATGGGTGTCGCCAAGGCGGCGCTCGAAGCGAGCATGCGCTACATGGCCGAAGATCTCGGCAAGAAGGCGATCCGCGTCAACGCCATCTCGGCCGGTCCGATCAAGACCCTGGCGGCCAGCGGCATCGGCGATTTCCGCTACATCCAGAAATGGAACGAGTACAACGCCCCGCTCCGCCGCAACATCACCATCGAGGAAGTCGGCCACTCCGCTTTGTTCCTGCTCTCCGACCTCGGCAAATCCATCACCGGCGAAACGCTGCATGTCGATGCCGGCTACCACATCGTCGGCATGAAAGCGGTGGACGCGCCGGACATCTCGGTCAACAAATCGGAAGGCTGAGTTTTCCATCCGCCTTCTCAACTGAACCATCTTGCATGACCGCCCTCCACGACCTCACCCTCTACCTCGTCCGCCACGGCGAGTGCCGCCACAATGTCGAGGCGCGCGTCGCCGGCCAAAGCGACTCGCCGCTCACCGCGCGCGGCATCGAGCACGCGCGCGCCAATGGCCGCGCGCTGAAACAGATCGAACCCGATCTGGCGAACTTCCAGTTCATCTCCAGCCCCACACATCGCACCGCCGCGACCATGGAGCTGGCACGCGAGGCGGCGGGCCTGACGCGCGACGACTACATCGCCGACCGGCGGCTGATGGAGCTGGACACCGGCGACAACACGTTCCGCGTCTGGGCGGAGGTCGAGGCGGAGATGAAAGCCGACCCCGCCTATATCGACCGCTGGCGCTACGCCCATCCCGGCGGCGAAAGCCTTGCCGATCTGCACGGCCGCATCGGCAAATTCCTGCCGGCGCTGACCGGCAACAGCGTGATCGTCACCCATTCCGGCCCGATGCGGATGATCCGCGCACATTATCTGGGCCTCGCGCCGCAAGCCGTTCTCGACTACAAGCCGCTACATGCCGGAATCCTGCGACTCTCCGCCGGCGTGGAAACATATTTCGGCGAGTAGAATGTCCCACAACAGTTTCGGCCATCTGTTCCGCGTCACCACCTTCGGCGAAAGCCACGGGCCGGCGCTCGGCTGCGTGGTCGATGGCTGCCCGCCCGGCATCGCGCTGACCGAAGCGGACATCCAGGCCGAACTCGACCGCCGCCGCCCCGGCACCTCCAAATTCGTCACCCAGCGGCGCGAGCCGGACACGGTGCGCATCCTCTCCGGCGTCTTCCAGGACGAGCGGATGAAGAAGCAGGTGACCACCGGGACGCCCATCGCGCTCTTGATCGAGAACGTCGATGCGCGCTCGAAGGACTATTCCGAGATCCGCGACAAGTTCCGTCCCGGCCATGCCGACTACACCTATTGGGCGAAATACGGCGTGCGCGATTATCGCGGCGGTGGGCGGCAAAGCGCGCGCGAGACCGCCAGCCGCGTGGCCGCCGGCGCCGTGGCGCGCAAGCTGCTCGCGCATCTCTACAAGAAGGCGACCATCCGCGGCGCGCTGATCCGGATCGGCAGCGAAGCGATCGACCGCGCCAACTGGAAATGGGACGAGATCGCGCGCAATCCCTTCTTCTGCCCCGACGCGAGGGCCGTTGCTCCGTGGACGGAGTATCTTGAGGCCATCCGCAAGCGCGGCTCTTCCGTCGGCGCGATCGTCGAAGTTGTGGCGCAAGGCTTCCCCGCCGGCCTCGGCGCGCCGGTCTATGCCAAGCTCGACGCCGACATCGCCTCGGCGATGATGAGCATCAACGCGGTCAAGGGCGTGGAGATCGGCGCCGGCATGGGCGCCGCGCTGCTCACCGGCGAAGAGAATTCCGACGAGATGCGCAAAGGCGCGGGCGGCAAACCCAAATTCCTCTCCAACCAGGCGGGCGGAATCCTGGGCGGCATCTCGACGGGGCAGGACATTGTCGCTCGCTTCGCCGTGAAGCCCACATCGTCGATCCTCAAGCCGCGCAAGACCGTCGATATCGACGGCGAGAACACCACCATCGTCACCAAAGGCCGCCACGACCCCTGCGTCGGCATCCGCGCCGTGCCGGTCGGCGAAGCGATGATGGCCATCACCCTCGCCGATCACGCACTGCGGCATCGGGCGCAGATGGGCTAAAGTTTTGCTTAGCCCGCGCTTTTATGATAGAGATTGCGCAATGGGAGTGGAACGTCCAGTCAAACTCTATCGCGACGGCACGGCGCAAGCCGTGCAGATTCCGCGCGAGTTCGAATTGCCGGGCGAAGACGCGGTGATGCGCAAGGAAGGCGACAAGATCGTGATCACTCCGGGCAAAAGTGAGCAAAAGAAATCGGTGGCGGAGTTGTTGGCTTCGTGGGAGCCCCTAGACGACGAGTTCCCCCAAATTTCCGATTTGCCACCCGACCCGGTCGACAGGTTCTGATGCGATATATGCTGGACACGAACATTGTGTCCGACATGGTGCGCCACCCCGATGGGCAGGCTGCCAAACAGTTTTCCCGCGTAGGACAACACAACATCGGCGTAAGCATTATCGTCGCGGCGGAACTGCGCTTTGGAGCGCTGACCCGGCACTCCACTCTTCTCGCCGCCAAGCTTCATGAATTGCTGGAGCGGTTGAACGTAATGCCATTCGACGTTCCCGCAGAGCACCACTACGCTGAAATCCGCGCGCAACTGGAGGCTGCCGGAGAGATGATCGGCGGAAACGATATACTGATAGCCGCCCACGCTCTCGCGTTGGGATGCACAATGGTGACCGATAACGAGCGCGAATTCTCGCGTGTGAAATCTCTGTCGATTGAAAACTGGCTGCGCTGATATCCGGTTTTACTTGCGCCGCTTCGGCTCGGGCTTGCGGAACGTCGCCACCTTGGTGAGGTAGGCGACTTCGCTGGCGACATGCTCCAGCCCCGCGGCGCCGAACAGTTTGGCCAGATCGATCTTCACGTAGCTGGCGTAATAGGGCTCGTGCAGCAGCGACGGGAAGACGTCGATCAACCCGTCGAAATCCGGCGCGTCGCCATATTGGATCGTGTCGGCGATCGTGAACGTTCCGCCCGGTTTCAGCACGCGGGCGATTTCCTTTGCCGCCGCCGCGCGGATCTTCGGCGGCAATTCGTGGAACAGGTAGATGCTGACGGCGGCGTCCACGCTGGCGTCGGCCAGCGGCATCGCCTCGGCGGGCGCGGCGACGAATTCGACATCGCCCTTGCCGCGCAAGGCCGAGCGCGCGCGGTCGAGATAGGGCTCGGAGAGATCGAGCGCGATGGTTTTCCAGCCAGGCCGCGCGGCTTTCACGAAGGAGAGAAAGCGGCCCGTGCCCGCGCCGATGTCGAGCAGCGTGGGCGCATCGCTTCCATCGAGCGCGCGGGCGATCGGCACGAAGGCCTGGCGCCGCATCGCATCGGCCGTGCCGGCGAACAGGGCCTCGACCTGGAATTCGTAGAGCCGCGCGGAGCGCTCGCTCAGATAACCGTCGGTCTGGTAGTGGAAGTTCTGCCGGTAGTAGCGCGGCAGATCTTTTGAATCTTTGGCGCCTTTCGCCTTCACTTCGTCATGGCCGTGGCGCTTCTGCCGCTTCGCCACACGCGGGATGTCGGCGAGATAACGCAGGCTGCCGAGCGCATGGCGCGTCTCGTCGGCGAGATCGACGGGCATGGGATAAAGCCCGGCTTCGACGTTCCGCCAATCGGTTTCGAACAGCGCGCGCATCGCGCCCAGCAACGCGCCGGCGGAGGGAATCTTGTGCGCGGGCTTCTCGATGGCCTTGAACCCGTCGCGCGCCAAGACACGCGCGGCCAGATAATGCGCGCCATAAAAGGCCACACGGGCGGCCTGGGTTGCGGCGTAAGCGAGACGTTGCTGCGCTGGCATGGCGCGATTATGCGCCCCGGCCTACCAGTGCGGCAAGGCGGCTGCGACGCTGGCGCCGATGGAAAGCTGCGGTTCGGACGCCGGCGCCATCTTTTCCTTCTTCTCCCGCGCGGCGACGCAAGCCTGCGTCATCGCCGCCAT
>DATATK010000093.1:0-23100 GCA_036268825.1 Rhizomicrobium sp. | reverse complement strand
CCGGCTCGCCGGCAAGTTCGAAACCCAGGTCTGCGACATCGCCGACCAGGAGACGGACGATTATCTGGCGCGCTTCGTGAAGCTGGCGAAGGCGCCCGCCGGTGGCGTGCTGGTCGATCTGGGCTGCGGCATCGGCACGTTCATTGCCAAATTCGGCGCGCCCTTCGGCGAGATCGTGGGCGTGGAGTTCGCCCCCCGCATCATCGCCCGCGCCAAACAGCGCTGCGCCGGGATGAAGGGCGTATCCTGGCTGACGCTCGACATTCCCCGCGCCGCCGCCAAGATCGGGCGCAAATCCGATTTCACCGTCTGCCTCAACGTCATCACCCAGCAAAGCGAAGTGCGCCGCGCCGCGCTCTGGGCCAGCCTCGCCGCCGTCACCAAGCGCGGCGGCCACGCGCTCGTCGTCATCCCGTCGCTGGAAGCCGAGCGCCTGATCGAGAAAGTGTCGGGTGGTAGCGACGCGACGATCCACGCCGGCGGCCTGGTCGACCGCTATGGCGATCTGCAAAAACATTTCAAGCGCCGCGAACTCGAGGAGATTTTCGCCGCCAACGGTTTCGCCGTGAAACGCATCGGCCGCGCCCGCTATTCCTGGACCGAGGAAGGCGTCCGCGAAACCAAAGCCCGCGCCAGGAACCGCCCCTGGGACTGGATGTGCCTGGCGCAGAGGTTGTGAGCTAACTGAACGCCTGGATGCCCGTCATCGCGCGGCCCATGATGAGGGCGTGGACGTCGTGGGTGCCTTCGTAGGTGTTGACGGCTTCGAGGTTCAGCACGTGGCGGATGACGTGATATTCGTCGGAGACGCCGTTGCCGCCGTGCATGTCGCGGGCCTCGCGGGCGATGGCGAGCGCCTTGCCGCAATTGTTGCGCTTGAGCAGCGAGATCGCGGGCGGCGCGGCGCGGCCGTCATCCATCAGCCGGCCCAACCGCGCGGCGGCGCAAAGGCCGAGCGTGATCTCCGACTGCATGTCGGCGAGTTTTTTCTGGATGAGCTGGTTGGCGGCGAGCGGGCGGCCGAATTGCTTGCGGTCCAGCGTGTATTGCCGCGCCGCATGCCAGCAGAATTCCGCCGCCCCCATCGCGCCCCACGCAATGCCGTAACGCGCCCGGTTGAGGCAGCCGAACGGACCCGACAGGCCTTGCACGTCCGGCAACAGCGCCGCTTCCGGCACCAGGCAATCCTCCAGCACGATCTCGCCGGTGACGCTGGCGCGCAGGGAGAACTTGCCTTCGATCTTGGGCGTGGAGAAACCCTGCGCACCGCGCTCCACGATGAAACCGCGGATCGCGCCGTCGAGCTTGGCCCACACCACCGCGAGATCGGCGATCGGCGAATTGGTGATCCACATCTTGGCGCCGTTGAGCCGGAAGCCGCCCGCCTCTTTCACCGCGCGCGTCTTCATGCCGCCGGGATCGGAGCCGAAATCCGGCTCGGTGAGCCCGAAGCAGCCGACGAATTCGCCGCTGGCGAGCTTGGGCAGATAACGCCGCCGCTGTTCTTCGGAGCCATAGGCGAAGATCGGGTGCATCACGAGGCTGTTCTGCACGCTCATCGCCGAGCGATAGCCCGAATCCACCCGCTCCACTTCGCGCGCGACCAGGCCATAGCAGGTGTAGTTCATCTCCGCGCCGCCATAGGCCTCGGGCAGCGTGCAGCCGAGAAAGCCCATCGCGCCCATCTCGGTCATGATCGCGCGGTCGAAGGTCTCGTGGCGGAAGCCGTCCTTGACGCGGGACATGAGCTTGTCCTGGCAATAGTCGCGCGCGGCATCGCGCACCTGCCGCTCCTCGGAGGAAAGCTCCTCGTCCAGAAGCAGCGGATCGGCCCAGTCGAACGGGTTGGACTCCAGCCGGGCGGGGGCGTGACTCTTTTCGGCGGCGCTCATCGATGCTCCTGGGGCCTGAGGGCCGGCCCAAGATGTCAGCGCCCGATATTGGCCGCAAGGAACTTCTCAATGGCCTGGAGCGCCTCGATCCGCGTGCTGGCGAGATTGAGATAGTGGTCGTCGCCGTCGATGGTGATGAACTGCACCGATTTGCCCGCCTTTTTCAGCGCCGCCTCTTCGAGGACGCTCTGGGCGATGGGCACGGTGACGTCGCGGCTGTCGTGGATAAGCAGGATAGGCGCCCTCACGTTGGCGGCGTGGAGCGCGGGTGACACCGTATCCAGCGCCGGTTCGTCACTGGAGATGTCGCCGATGCGTTCCTTCCAATAGTCGGTGGTGGAGGATTTCTCGCCGGTCTCGATGATCGCCGTGCCGATGATGTTGGGAACGCTCGAGATGCCCGCGATGCTGACGGCGCAGGCATAGAGCTCAGGCGTGAAGGTGGCGCCGGCGAGCGCGGCATAGCCGCCATAGCTCGCGCCGACGATACAGATGCGCTTGGGATCGGCGGTGCCGTCGGCGATCAGCTTCTTCACGCCGTCGCTGATGTCGCTCTGCATCTTGAGGCCCCACTGGCCATTGCCCGCATCCGTGAACGTCTTTCCGTAGCCGTAGGAGCCGCGGAAGTTCGGCTGGAACACCGCGTAACCGCGCGACACGAAGAACTGCGCCAGCCAGTCGAAGCCCATCACGTCGCGCGCTTCCGGCCCGCCATGCGGCAGCACGACGAGGGGCAGGTTCCTGCCCGCGCTTGCCGGCGGCAGGGTAAGATAGGCGTGGATGTCCATCCCGTCCCCGGCCTTGTAAGGATAGGCTTTCATCTCGCCGAGATCGGCGGGCGCAAGGCCGGGATATTGCTGGGCCAGCGCCTTCAGCTGATGGGTCTTCGCATTGTAGAGCCAGTAGGTGCGTGGATTCTGAGCGTTGCCGCTCGAGATGATGTAGTTCTCGCCCGCCCTGTCGCCGCTCTCGATCACCACGTTCTCACCGGGAAGCGCCGCTTCGAGCCCGCGCTGCAGCCGCGCGAACACCGGATCGATGTATTGGAACGCGCGCTTGTCCGTATCGATCTCGGCGCCGACGACGCGCCGCGCCCAATCGTCCAGATAGATCAAGCTGATGTCGTAGTTCGGATCGCGCAGGAGCGTGCCGCCGAACGACGTCCCGTCGAGCGGGAAGAGGTCGAGGCCCAGCGTGTTCTTGTCGCCGTGGCGGGCGATGGCGAGTGCCTTGCCGTCCTCGGTGAGATCGTACTCGCTCGCCTCCCAGCCCTTGGAGGCATCGAACGTCGCCACCTCTGCCGGCCTGTCGCCGCGATAGAGGTAGAGATGGTCCTGCTGCTCCTGGGTCGGCTGGTCGAGCTTTTCATCGATGCGCGCCACTGTCCCACCCTTGCCGTCCATCACCCAGTCGATGGTGTCCTCGGTGCCGCGCATCACGGTTTCGAGGCTGCCGGTTTCCACGTTCACCTTGATGAGATCGTTGGAGTAGTAGTTTTGCGCCGCGACGTTTTCATTGTACATCGACATATAGGCGACGTTGGGATCGGTGGTGTCGAGCGCCACCACGTTGGCGGCGGCGCGGTTGTAACGGTGCCAGAGCGATCGCTTGAGCAGCACCACCGGATCCTTGCCCGAAACGCTCACCGAAATGGCCCGCGACCAGGTGTGCAGTTCAAGTCCCTTTTTCGTGTTCTCGACGATGTTGCCATAGACGATGCAGATCAGCCGGTCGTTGTTTACCCAGGTAGAATCCTCGGCGAAGGTTTCCGGATCGCTGAAGATGATGGGCTTGGTCGGCTCGTCGAGCGCGAAGACCACGACCGTGGGGCGGCCGTTCAGTGGTTCGATGGCGGAAAAATACTTGCCGTCCGGCGACAGATGCACTTTTGTCAGCGCCGGCAGGCTGCCGAACGCCTCGACCGGCGGCGCGGCGCCGAGCGCGGACGACGCCGCGAGCGCCGCCGCCGCGGCCAACAACAATCCCAGTTTCATATTTGGCTCCCCTCAACCCAATGGTTGTACAAGTCCCGGGAAGCCGAATCCAGCAACCGTACGGCGCGACGGCCAGCGTATGCGGCGCAAGCGCTTGATTATGTTGCCAGAAAGTCGAGCGCGGCCTGTTTGTAGACCTTGTCGCCCACCGCCGTCATGTGGTCGCGCCCCGGCACGGTGACGGCGCGGCCATTGGCGAAGGCGGCGGCCAGCGGACCCGGCGGACCGGTCAGCACATCCGCCTCGCCGCAGACCACGAGCACCGGCCGCGTCGACGCCGCCAATTGTTCCTTGCTGAACGCATCGCGATTGCCGCGCATGCAGGCGGCGAGCGCGAGCCGGTCCTTGCCCGCCTGGTCGGCGAAGGCGCGGAAATCCCTGGCGGTGCGGTTGGTGATCGTCGACACATCCTCCGCCACCAGCGCGTCGGCGATCATCGCGCGGCGCGCGGGATCGGCGACGGAGGCTTCGGCGGCGGCGAGATCGAGATAGCTCGCGCCCACGCCGCCGATCACCACCTTGGTGAAACGCTCCGCCTGGCGCAGCAGCAGCGACATGCTGATATAGCCGCCCATCGAATAGCCCATCAGCATCGCGGTGCCGACACCGGCATCGTTCATCACGGCGATCACATCGGTCGCCATCTTGTCGTGGCCGTAGAACGCCGGATCGTGCGGCTTGCCGCTTTCGCCATGGCCGCGGCAATCCAGCGCCAGCACGCGATAGCCCGCGCCGGTCAGGGTTGCGTACCAGCCAGGCGCCTTCCAGTTCTGCACCCGGTCCGAGGCAAAGCCGTGCACCAGTACGACGAAGCGCTCGCCCTCGCCCACCATTTCATACGCAATCCTGACGCCATCCGGCGCGGTCGCAAATACGGTCATGTCGCACACCTTCGCAAAGCCGCCGCGACCTGTCTATGATGGGGCCGCACGCCACAGGTTTTGCCCCATGTCGCTGGACGCACTCAAGAAAGATGTCGAACGCATCGTCGATTCGATGCGGGACGAATTGCTGGCGCTGAGCCATGCGATCCACCAGGAGCCGGAACTCGCGCTCGAGGAATACAAGGCCGCCAAGCGGCTTTCGGACGCGGTGGAGAGCCACGATCTGGCGGTGCAGCGTGAATCGTTCGGGCTGAAGACCGCCTATGTTTCGGAATTCGGCAAGGCGGGCGGGCCGACCATCGCGATCCTGTCGGAATACGATGCCCTGCCCGGCGTCGGCCATGCCTGCGGCCACAACATTATCGCCACCACCGGCCTCGGCGCGGCGCTGGCGCTGTCCAAGCTCGGCGCGAAGCTGCCGGGGCGCGTGCGCTATCTGGGCACGCCGGCGGAAGAGCGCTTCGGCGGCAAGGAGATCATCGCCGAGGAAGGCGCGTTCGACGGCTGCGATGCGGCGATGATGATCCATCCGTCCAACCTCAATCTCGCGACCATGCCCTGCATCGCGATCTCGGAAGTGGAAGTCACTTATCACGGCCGCGCCGCGCACGCCGCCGCGATGCCTTATCGCGGGCTGAACGCGCTCGACGCCGTCGTCACCGCCTATCAATCGATCGCGCAATTGCGCCAGCACATCAAGCAGAGCGAACGGCTGCACGGCATCATCACCGAAGGCGGCCTCGCGGCGAACATCGTACCGGAGCGGGCAGCTTGCCGCTTCTATGTCCGCGCGGTGGATATCCATGAGCTCGCCGAATTGAAAGTCCGCGTGCATCGCTGCTTCGAAGGCGCGGCGCTCTCCACCGGCACCAAGGCCGAGATCAAATGGGGCAACACCGATTATCTCGACATGAAGACCAACTGGCCGATGGCGGACCGCTTCATGCACCACGCGCGCGGCCTGGGCCGCGATTTCTTCCCGGTGAAGGAAATCCCCGCCGGCTTCGCGGGCTCGACCGACATGGGCAATGTCAGCCACCGCGTTCCCTCGATCCATCCGATGCTGGCGGTGGCGCCCGCGGGCGTCATCATCCACAACGCCGAATTCGCGACCTGGGCCGCGTCTCCCAAGGGCGACGACGCGGTGATCGACGGCGCCAAGGCGCTGGCGCTGACCGCGCTCGAACTGATGAGCGACCGCGTTCTGCTCGACACCGCGAAGAACGACTTTGCCGCGACGGCGGACATCTCCAAAGCCGCGCTCGCGAAATTGCACGAGACCCATCCACAAAATCACGACCACGGCAGCCACGCGCATGGCGGCGGCTGCGGCTGCGCGTGATGAATATCTGGCTGCTCATCGCCGCGATCAACGGCTTCCTCGCGGTCGCGGCCGGCGCGTTCGGCGCGCATGGTTTGCAGGGCCGGCTCGACGCGCACGCGATGGAGGTGTTCGAGACCGGCGCGCGCTATCAGATGTACCACGCGCTCGCGATGGGGCTGACCGCACTGGCCGCGCGCAACCCCGCTGCGGCAACCGGCGCGAACGCTGCGGCAGCTTTCTTCCTGGCGGGCATAATTCTGTTTTCCGGCTCGCTTTATCTGCTGGCGCTGACCGGCACGCGGACGCTAGGTTTGGTCACGCCGTTCGGGGGCCTTGCGTTCCTCGTCGGCTGGGCAAGTCTGGCATGGGCGGCAACGAAATTCGCATGACGACGACGCGTGAACGCGTGCTGGTGGCGGGCGCAGGCATCGCTGGCCTGGGCGCGGCTTTGGCGTTCGGCGGGGGCGCGCGCGAGATCGTCATCCTCGACCGCGATCCCCCGCCGCCCGACCTGTCGCCGGACGAGGCGTTCAACACATGGGAGCGCAAAGGTGCGACGCAGCTTCGCCACAGCCACGCCTTCCTCGGCCGGCTCACCGCGCTGATCCGCGACAAATATCCGGAATTGATGAAGGAGCTTCTGGCCGAAGGCACGCGCCTGTTCGGTTTCGCCGAAGCGCTGCCGCCAACGCTCGAAAAACGCTACACGCCCGTCAAAGGCGACGAAGACCTGATGCTGCTGTTCAGCCGCCGCTCCACATTGGAGCTCGCGATGCGGCGCTACGCGGCGCGCATCCCCGGTGTGACGTTCGTGACGAACGCCGGCGTGCGCGGCCTGATCGCGCGGCGCGAAGGCGGCGTGCTCGTCGTCGAAGGCCTGAAGGTCGAACAGGACGGCGTGGTGAATGACATGCGCGCCGATGTCGTGGTGGATGCCACGGGCCGCAACACCATGTTCCCCGAATGGCTGCGCGCCGAAGGCCTCGAGATCCGCGAAGAGTCCAACCCCTGCGGCATCCTCTATTTCACGCGCCACTACCGCCTGCGCGACGGCCAGAGCGAGCCAGTGCGCGACGGCACGCCGGGCGGCGGCGATCTGGGCTACATCAAGTTCGGTGTCTTCATCGGCGACAACCGCCATTGTTCGGTCACGCTCGCGATCCCCGAGATCGAGACCGAAATGCGCATGGCCGTGGTCAAACCCGAAACCTTCGACGCCGTCTGCATGACATTGCCCGGCGCCGCGCGCTGGATGAATCCCGAGCGCGCCGAGCCGGCAAGCCCGGTCTATTCGATGGGCAATTTGCAGAATGTCTGGCGCCATTTCCTGAAAGACGGCGCGCCGCAAGCGCTCGGCTTCTTCGCGCTGGGCGACGCGGCGGTGCGCACCAATCCGCTCTACGGCCGCGGCTGTTCCTCCGGCGTGGTGGAGGCGCATCTGTTGCGTGCGGCCCTCGACGCCACGCAAGCTCCCGCCGAACGCGCCCGGATTTACGACCGCGAAATCAAATCCGCGATCCGCCCCTATTTCGACTCGATGGTGACGCTCGACCTGCAAGCCATCCGCCGCGCCCAGCACGAGCGCGATCCGAATTACAGGCCCGGCTTGCGCGCCCGCCTGATGAAGAGCTTCGCCGAGGACGGATTGCTGCCCGCCCAGCGCGGCGACATCGAAGTTTCCCGCGCGATGACGCGCATCTTCCACATGCTGGACGAACCGACCGCTTTCCTGAAACGCCCCGCCATCGTCGCGCGCATCCTGCGCGTCTGGGCGATGCCCAAAGCCCAGAAGAAAGCCCGCGATTTTTATCCCCCCAAATTCGGGCCCGAACGCGCCGAGATGTTCGCGCGCCTCGGCCTCGCCGCCTGACGGAGACACAAATGGTCGATTTCCCCGCCCCCACCATGATCAAGACCAACGGCATCGACATGGCCGTTTACGAGATGGGTCCGAAGACCGGCACGCCCGTCGTGCTCTGCCATGGCTTTCCGGAGCTCGCCTATTCCTGGCGCTATCAACTCCCCGCGCTGGCCGCCGCCGGCTATCGCGTCATCGCACCGGACCAGCGCGGCTATGGCGCAAGCTCGCGCCCCGAAAAGGTCGAGGATTACGACATCACCCATCTGACGGGCGATCTCGTCGGCATGCTCGACGCGCTCGGCATCGACGACGCGATCTTCTGCGGCCACGATTGGGGCGGCCTCGTCGCCTGGATGGTGCCGCTGCTGCATCCGGCGCGCGTCAAGGGCATGATCGGCGTCAACACGCCGTTCCTGCCGCGCTCGCCCGTCGATCCGATCATGGCGATGCGCGCGGTGTTCGGCGAGAACATGTACATCGTCTATTTCCAGAAGCCCGGGCTCGCCGACGCCGCGCTGGCGAAGGACGTCGGCAAGACCTTCCGCTTCTTCATGCGCAAGAACGGCGGCACGGCGGAGGAATACGCCAAGCGCCCGAAGGAAGAGCGCAATCTCGAACTCGTCGCCGCGCTGCAGTCGGACGAGAGCAAATGGCCCGGCGAGATCGTGATGACGCCCGCCGAGTTGCAGGTCTTCATCGACAGCTTCACCCGCACCGGCTTCACCGGCGGCATCAACTGGTACCGCAACTTCACCCGCAACTGGGAGATCATGGCGCCGGTCGAATACAAAGTGAGCGTTCCCAGCCTGATGATCATGGCCGAGGACGACGTCGTCCTGCCGCCATCGCTCACAGACGGCATGGAACGGTTTGTGCCCGATCTGGAGCGTGTCCTGATTCGCGGCAGCGGCCACTGGACCCAGCAGGAACACCCCGCAGAAACCAGCGCCGCCATGCTGGACTGGCTGAAGCGGCATTTCTAATGTCCTCCCCCGCCGTTGCGGGGGAGGTGGATGGCGCGCGCCAGCGCGACAGACGGAGGGGGTGTGAGGACCGGCGAAAGCTAGTTCTTCAGGTCCTCCGTCTCCCCCTCCGTCGTTCGCGCGTGGTACGCGCGCCCGACACCTCCCCCGCAAAGCGGGCGGAGGAAACAAACGCCTTCATTCGTTCACGCCGGGCCTATAGACTCGCCAAATCATGCCCAACGCGACCAGCGATACGTTTTCCTATGCATCGGCCGAGGACAAGCGGCTGAAACGTCTCGTCATCCGCATGATCGAGCGGATGACCGGCCAGCCGCGTCTCAAACGCATCTATGACGAGCACCGCACCAATCCGAAACCGGGCGAAAGCTTCTGGGATTCCGCGATACGGCGGCTGGAGCTGAAAGTCGTCACCAATGACGACGCTTTGGTGAAACTGCCGCGCACCGGCGCGCTGGTCGTCGTCGCCAATCATCCGTTCGGCGTGCTCGACGGCATCATCATCTGCCAGCTCATCGCCCGCGTGCGTTCGGATTTCCGCGTGCTCACCAACGCGGTGTTGGACCGCGCGGAGGAGATCAAGCCGTTCCTCCTGCCCGTCGATTTCGCGCAGACGAAGGAGGCGCTGGAGACCAATCTCAAATCGCGCGCCGCCGCGAAGCATCATCTGATGGGCGGCGGCTGCCTTGTCATCTTCCCGGCCGGCGGCGTCTCCACCACGCCCAAGCCGTGGGACATCCACGCGGTGGACGCGGAGTGGAAGAACCTCACCGCGCGGCTGATCACCCAGGCCAAAGCCGCCGTGGTTCCGGTCTATTTCGCGGGCCAGAACAGCCGCCTGTTCCAGCTCGCCAGCCATGTCAGCATGACCTTGCGCCTGTCGCTGCTGTTCAAGGAGGTGCACGACCGCATCGGCACCGAGGTCCATGTGCGCATCGGCGGCGTGATCCCCTACACCACCCTCGCCACGATCGATGACCGAGAGACCTTCATGGAGCATCTGCGCCAAGCGACCTACGCGCTCGGCAAGGAAATGCCCCGCAGGCGCAAGCGCCGATGAAACCGCGCGTCGGACTGTTCGTGACCTGCCTCGTCGATCTGGTGCGCCCGCAAGTGGGTTTCGCTGCGGTGAAGCTGCTGGAAGAATCCGGCTGCACGGTGGAAGTCCCGCCCGCGCAAACTTGCTGCGGCCAGCCCGCCTGGAATGCCGGTGCCAATGCGCACGCCGCCGCCATCGCGCGCCAGGTGATCGATGCGTTCGAAGGTTTCGATTTCGTCGTCGCGCCATCCGGCTCCTGCGCCGGGATGCTGCGCAAACACTATCCCGAGGTGCTGGCAGACGATCCGGTCTACCGCCCCCGCGCCCGCGCGCTGGCAACGAAGAGTCACGAACTGATCTCGTTCCTGGTGCGCGAGCGAAAGATGGAGCGCGTCGCCGCGTCGTGCCCAGTGCGCGCCTGCTATCACGATAGCTGCTCAAGCCTGCGTGAGATGGGCGTGAAAGATGAGCCGCGCCAGTTGCTCGGCAGTGTCGACGGACTGTCACTCACAGAATTGAAGGAGCCGCAAATCTGCTGCGGCTTCGGCGGATTGTTCTCCATCAAATATCCCGAAATCTCCGAGCGCATGGCGGACGACAAGATCGCCGATGCCCGCGCCACCGGCGCCGACACCGTGATCGGCGGCGATCTCGGCTGCCTGCTCCACCTCGCCGGCCGCATGGAACGCCAGGGCAATGCGTTGCACGTGCGCCATGTCGCCGAAGTGCTGGCGGATAGCGGCGGCCCCGCATTGGGCGAGACATGATCCCGAACCCGCGCGAATTCCGCGCCGCCTCGCGCAAAGCCCTGACGGATGCGGGTTTGAAGCAAGCCCTCGGCCGCCTCGGCACGCATTTCGTGCAACGCCGCGCCGACGCGATCGACCGCTATGGCGATTGGGACGCTTTGCGCGAACAGGGCCGCGCCGTGCGCGATTACGCGCTCGCCCATCTGGACACATTGCTCGAAACCTTCGAGCGCAACATCCAATCGCGCGGCGGCCATGTCCATTGGGCGCGCGACGCCGCCGAAGCGCGCACGATCATCCTGGGCATTTTGCGCGAGACCGGCGCCAGGACCGTCACCAAGGGCAAATCGATGGTGAGCGAGGAGATCGGGCTCAACCCGTTCCTCGTCGCGAACGGTATCGTGCCGGTCGAAACCGATCTGGGCGAATACATCATCCAGCTGCGCGACGAACCGCCCAGCCATATCATCGCGCCGGCTTTCCATCTCAACAAGGAAGACGTGGAGGTCGCGTTCCGCGCCGCGCACACCACGCTCGATCCTGCGCGCGTGCTGGACGAGCGCACCGCGCTGGTCGCCGAGGCGCGCACGATGCTGCGCGCGCAATTCGAAGCGGCGGATGCCGGCATCACCGGCGCCAATTTCCTCAGCGCCGCGGAAGGCGCGACGGTGCTCGTCACCAACGAAGGCAACGGCGATCTGACGCGGCTGCTGCCGAAGACCCATATCGTGCTCACCGGTATCGAAAAGGTCGTCGCCGATCTCGACGATGTCGCGGTGCTGCTGCGCCTGTTGACGCGCTCGGCGACCGGACAGGATATCTCCAGCTACGTCTCGCTGTTCTCCGGGCCGAGCGATACTGGCGATGGGCCAGAGAATTTCCACGTCGTGCTGGTCGACAACGGGCGGTCCCGCCTGATCGGCACCGAAGCCGAGGACGTTTTGCGCTGCATCCGCTGCGCCGCGTGCCTCAACCATTGCCCGATCTACGGCGCCGTCGGAGGCCATACTTACGGCGCCACCTATCCCGGCCCCATCGGCGCCGCGCTCAATCCCAACCTGCTCGGCGTCGCCGAAGCGAGCCACCACGCGAACGCCTCCACCTTCTGCGGCCGCTGTGCCGAAGTCTGCCCGGTGAAGATCCCGCTGCCGACGATCATGCGCTATTGGCGCGGCGTCGAATATGAAAGCGGCCTCGCGCCGAAGGGGATGGTCGCGGGTCTCGGCCTATGGGCCTTCGCCACCAAGCGCCCTGCCCTCTATCGCTTCGGCGCCGCGATGATGGCGCACATCCTGAAATTCGCGGGCGGCAAGCGCGGTCACGTTCGTTCCCTGCCGCTGCCGCGCGGCTGGTTCGCGGTGCGCGACTTTCCCGCGCCGCAAGGCAAGACGTTCCACCAATTGTGGAAGGCCCGGCGATGAGCAGCCGCGAGCAGATTCTTTCCGGCATCCGTGCCCGCCGCATACGCCGCGCGGACCGTCCCGCATCCTACGTTGCGCCTACGCCGCAAGGCGACCCGGTCCAGCGCTTCGCCGACGAGGTGCGCAGCGAGCACGCCGAGGTGCACATGCTGGACAGTGAAGCCGGCATCCCCGCCGCCATCGCGGATATCCTGCGCGCGAAAAACCTGCCCGCGTCCGTGCATCTGCCCGACGGCAGCGCCTTTGCCGGGCTACCGTGGGGTTCGTTGACCGTCGAGCAATCGGCCCCGGGGCCGGACGATGCGGCATTGGCGCGCGCCGATTTCGCCATCGCGGAAACCGGCACGCTCGCTTACCTCGCGCAAACTGGCGCGCCGGCGTCGTGGCATTTCCGCGCCGGGCTGGAGATCGCGGTCATCCGCGCCGACGCGATCCTGCCGCATCTGGAGAATGTGCTGACGCGCGTGCGCGCGCGCCTGCCGCACACGCTCAACCTCGTGACCGGCCCGTCGCGCACCGGCGATATCGAGCAGACGCTCGAACTCGGCGCGCATGGCCCGAAGGCGCTTGCGATCCTGATCGTCAGAAGCTGAGCGAATTCACCTGGCGCGACAGCTTGTCCAACAGGCCGTCGAGCGCGTCGTGCTCCGCCGGCGTCAGCGCGGCGAGGAAGACGGATTCGAGATGCAAGGCGAGCGGCACGATCTCGTCGTAGATCGCGCGGCCCTTGGCGGTGAGCGACAGGCGCGTGACGCGGCCGTCGCTCTCGTCGCCGTCGCGCTGCAGGCGGCGGGTGCCGACGAGGGCCGCGACCGCGCGGCTGACCTGCACCTTGTCCATCGCGGTGCGCGCCGCGACCTCGCGCGACGACAGGCCAGGAGTTTGGCCGATCACCGCCATCACGCGCCATTCGGCGGTGGAGAGGCTGAAGCGCTCCGAATAGAGCCGCGCGATCGCATCCGACACCTTGTTCGACAGCACCGACAGCCGATAGGGCAGGAAGTGGTCGAGATCGAGCCGCTCCAGAATCTCATTCGGCATCGGGCTGGTTCTTCGGCAGGGCCGCGTCGAATGCGGGGTGTGCGAGCGCGACCTCTTCGATGCGCGTGAGCGTGGGATAGGGCGCCAGATCCATGTTGACGCGCCGTGCATTGGCCATTTGCGGGATCAGGCAGATGTCGGCGAGCGTCGGCGTGTCGCCGTGGCAGAATTTGCCGGTGTCCGGCGAGCTTGCGAGCAGCGTTTCGAGCGCCGCGAAACCGAGCGCGATCCAATGGCGCTGCCATTCCGCGCGCGCCGGCTCATCCGCGCCGAACGCGTCGCGCAGATGCAGCAGCACACGCAGATTGTTCACCGGATGGGTGTCGCACGCCACCGCATAGGCAAGCTGGCGCACACGCGCGCGGCCGGCGGGATCGCGCGGCAATAGCGGCGGCTCGGGATGCACCTCGTCGAGATATTCGATGATCGCGAGCGATTGGCCGATGGTATTGCCATCATGCAGCAGGGTCGGGATCAGCTCCTGCGGGTTGATGCGCGCATAGCCGGGCGCGTGCTGTTGCCCGCCATCCTTCAGCAGGTGGACGAATTTGTTCTCTGGCACGATGCCCTTCAGGTTCAGCGCGATGCGCGCGCGGAACGCCGCGGAAGAGCGGAAATAGCCGTAGAGCGTGAAGTCAGGATTCGTATCGGACGACATGCTGGTCGATCGCTCCGAAGATGGAGCGCCCTTCGAGATCGAACATTTCGATTGTCACGCGGTCGCCGAACTTCATGAACGGCGTCTTGGGCGCGCCCTGCTCGATGGTCTCCAGCGTGCGCCGTTCGGCGAGGCAGGCCGAGCCGGCGCTGCGGTCCTTGTTGGACACCGTGCCGGAGCCGACGATGGCGCCCGCGCCGAGGAAACGCGTCTTCGCGGCATGCGCGATCAGTTCGGCGAAGGAGAACGTCATGTCCTCGCCCGCGTTGGGCGCGCCGAAACGTTCGTTATTCAGCGTGACGGTGAGCGGCAGATGCGCCTTGGCGTCGTGCCAGGCCTGGCCCAACTCGTCCGGCGTCACGGCCACGGGCGAAAACGCGGTGGCGGGCTTGGACTGGAAGAAGCCGAAATTCTTGGCGAGTTCGGCGGGGATCAGGTTGCGCAGCGAAACATCGTTGACCAGCATCAACAGCTTGATGTGGTTCGCAGCCGCCTCGGCGCTGACGCCCATCGGCACGTCGTCGACAATGGCCGCGACCTCGCCCTCGAAATCGATCCCCCAGGCTTCGTCTGCCGCGAGGATCGGATCGCACGGTCCGATGAAACTGTCCGAGCCGCCCTGATACATCAAGGGATCGGTCCAGAAGCTCGGCGGCATCTCCGCGCCGCGCGCCTTGCGCACCAATTCCACATGCGTGACGTAAGCCGACCCGTCCGCCCATTGATAGGCGCGCGGCAGCGGCGACGCGCAGGCGGCCGGATCGAACGGCCTCTCGCCATCGACCGGGCCTTCGTTCAAAAGATCGTAGACCCGCATCAGGCGCGGCGCGGCGTCGGCCCAGCCATCCATCGCGGCCTGCATCGTGAACGCGATATGCGGGACGGCGACGGCGCGCGCCAGATCGCGCGACACCACGACCAGCGTCCCGTCGCGGCCGTGGCGGAGCGAGGCGAGCTTCATTTCGGTATCCAGCTGTTGGCGTAACCGAGGTCCTCATGCGCCTCGGCGGCGGCGCTCATGTCGAGCGGATCGCGCGCGTCTATCATCACCGCCACTTCGTCGGTCATCGTCTTGGCGGCTTTGGCGCCGGCGGCGAAGGCCTTGGGATGCGGGCCATGCGTGAAGCCGTTGGGATGCCAGGTGATCATGCCCGGATGGATGTTGTCGCGGCTGAAGAACTCGCCCTGGTGATAGAAGATCACCTCGTCGTAATCGTCGTTCGAATGATAGAATGGCACCTTCAGCGCGCCCGGATCGCTCTCGATCGGCCGCGGCACGAAGGTGCAGACGACGAAGCGGTCCGCCACGAAAGTGGAGTGCACGGATGGCGGAATGTGATAGCGATGGCTCATCACTGGGCGGATGTCGCGCCAGTTCAGCTTCACCGGCGCCAGATTGCCTTTCCAGCCCACCGCGTCGAGCGGATTGTAGGGATAGGTGATGGTGGAGACCGCGTTGCGCCGCTTGACGCGCACTTTCCATTCGCCCTCGCGCTGCGCGCGGAACGCATCGTCCAACTTGGGCGTGTCGAGCGCGGCGGGATCGAACAGCGCATGCGGACCCAGAAGCCCGCGCTCGGGCAGCTTGAACGCGCCGTTGGTGGCCTCGATCAGCAGCGAGACGGTGCGCGACGCAGGCGTCAGGCGCCACATCGTGCCGCGCGGCAGCATGATGTAATCGCCGTCGCGATAGGACAGATGCCCGAAATCGCAGAACAGGTCGCCTTCGCCCTGGTGGATGAAGAGCAGCACGTCGCCGTCGGAATTGCGCACCAGATGCGGCATCGCCTCCGGCAGCGACCAGATCGCGATCTGGCAGTTGGCGTTGGACAGCAGCGGCACGGACTTGAACGGCTCGTTCGACGCCTCGGCCGCTTCCTTCGCGTCGAAGGCGCGCGGACGCAGCGGGCCTTCGAAGGCGGACCAGCCCGTCGGCGGATGCTTGTGATAAAGATGCGAGGCGGGGCCGAAGAACCCGTCACGCCCGATCTCGCGCTCATAGGTGCCGGCCGGCAAGTCCGCATGCGCCTGGCGCGAGGTCTCGCCCTCGATGCGGGGAAACTCGATCCAGTTCTTGCTGCTCATGGCTGCGTGGTGTCCTGCAACACGCCGCGCTTGATCTGGTCGGCTTCGATGCTTTCGAACAGCGCCTTGAAATTGCCCTCGCCGAAGCCCTGATTGCCCTTCCTCTGGATGATCTCGAAGAAGATCGGGCCGATGGCGTTCCTGGTAAAGATCTGGAGCAAGAGGCCGATCTCGCCGTCATGCTCGCCATCCATCAGGATGCCATCGCGGTGCAGGCGCGGCACGTCCTCGCCGTGACCTTTGATGCGGTTGTCGAGGCGCTCGTAATAGGTGTCCGGCGTGTCCTGGAACGAAACGCCCTTGGCGCGCAGGCCTTCCACGGACTCGTAGATATTGTCTGAGCCCAGCGCGATGTGCTGAATGCCCTCGCCTTTATACTCTTCGAGATATTCGTGGATCTGCGACTTGTCGTCGGAGCTCTCGTTGATCGGAATGCGGATGCCGCCGTCCGGGCTCGTCATCGCGCGGCTCTTGAGCCCCGTCAGCTTGCCCTCGATGTCGAAATAGCGGATCTCGCGGAAGTCGAAGAGTTTCTCGTAGAAGCCTGCCCACTTGTCCATGTTGCCGCGGAACACATTGTGGGTGACGTGGTCGATATAGGTGAGGCCGGCGCCGGGATGGGCGAAGCCCTTCGCCGGATCGGTGGCCACGAAGTCCACGTCGTAGATCGATTGTGCGCCGTAGCGATCGACCAGGTAGATCACGCTGCCCCCGATGCCTTCGATGGCGGGGATGTTCAGCTCCATCGGGCCGACCTGGTTTTGGAACGGCGTGGCGCCGCGCGCGATCAGCGCGTCATAGGCCTTGCGCGCGTCCTTGACGCGGAATGCCATGGCGCAGGCGCTGGGGCCGTGCAGCCTGGCGAAGCGGCTGCCGTGACTGTCCGGCTCGGCGTTGACGATGAAGTTGGTGTCGCCCTGGCGGAACAGCGTCACGTCCTTGGAGCGGTGGCGGGCGACGGCGCGAAAGCCCATCTCCTCGAAGAACGCCTTGAGCTTGCCGACATCGGGGGCGGTGTATTCGACGAACTCGAACCCGTCGGTCCCGATCGGGTTCTCCCAAAGGTCGGCCATGGCCATCTCCTGTCGCGCTAGCCAAGATAGTTTCATATGAAACTATCTGCACGTCAAGCGATTCTCAGAGCCGCTCATAGACCAGTTTGGAGCCGTCGCCCGCCACGGCGGTGAGCCCGGCCCAGACGTTCTTTTCGTCGTACCAGAGGTCGAGATCGTCCTTGCCGCGCCAGTCATATTGCCGCGCGGGGATGGAGGCGCCGCTGGCGAGCGCCACGCTGCTCATGCCCTTGTCGCTGATGCGCGGGGTGAGCAGCAGGCCGTTTTCCGGATTGACCATTGGTCCCGCCAGTTCGGCGCGGTTCCAGTGCGTGGCGGCGAGCGTGCCCACGGGCGCGGTGTAACGCGGCGCCTTGGAGCCTTCGACGATAAGGCCGGCCGCATCGCGCCGCACGGTCGCGAAACCGGGCTCGCCGTCATAGTCGGTCTTGGAATCGAGGCTGTCGAACCGCCCGGCGTTCCAGCGCTCGATCGTGTCGTGCTTGTAGTGGAAGAGCCGGATCGGCCCGAAACTGACGGCGAGTTCCACCGCGACGGTGACGGTCAGCGCGTCGCCCACGGTGGCGAATTTGAGCGCATGCGTGCCGATCACCGAACCGTTGCGAGAGACGCGAAAAGATAGCGCGCCCGTGGGCGGCGGGGCGAGCGCCAGAGCAGGACCAGCGCAACAGAGGGCGCCTGCCGTCAGGAACAGGTGTCGGCGGGACAACAGCATCCGGTTCTCCTTGTCCCAGCCCCCTTAAACGGATGCGGCGGGCCGTCGGATCACTGATCCTTTCCCGCATGGCCCGCGTATGACCCATGAAGCCGCAAACGAGGCACGAAATGGATTTGCTCACCGCCGGTGGCCTGTTGGCCGAGCGCGCGCCCATCCCCGATTTCCTGGTCACCACCGGCATGCGCCGCCTGATCGCCACGCGCGACGCGGAACTCGCGCGCGCCGGCAGCGACGCGGATTTCGCGGGCGCGATGACCGAGCACGCGATCGCCGAGCACGCGGGCGCCGCCAACACGCAGCATTATGAATTGCCGCCGGAATTCTTCGGGCTGATCCTGGGGCCGCGCCGAAAATACTCTTCGTGCCTTTATCCGCGCGGCAACGAGACATTGGCGGAAGCCGAGAACATCGCGCTCGCCGTGACCGCCGCCCACGCCGCGCTGGTGGACGGCCAATCGATCCTGGAACTCGGCTGCGGCTGGGGCTCGCTGTCGCTGTGGATGGCGGAGCATTTCCCGAACGCGCGCATCACCGCGGTGTCGAACTCCGCGCTGCAGCGCTTTCATATCGAAGGCCAGGCGCGCGCCCGCGGCCTGACCAACCTCACGATCGTCACCGCCGACATGAACGACTTCACCATCGACGCGCGCTTCGACCGCATCGTCTCCGTTGAGATGTTCGAGCACATGGCCAACTGGCGCGCTTTGCTCACCCGTGCGCGCGATTGGCTGAAGCCGGACGGGCGCCTGTTCCTGCACGTCTTTGCTCACGCCCGCGCGCCCTATCGCTTCGACCATCAGGACGAGAACGACTGGATCGCGCAGCACTTCTTCACCGGCGGCATCATGCCGAGCCATGGCCTGATCCGGCAGTTCCCAGATCTCTTCGCGGTGGAAGACGAATGGCGCTGGAGCGGCACGGACTATCGCCGCACCGCGCTCGACTGGCTCGCCAATTTCGACGCCCAGACCAAAGCGATCATGCCGATCCTGCGCGCCGTCTACGGCATCGACGCCGCGATGTGGCGCCGCCGCTGGCGCATGTTCTTCCTCGCGACCGCCGAAATGTTCGGCCACGCAAACGGCGAGGTGTGGGGCGTGAGTCATTACCGGTTGAAGGCGGCTTAATTACCCTCCCCTTGAGGGAGGGTCGAAAAATGCAAAGCATTTTTCGGGAAGGGGCTCATTCAACGACAGCGGAGATGAGCGTCTTCAACATAACCGGAGAGCAAGTGGAGTGAGCCCCTTCCCGAAATTTGCTCCGCTGCGCGAAGCAAATTGTCGACCCTCCCTCAAGGGGAGGGTGGAAAAGATTGCGGCCCTCTTACCAACTTCCCCGGCAACGCCTTCGTCGCGTTGCCGTCGCGATAGGTCACTTCGCCGGACACTACGGTCGCGACGTAGCCCTGTGCGCCTTGCAGCAGGCGCTTCCCGCCGGCGGGCAAATCGAACGCCATGCTCGGGGCATCGACGCGGAGCTTGCCGAAATCGATCACGTTGATATCCGCCTTCATCCCCGGCGCGATAACGCCTCGGTCGAGCAGGCCCACGGCGCGCGCGGTGTCGGCCGTTTGCCGCTTCACCAGATAGCCGAGGTCGAACCGCCCGTGCGCGCGGTCGCGGCCCCAGTGCGACAGTAGATAGGTCGTGTAGCTCGCATCGGAGATGATGCCGACATGCGCGCCACCGTCGCCCAGGCCCATCACCGTGTCCGGGCTCGCGATCATCTCGCCGCAGCAATCGAGGTTGAAGTTGGTGTAGTTCGCGAACGGACTGAACAGGAAGGCGCGGCCTTCGTCCTCCAGCAGCGCGTCATACGCGACTTCCGCCGGCGCGCGGCCCGTTCGGCGGGCTTCGGCGCCGATGGCGCTGTCGCGCGGCGGCTCGTAATTGGGCGGATTGCCCAAGGGATAGATCTGGTCGAACGCCATCACGCGGCGGGCGAGCGGATGGGATTGTCTGGCCTCGTTCTCCGCCATGATCCGCGCGCGGAACGCCGGATCGCGCATCGCGGCGACTTTCCCGGCCAGCGGTCTGTCCTTGATCGCGGCAAACGCCTCGTGCGCGATGAACGGATTGATCGTGCCTTGCAGGCCCAGCAGCAATCCGATGGGCCGCGGCGCGACCTGTCCGCGCATCGGCAGGCCGTCTTTCGAGGCCTGCGCGATCATGCCGAGCAGCCCCTTCCAGCCATCCGCCTCGCGCCCCGATTGCGCCAGCGACAGCGAGAGCGGCCGCCCGCTTTCCGCCACCAGGCTGCGCAGCATGCCGAATTCCGTGACCGGATCGGGATTGTCGAAATCGGAGATCAGCTCGATCACGCCCGAGCCTGCGTCCTTCATGCCTTGCGCGATGCCCATGAGTTCGGCCTGCGTCGCACGCAGGGACGGCGTCGGGTCGCCCTTCACGGTGCGATGATTGAGCGTGCGCGAGGTGGAGAAGCCGATCGCGCCGGCGCGCATCGCCTCCGCCGTCAGCGCGCGCATCTGCGCGATGTCCGCCTCGGTCGCGGGCTCCAGCTTGGCGCCACGCTCGCCCATCACATAGACGCGCAGCGCGCCATGCCGAAGCTGGGCGCAGAAGTCGATGTCATGCGGCGTCTTCTCCAGCGCGCCGAGATAGTCGCCGAACGATTCCCAGTTCCACGACAAGCCCTCATGCAGCGCCGCGCCGGGGATGTCCTCCACGCCTTCCATCAATTCGATCAGGCGTTCGTGGTCGGCCTGCCGCACCGGCGCGAAGCCGACGCCGCAATTGCCCATCACCACCGTGGTCACGCCATGCCAGCTCGACGGCTGCAGCCGCGAGTCTCACGTCACCTGGCCGTCATAATGGGTGTGGATATCGACGAAGCCGGGCGTGACCAGAAGCCCCTTCGCATCGATCTCCTCGCGCCCGCTGCCGGCGATCTTGCCGGTCTCGGCGATGCGCCCGCCGGATATCGCGACATCGGCGTCCCGCAACGCCCCGCCCAGACCATCCGCCAGCGTACCGCCCCGGATTACCAGATCGAACTCTTTTGTCATCTACCGTACCGAAGATAGCGTTCACCCCAGCGTTTGCCCCTGCCTATCGCGTGTCAAGCTTCCAGCAACCCCTTGAGCGCGCTCCAGTTGCGCCGCAATCCATTCTGGGCTTTTTTGTATGCGGTTGGAGGTTGGGAATGGCAGGACGTTCCGGCGACGGCAGTGCGAGCGGCGGGCAGCCGCCCTTCGTGCTGTTCATCCTGCGCCCGCGCTCGCAGGCAATGCGGCTGGCCTGGCTGGCCGGCGCGCTGGCCGTCGCCTCGCTGATCACCGCCCTGCGCCTGCAGATCGGGCTGGGCACGTCCGGCGTGCCGCTGGTCTTCTTCCTGCCCGCGGTCATCGCCGTCACGCTCATCGCAAGCTGGGAATATGGCGCGGCGTCGCTCGCGCTCAGCATCGCCATCGTCTGGTTCGCGTTCATCCCGCCGCCATTCTCATTCGTGGTGCCCGCGCGCGCGCAGGTGATCACCATCGTCCTGTGGTCCACGGTCAGCGTGCTGTTGGTGGCGATCACCTATTTCCTTCGCGCGGCGCTCTCCATCTCGATGCGCAACGAGCAGCGCTACCGCCGCCTCATGGCCGTCACCTCCGACATCGTGTGGGTGACGGATGGCGACGGCAACGTCAACGATCCGCATCCGTCGTGGACGCGCGTCACCGGCATGGCGTGGCCCAGCTATGGCGGGCGCAACTGGCTCGACGCGGTGCACGAAGACGATCGCGGCAGATTGCGGCCCGACGGCGTCAAAGGCGATCATTTCGCGGAATTCCGCCTGCGCGACGCGAACGCGGACGACTGGCGCTGGTATCGCAGCCGCGCCGTGGCGCTGACCGGGCCGGGCGGCGATGTCGAGGAATGGATCACCGCGATGCGCGACGTTCACGAATCCAAGCTCGCGCGCGAGCAGGGCGAGCTCATGATCGGCGAGGCGCGCCATCGCCTGAAGAACCTCGTCACCGTGATCGATGCGCTGGCCAAGAACTCCCGCCAAAAGGGCGCGCCGGAGAATGCTCATCTCGACGCATACCTGAAGCGCTTCCTCGGCCGCCTGCATGCGCTGGGCGCGGCGGGTGACCTGGTGCTCGCCGGCCAACACCAATATGTCGAGATCGGCGCGGTGGTGCGCGCGACCCTGGCGCCGTTCCTGGAAGAGAACGCCGAACGCTTCCGCATCCAGGGCGCCGACGTCACGCTATCCGAAGCGACCGGCGGCAACCTCGCGCTCGCGATGCACGAGCTCGCCACCAACGCGATCAAATACGGCGCGCTGTCGGTGCCGGACGGCTACGTCTCCATCCACTGGAGCGACGAGCCCGCGGCGGACGGCGACCGCGTCGCCATCGAATGGAAAGAGCACGGCGGCCCGGCGCCCGTCCGCCCCGAACGCGAAGGCTTCGGCGGCCGCGTCATCAAGACCGTGCCGGTGCGCGAGAAAAACGGCGAAGTGAAAGTGGAATACCCGGAAGACGGCCTCTACTGCCGCATCGCGTTCACGAAATCGCAGAGCGCGTCACCCCAGCCGCGCTAGCGCTGCCATCACGAGGTCCGGCTTCTCCACCGTCACCATGTGGCCTGCTTCAGGGATAGAAACCAGTTCCGATCCCTTGATGGCTTTGCGGAACGCCTGGCCGTAGACCGGCGAGATCAGCCTGTCGCTGTCGCCCCAGATCAGCAGCGTCTTGGCCTTGATGCGATAGAGCCGCTGCGCCAGCCCGCGATCCGGCACGGGGAACAGCAGCTTGCCCGCCATGCCGAGCTGGCGCGCATTGGTGACGAGGAAGGCTTTCAGCCACTCCGGATCGTCGAGCGCGAGGCCCGCGGTCAGCATCGCGGTGCCGGCCTCCACATTGTGGAACAGCAGGGCGGGATAATCGTAGGGCATCGTCGCGAAGATATCGGGGATCGGGTGATCGGCGAGCCACAATCCCGCAGGCGCGATCAGCGCGAGCCTGGTCACATCGTTGGGCGCGATCGCCGCCATCTCCGCTGCGATCATGCCGCCCATCGAATGGCCCACGAGCATCGGCTGCTTCAGCCCGAGCGCCTCGACCACGTCCCAGGTATGGAGCGTGACATCCAGCATGTCCCGCACCTCGCCGCATTCCTCGCTGTCGCCATAGCCGGGCAGCAGCGGCGCATAGACGTGATATTTCGTCGCCAGCTTCGCGAGGAACGGATCGTTCGCCGCCAATCCGCCCGCGCCGTGCAGATAGACGAGCGGCGCGCCACCATTGTCTTTTGGTCCGCCCTCGAAATAGCGAACCGGCACGATCGGCGCGGCGACGGTTTTGAGTTCCATATCAAGCTCCTTCCACCCTCCCCTTGAGGGAGGGTCGACAATTTTGCGAAGCA
>DATATK010000092.1:0-10632 GCA_036268825.1 Rhizomicrobium sp. | reverse complement strand
AAGCGTGCAGGCGATCACCATCGCACCCCTTGTCATGGCCCGCGAATGCGGGCCACCCAGGTGATGTCGCTGCTATCTTGAAAACCAAAGCTCGCAGAGAAAAAGCTTCAATCTAAACAACCGCGATTTTGTACCTGGGTGGCCCGCATTCGCGGGCCATGACTGCGAGGGGGCATTTGGATCACCGGCGACTTTCCGCGTTCTCCGCGGCTCCGCGTGACCCTTTTCAACTTTCCAGCGGCCTGAAGAACAGCAGGCCGATGGCGCCCACCATCAAGGCGAGGGCGAAGCTGTAGGGGGCGATGTCGTAGATCATGTCCGGCACGCGCGCGGCCTGGTGGAACGCCATGCCCATCTGCGCACCCCACAGGGTGCAATCGCCGACGCCGGCCTCGTTGATCTGGCAGCCGTCGAAGCGCGAGGCCCAGACCGCGAAGGTCGGCAGCACGAACGCGGCCAACGGCAGCACGAGAAGGCTGAGGCCGGCGGAGAGCGGGCGATGCGCGATCAACCCGGCGATGCCGCCGATGAAAGCGATCCCGACCGCGACCATGGGATTGGCGCCGACGATCCAGGCGAGATCCAGCGCGTCGCGCAAGCCGCCGCCCAGCGCCTGTCCGCGGCAGAGCGCGGGGCCTGGCGCACACTGCATGCCGAGCGCGGTCAGCCGGACGAACCACACCAGAGCCGACGGCGCGAGCAGCACGAGCGCGCACGCAACCAGGACGCCGATGGCGCCGTTGCGCGGTGGGGGAGGTGGTGCCGGCTCGAACGGATGCATGGGTTCCACATTAGGCATGTTCCGCGCTGAACCGCCGATGAATGTGACGCCATGCTTAATGAGGGCGCGCTATCGCTTTGCCATTAACGTTTGGGGAGCGTCGAGGGCGATGTAACCCAGCGTCCACCCTTCACCTGGGCGAGGAACCCGCCATGGAAGCCCAGATGGTCGCGGCTGGTGAAATCCACCGGCACGCCGCCGTAGACGGGATCGCGCCACGGCGGCATCGCCTCCAGCGCGCTCGCGAAGCGGGAGCGGCGCAGGTCCGGCCCTGTGCGGCGCAGCGCCTCGGCGAACAGGCGCGCATCGAGATAGGCGCGGAACGCGTCGGTCGAGGCCAGGGTGTGGAAGCGGTGCTCGTAACGCCTGACCCAGGCGCGCAGAGCCGGGTTGGGATCGTCCGGGTACGGAATGGGCGTGGTGGCGACGGCGTAGAGGCCCGCCACCGCGCGCCCGCCCAATGTCGGCACTTGCGGCACATAGCAGGCGGTGGGGCAAAGGAAGATGGGCGACCAGCGCCGCGCATGGGCCTCGCGCATGGCAGTGAAGGCCTCCTGCGCCACGCCGCCGACGACCACGATCTCTGCGCCGCCGTCCTTCAGCGCCGCGAGCTGGCGGGTGACGCTGGCGGCGCCGGGCGCGAAGCTTTCGGCGAGCGGGGGCTGCATCCGGCGGCGCTGCAATTCGCGCGTGACGCCATCCAGCGCGGCGCGGCCGAACGCGTCGTCGCGATAGAGCACGCCCACGCGCATCGCGCCGCGCAAGGCGAACAGTGCGCGCAAACCGGTGCGCATCTGGTCCGCGACGGGAAGGTCGATGGCGAATTCCAGCGGCTGCTGCGGAACATAGGTGTCGTCCGCGGCGGTGAACGGGAAGAGGTGCAGCACGCCGGCGTTGACGAAGAGCGGCATCGCCGCGGCCACGGGCGGCGTTCCGGTTGGGCAGAGGATGGCGAAGATCCGGTCGGGCGAAAGGACCGTCTTCTCGGCCGCGACCGCCTTGTCCGCGTCATAGCCGTTGTCGGCGACGACGAGCCTGAGCTTGCGCCCCCATATCGGATGCGCATTGGCTTCGTCGAACGCCATCTGCAGCCCGTTGCGCACGGCGGCGCCCACGGGCGACAGCGGCCCCGACAGATCGACATGCGTGCCGACGACGACCTCGGTGGGCGTGACGCCGGGCGTGGCGTGGGCGGGGGTGATGAGCAAAGTCGCGAATGCCAGGAGGGCGAACGCATTTATCCTCCCCCGCTTTGCGGGGGAGGTGGATGACGAGCGCGCAAGCGCGAGGCAGACGGAGGGGGGCACTCGGAGAGCGCGACTTACCCCCTCCGTCCGCCATCGCTTCGCTCGGCGTCCACCTCCCCCGCTGATGCGGGGGAGGATAAACGCGACCGCATCTTCGAAAGACGTCACGCCTTCGCGCTCGGCCGCTCTTTGACGCGGGCGAACCAGGCGGCGATGTTTGTGTTGTCCGGGTTGACCGGCTGGCCGACCTGGGTGCCGAAATCGAGGAAGCAGAACAGCAGGATGTCGGCCAGCGTGAAGCGCTTGCCGCAGACGAAATCCTTGCCCGCCATCTCGCCGTCCAGCCATTTGATGTAGTGCTGCGCGATGCCCTTCAAGCCCTCTGCCGCTTCCGGCACGGTGGGGATGCGGTCCTTGAACAGCGGCAGGCCGACGCTGTAGCGGAAGCCGGCGGCGAGCGGCTCGCAGATGTTGAGGTCGATGCGCCGCGTCCATTTGCGCGTCTCGGCCTTCTGCTCGGGCGTGGCGCCGACCAGCGGCGGCGCCGGGTTGGTGTCTTCGAGATATTCGCAGATCGCGGTGATCTCGGTGACGCAATGCCCGTTGTCGAGCTCCAGCGCTGGCATCTGGCCGATGGAGTTCTTCTTGAGGTACGGCTCGCGGCGGTTGTCGCCCTTCATCAGGTCGACTTCCTCGGCGGGGATGGTGATGCCCTTTTCGGCCATGAACATGCGCACGACGCGCGGATTGGGGCCGACGGAATTGTAGAATTTCATGGCGCTCTCCAGCCGGTTTTCGAGGGCCGCGACGTTATGGGAGGGATCGAATCCGGTCAAACCCGCGTTCCGTCTGCATGAGCCAGGGATTCCGCAGGATTTTGAACATTTCGCTGGGCGCCGCGCTGACGGCCGCCGGCGTCCTGGTCATCCTTGTGCCCGTGCCGCTGCCGCCTGTCGGCATGTTCATGCTGCTGGCCGGATTCACCATGCTGACCGCCCATTCCCGCAAGGCGCGCCGGAGCATCCAGCGGGCGCGGCATCGCTCCGCGCTGCTGTCGCGCACAGTGGAGCGTTTCGCGGAGCGCGCGCCGGATTATGTCCGCCGCACCCTGCGCCGCACGCGCCCCGACGCGATCGCGCGCTATCTGCAGATTTCCGCGCTCAACGCCCCAATTCGCTGATCCCTCCTGCCGGTTTTGCCGTAAGACTCCCATGCCACAACGGCGGGAGCGGGCTTGCGCAGGATCATCCTCATTGCCATTGGCCTGCTGCTCGCGGTGATCGGCTTCATCGTGATGCTGCTGCCGGTCCCGATCCCCTTGATCGGGGTCATGCCGTTCGCCATCGGCCTTGCGATCCTCTCGGCCAATTCGCGCATCGCGCGGCGCTGGGTCCAGCGGGCGCGTCACCGCTCGGCGCGGTTCTCGCAGGTGCTGGAAAAATTCACCGCGAAAGCGCCGCAGAGTTGGGCGCGCACCTTGCGCCGCACGCGGCCCGACGCATTGGCGCGGCGGGGCAAGATGGCCGCCCAGAACCCGGCGAAGAATTCCGCTAGGATGTGACATGGCGATTCCGTTCGAGCGCAATTTCGACGTCCCGTTTGGCGAACCCATCGCGCTCTCGCCATTGATCGCGCGTGTTCTCGCGCCCAATCCCGGGCCGTTCACCTTCAAGGGCACGGGGGTCTATCTGGTCGGCGGCAAAGATGTCGCGGTCATCGATCCCGGCCCGCTGATTCCGGAGCATGTCGACGCGCTCAAGCGCGCGCTGGACGGCAAGCGCGTCAGCCACATCCTCGTCACGCACACCCATTCGGATCACTCGCCTGCCGCGCAGCCGCTGAAGGAGTGGTCCGGCGCGAAGACCTATGCGTTCGGCCCGCATGGCTCGGGCCATGATGACGTCGTGAAGATGGAAGAAGGCGGCGACCGCGCCTTCATGCCGGACGTGCGCGTGACGGATGGTGAGATCATCGAAGGCGACGGCTTCACCGTCGAATGCGTCTACACGCCGGGCCACACGTCGAACCACATGTGCTTCGCGCTGAAGGACGAGCAGGCTTTGTTCAGCGGCGACCACGTGATGGGCTGGTCGACCACGGTGGTCACGCCGCCCGACGGCGACATGGCGCAATACATGGCGAGCTTGCGCAAGCTGCGCGCCCGCGACGACCGCATCCTCTATCCCACCCACGGCGCCCCGATCCGCGACCCCGCGCCGTTCCTCGACGCCTATATCGCGCATCGCCTGGAGCGCGAGGCGCAGATATTGGCTGCGGTCGGCGACGGACTTTCCACCATCCCCGAAATGGTCGCGCGCATGTATGCCGACGTAGACAAACGCCTCCATCCCGCCGCCGCCCGATCGGTCCAGGCGCATCTGATCCAGCTGGAGCAGGAGGGACGGGTGGTGAGTGAAGGCGGGCATTATCACTCGACACGATGAAACTCTGCGTTTAATATTTGCGCATGAATACGTTTTCCATGACGGACTTCCGGAGACGTTTCAACGAGGTGGTTGCGCTCGTCGAAAAGGGCGAACTGATTACAGTTACGAGGCGTGGCAAGCCGGTCATTGATATCCAGCCACCGCAGATCAAAAGAACGCGGCCTTCATCTGCTCAGGTCGATAAATCCAAATAGCCACAGCGTTACCTTGACGCTAACCGCTCAGCTCTCCGCCAGCTTCTTCATGTAGGCGCGGATGCGGTCGGCGTTGCGGCCCCAGTCTTTCTGGCCGGTGCGGGATTCGGAGCGGATGTCGAGGCGGGCGCCCATGCCGGAGGGTTTGACGCGGATGACGATGTCGTCGGTGAAGCCGAAAAAGCGCGTCGTGTCGGTCGCCTCGATGCGGCCTTCGTCGGGGACCACCGCCACGATGTTCCAGCCCATCGCGTAAGCCGCGCGGATCGCGCGGCGGAACAGGCGCTCGGGCGAGGTGAGGATCGCGGTGGCGTGCACGTCCTCGTAATATTTGTGCTGGAGCGCGGCGACGCTTTCGGACTTGCCTTTGAACGTGACGCGCGAGGCGCCGTCATATTGCGCCGGGTTCTCCGCGCCGGGGCGCTGGTTCAGCAGCGAGACGAATGGGGGGGCGTGTTCGGTATCGGTGGAGATGTCGTGGATGGGCGGAAGCTCAGTGCTCATCGCGATCGTGTAGAGCGGCACCGCGATCACCGCGATGGAGCCGACTAGGCCGATGGCGCCGTAGCCCGCCCCTTCGCCCCGATCGGAGAAGAACGCGCCGAGCGCCCAGGCAAGGCCGAGCGCGGCGCCGAGGATGCCGGCATAGATGCACCACGGGAACAGCGCGTAGAGCCCGAAGCGGTAGTTCCAGAATTCCAGCCGCGTGCCGAAGCTCGCGACGAGGCCGATGACGAGCGAAACGGCGAACGCCGCGCAGGACAACCGCGCGATGACGCCCAATGCCCGCATCGTTGTCCCCTGTTATTCCGCCGCCGCGGGGAGCCTGTGCTTTCCGTAGCGCTCGCGCAAGACGGTTTTTTGGATCTTGCCGGTGGCGGTGTGCGGGATCTCGTCCACGAAGATGACGTCGTCGGGCATCCACCATTTGGCGATCTTGCCGTCGAGGAATTTCAAGATGTCTTCCTTCGTCGCCGTCATGCCCGGCTTCAGGACCACGATGAGAAGCGGCCGCTCGTCCCATTTGGGATGGGGAATCCCGATCACCGCGGCCTCGGCCACCGCCGGATGGGCGACGGCGAGGTTCTCGATCTCGATGGAGGAAATCCATTCGCCGCCGGACTTGATCACGTCCTTGGCGCGGTCGGTGATGGTCATGTAGCCGTCTTCGTCCAGCGTGGCGACGTCGCCGGTGTCGAACCAGCCGTGCCTGTCGAACGCATCCTTGCCTTCGCCCTTGAAATAGCCCTTCGCCACCGCCGGCCCGCGCACCTTGAGGCGGCCGAACGCCTTGCCGTCGCGCGGCAACTCCTTGTTCTTGTCGTCGGTGATCTTCATCTCGACGCCGAAGGGCGGATGGCCTTGCTTGGCCTTGATGTCGAGCTTCTGGTCATAGGGCAGCTTGGCCATCTTGGCCTTGAGCGAGCCGAGCGTGCCCAGCGGGCTCATTTCCGTCATGCCCCAGGCGTGGACGACCTCGACATCGTATTTGGTCTCGAACGCTTCGATCATCGAGCGCGGGCAGGCCGAGCCGCCGATCAAGACGCGCTTCAAATGCGGCAGCGTCTTGCCGGTCTCCTCCAGATATTGGAACAGCGCGAGCCACACGGTCGGCACCGCCGCGCTCATCGTCACTTCTTCGTCCGACAGAAGTTCACAGACCGACGGCCCGTCGAGCTTCGACCCCGGCAGCACGAGCTTGGAGCCGATCATCGGGGCGGCGAAGACCAGCGCCCAGGCATTGGCGTGGAACATCGGCACGATGGGCAGCACGGCATCGACATTGCGCAGGCCCATCGCATCGGCCTGCCCCGCCATGAAGGCGTGCAGCACGTTGGAGCGGTGCGAATAGAGCACGCCCTTGGGATTGCCGGTCGTGCCCGACGTATAGCAAAGCCCGCAGGCGGTGTTCTCGTCGAACTCCTTCCAGGGGAATTTCGGATCGGCCTTGGCGATGAAATCCTCGTAGGCGATGACGTTCTTGAGTTTGGTCTTCGGCATGTGCGCGCCATCAGTGAGCGCGACGAAGAACTTCGCCTTCTTCAGCTTGGGCGCGATCTGTTCGATTAGCGGCAGGAAGGTGGTGTCGAAGAAGATCGCGCGGTCGTCGGCGTGGTTGGCGATCCAGGCGATCTGGTCGGGATGCAGGCGCGGGTTCAGCGTGTGATAGATCGCGCCGATGCCGGTGATGCCGTACCAGGCCTCGATATGGCGGTGGGTGTTCCAGGCCAGCGTGCCGATGCGGTCGCCGAACTTGATGCCGCGCTTGGAGAGCGCGCCGGCGACGCGGTGGGCGCGGGCCGCGATCTCGCGATAGTTCGTGCGATGGATCGGCCCCTCGACCGTCCGCGTCACGACCTCCCGGTCGCCGTGATATTGCGCGGCATGGTCGATGATCTTGTGGACCAGCAACGGCCAGTCCTGCATCAGGCCCTTCATGGAAAGACACCCCGGAGTTTTTTGCATCATAGAACGGCGCGGCCCGGTGGCAACCGCTCCGGTCAGGCCTGTGGCGGCAGCGTCAGATCGGGCCGCCGGGACTGAATTTCCCGCATCAGGGCCGCAATATCGTCCGCCGCGAAATGCTTCAGCGAGATGTCGATGAATGTCTGCTTGTGACGCGGCTGTCCGGCATAGATCGCGATCCGCCGCATCGGCCGTGTCGGGCCATGGCGCGACGGAACCTCGAACTCGGACGCGACACGGGTGATATCGCCATAGGCGATGCGCACATCGCCGCCGCCGCCCGCCTGCTGGCGGATCGCTTCGCCGGTCCACGAAATTCGGTATCGCGACGAGATATAGAATTGCACGCCGAACAACGCCCATATGACGGGTACCGCCAGCGCCATTTGCCAGGATCGTATCGCGAAGGCTTCGGCCCAAACACCGGCGCTCACCAGCGCGAGGATAACGAGCGTGCCCAGATAGGGATCGATGGTGCGGCGCAAATATCGCGGCGTGTCGGTCATATTGGTGGCGCTGTTGAAAAAACAGAAGCGAGACAAGTCAGATATTGTATAGTCCTTTTACAGTCGGGAGGACAGACGTGCCGGGCAAAATCCTTTTGGGTGTATTGGCAGCGGCAATGCTTGTGGCAGCAGAGCCGGCATGGGCCGGCGATTGCGATGCGCTGACGGCTGCGATCGTGAAGAAGATTCACACGCCGCACCGCGAAACGATGCTGGCGCAAAGCCCAGGCACCGGCGCGATGACCATCACGATGGTCTATGTTGGCGGCAAGGAATACCTCACCGTGAGCGTGATGCGGACATGGACCATTTCCACCGAGACGGCTGAAAGCAAAGAGGCCTGGTATCGCCAGAAGACCATCGAGAACCAGGAGACCTGCCATCCGGACGGTAGCGAGACCATCGGCACCGAGGTCTTCGACATCGTCGCCGCCCACAGCATCATCGGCGCGGTGACCGCCGACGAGCGCACTTGGATTTCGCGCACGACCGGCCTGCCGCTCAAGGCCGATATCACCGACTCGGACGGCCTGACGACGCACGACAGCTGGGATTATGACGCCATCCAGCCGCCGCCTGCCGAGGATATCGTGATCCTCCCCAAAACGTGACGTCCAGTCCGAACTGACGCCTCCCGGAATCATCGGCTATAAGAAGCCGGCGAAGGGGAGCCTTATGAGCGACGAGACAGGCAGACCGGCAGGCGAGGCGCAGCATGGCGACGCGGCGGCCGCGGCGTTGTCCTTCGCAGCGGCGAGCCGGGAGAAGGCGGACCGTTATCTCGACGAGCAGGTCAAGGTCGCCCAGGCGCAGGCCGAGTTCCTGCATCTGCAATCGGAAGACCTTCGCCAGGAAGAGCGGCTCAGGCGCCGTTCGCTCCGGCTGCACCATGCCAGCGAGGCGATGAAGGTCGCGTTCGAGCTGTCGCTCGCGCTTCTGGCGCTCACCGTGATCGTGATGGTGGGCGCGGCGCTGTGGAGCGCCGCGCATGACGACGGGCTGGTGATCGAATCCTTCTCCGTCCCGCCGGACATGGCGGCGCGCGGTCTGACCGGCGACGTCGTCGCGGCGCGGCTGCTGGACAAGCTGGCGAAGCTACAGGCGCAGACGGCATCGGCCCGCGCGGCATCGAGCTACGCCAACGATTGGGGCAGCGACATCAAGGTGCAGATCCCCGACACCGGCGTCTCCATCGGACAGGTCTACGATTACCTGACACGGTGGCTTGGGCATCAGACGCATATCAGCGGCGAGATCACGCGCAACGCAGCGGGCGCGATCAGCGTCACCGCGCGCGTCGGCGCCGATGGGAGCCCGGATTTCACCGGCAGCGAAGCCGATTTCGACAAATTGCTCCAACAGGCCGCCGAAGCGGTCTATGCCAAGACGCAGCCGTATCGCTACGCGGTCTATCTCTCCAATCGCGGGCGCACCGCGGAATCCGAAGCGGCCTATCGCGCGCTGATCGCGACCGGCTCGCCGAGCGACCGCGCCTGGGCCTATGTCGGCCTGTCGACGATCTATCAGGGACGCGGCGACATCCCCGGCGCGATCGCGCAACTGCGTACCTCGCTGGAGGTGCGGCCCGATTTCAACATGGCCTATCAGAATCTCTCGACGCAGGAAGGTTCGCTGCAGCACGATGAGGCGAGCTATCGGATCGAGCGCAAGCTGGTGGAGATGGACAAGGCCGGCGGCGATGCCGACATGGATCGCCGCGCGGCCGCGCTCAACACGTTGGGCGATCTGGCCGCCCTCGCCAATTCGCTCGGCGACTTTCAGGCACAGATCGGTTACGAACGCGAGGCTTGGCGGCAGCCCGAATTCGCGGGCCTGACGGAGAGCCTGCGCGACGGCGACCTGGCGGCCTATGCATTCCTGCACGACGGCGCAGGGCTGGATGCAGCCTACGCGGCGATGCCCGTGACCCGCGACGACAACGCCCTCCTCAACCGCCATGCCTCGATGATGAGCGCGGATTATGTGTTGGGCCGCTGGACGGCGATGCAAGCGGAGACCGCGCAGTTGAACATCGCGCTGGCGAAATTCGGCCAGCTCGGCAATCCATTCCGCCTGCGGGTGATGGAGCCCCTGGCAGCGGGCGCAGCCGCCGCCACCGGCGACTTCGCCGCCGCAGACAAGACCATCGCGAAGGCGCCGATCGATTGCGATCTGTGCACGCGCATCCGCGGGCGCATCGCGGCGCTCGAACATCGCTGGGATGCAGCCAATTATTGGTACGCGATGGTCTCGGCGCGCGATCCGTCCATTCCGTTCCCCGATTCCGAGTGGGGCGAGATGCTTTTGGCGAAGGGCGATGCGGCCGGCGCCATCGCGAAGTTCAAGAGCGCCCATGAAAAAGGCCCGCATTTCGCCGATCCGCTCGAAGGCTGGGGCGAAGCGCTGATGGCGCAGAACCGCTCCGATCTGGCGCTGACGAAGTTCGAAGAAGCAAACCGGGACGCGCCGGCATGGTGCCGCCTGCATCTCAAATGGGGTGAAGCGCTGCTCTATGTTGGCAAGAAGCAGGGCGCCGCGAAGCAATTTGTGATCGCGGCCAGTTTGATGCCGGATGCAGAAGAGACAGCGGAGCTCAACCGCATGCGGAGCCGCGCATGAGTGACGATGACGAAAAGGACAAGCGGGAACCGTTCGATTCTGCCAGCTCTGCGGCATCGCTCGCACTGGGCAGCGCGCATGAGACACTTGATCCGCGCGCGGCGGCGTTTCTGGAGAAACAGGGCCGGCTGATCGAACTGCAGATCGAGGACCTGCGGCGCGAGGATGCGATCCGTCACTGGTCTCTGCGGGTGCGGCACATCGGCGACGTGCTGAAGGTCGCGTTCGAGATTGCGGCAGCCTTCATCGTGATCGTGCTCGCGGTCGGCATCGGCGCCGCATTGTGGTCGGCGACGCAGGCCGATGGACTTGTCGTGCAGGCGTTCAGCGTGCCGCCCGACCTTGCCGGGCGCGGCCTCACCGGCGAAGTGG
>DATATK010000091.1:0-2888 GCA_036268825.1 Rhizomicrobium sp. | reverse complement strand
CTGCAAGATCTGGTGCAGAACGCTATTGTCATGCCGCATGGTGTTGCTCGCTTCCCTGTCCAAAACGTCGCCAAACGCTTGGAACACAGAAGAATCAACGCCATGCGCCTTGTCTACAAATTTAAACCGGACAGCCGTGGGTCAAGCCCGGCCATGACGTGTTTTTTGAGATATTCTTTCGAACCATGCGCCCCGCGATTCTTTTTCCGCTGTTTGCCGAGACGCGCACGCTGCCGGGCATAGGCCCCCGGTTGCAGAAGCTGATCGCGCGCGCGGCGGGTACGCGGCTGGTGGACCTGATCTTCGACCTGCCCTCGGGCCTGATCGACCGCTCCTATCGCCCCCGCCTGATCGACGCCGAGGAGGGCCGCATCGCGACGGTGCTGCTCAACGTGCTCGACCATCTGCCGCCGCACGACCGGCGCCAGCCCTATAAAGTGCGCGGCACCGACGACAGCGCCGCCATCGAACTCGTCTTCTTTCATGGCCGCGCCGATTACCTGAACAAGGTTCTGCCCGCCGGCACCAAGCGCCTCGTCAGCGGCAAGATCGAGCGCTTCGCCCATCGCCTGCAGATGGCGCATCCCGATCACATCGTGCCGCCGGAAGAGGCCGACACGCTGACCTTGCAGGAGCCGGTCTATCGCCTGACGGAAGACCTGCCCGCCAAACCGCTCGCCAAGGCGATCCGCGGTGCGCTGGAGAAAGTGCCGGAGATGCCGGAGTGGCAGGACCCCGAATTCCGCCGCGTCCATGGCTGGCAGGCGTTCACCCCCTCGCTGCTCGCCGCGCATGCGCCGAAAAGCGAAGCGGACCTTTTGCCCACGACGCCGGCGCGCATGCGGCTGGCTTACGATGAGCTGCTCGCCAATCAGCTCGCGCTCGTCCTGATCCGCGCCAGCATGCGCGGCGTGAAGGGCCGCAGCATCAAGGGCGACGGTCATCTCGCGCGCAAGGCTGTCGCCGCCCTGCCCTTCACGCTGACGCCGGCGCAGACGCAAGCCGTCGCCGAGATCGAAGCGGACATGGCGGGCATGACGCGCATGCTGCGCTTGCTGCAAGGCGATGTCGGATCGGGCAAGACCGTGGTGGCGATGCTGTCGTTGCTCAACGCAGTGGAAGCCGGATGCCAGGGCGCGCTGATGGCGCCGACGGAAATCCTCGCCCGCCAGCACATGGCCGCGCTCGAACCGCTCGCCAAGGCCGCCGGCGTGCACATGGCGTTGCTCACGGGCCGCGAGCGTGGCGCGGGCCGCGGCGAAACGCTGGCCGCGCTGGCGGACGGCAAGATCGACATCCTCGTCGGCACCCATGCGCTGTTCTCCGAAGACGTCGCGTTCCGCGATCTGGGCCTCGCGGTGGTGGACGAGCAGCATCGTTTCGGCGTGCACCAGCGCATGACCCTGCAGGGCAAAGGCCACCTGCCGGTCGATGTGCTGGTGATGACGGCGACGCCGATCCCGCGCACTTTGGAGCTCACCAATTACGGCGACATGGATGTCTCGCGCCTCATCGGCCGGCCGCCCGGCCGCAAGCCGGTGGAAACGCGCGTGCTCTCCGCCGAGCGGCTGGACGAAGTGGTCGCGCACATGCGCCGCGCCATCGCCAAAGGCGCCCGCGCCTACTGGGTCTGCCCGCTGGTCGAGGAATCCGAACAGGTGGACCTGACCGCCGCCGAAGACCGCGCCGCCACATTGCGCGAATTGCTGGGCGACACGGTCGGCCTGGTGCACGGCCGCATGAAAGGCCCGGACCGCGACGCGGCGATGGCGAAGTTCAAATCCGGCGAGACCAAAGTTCTCGTCGCCACCACGGTGATCGAAGTGGGCGTGGACGTGCCGGAAGCCACGATCATGGTGGTGGAACACGCCGAACGCTTCGGCCTCGCCCAGCTTCACCAATTGCGCGGCCGCGTCGGCCGCGGCGAGGCGAAGTCGAGCTGCCTGCTCCTCTATTACGGCCAGCTCGGCGAGGCAGCGAAGGCGCGGCTGAAGATCCTGCGCGAAACGGATGACGGCTTCGTCATCGCCGAGGAAGACCTCAAGCTGCGCGGCGCGGGCGAGCTTCTGGGCGTGCGCCAGAGCGGCCTGCCGGAATTCCGCGTGGCGGACATCATGGTCCACGGCGAGCTGTTGGCGGCGGCGCGCGACGATGCCAAGCTGGTCCTGAGCCGCGATCCGGATTTGAAATCGCCCCGTGGTGAAGCGCTGCGCGTTCTGCTCTATCTTTTCGAACGCGACGAGGCCGTGCGCTACCTGCGCACGGGATGAGGAAAGATGACGCCTGACTTTCAACCCGCTCTCGAAGCCGTGTTCGGCAAGGTCGAGAACCTCCATCGCCTCTCCGGCGGCGCGAGCCAGGAGACGTGGTCGTTCGACGCGGTGGTCGGCGGCGCGGTCGAACCGCTGATCCTGCGCCGCAGCCCTGGCGGCGCCGCGCGCGTGACCGAAAGCTCCAGCGCCGTGCCATTGGAAACCGAAGCCGTCGTGATCGAAGCCGCGCGCGCCGCCGGCGTGAAGGCGCCGCGCGTGCGCTATGTGCTGACACCGGAGGATGGCGCGGGCCACGGCTATGTGATGGACCGGCTCGCCGGCGAGACCATCGCCCGCAAGATCCTGCGCGATGCGGAGTTCGCCGATGCGCGGCCGAAACTCGCGCGGCAATGCGGCGAAATCCTCGCCCGCATCCATGCCGTCGATCCGGCGCCGCTGTGCAGCGTGCTGCCGGTGGTCGACGGCCCGTCGCAGCTCCGGCGCTATCGCGATCTCTACGATGCCTACAACTATCCGCATCCGATGTTCGAATTCGCGTTCAAATGGCTGGAGCCGCGCATGGCCAAGGCCAAGCGGCAGACGCTCGTCCACGGCGATTTCCGCCACGGCAATCTG
>DATATK010000090.1:0-9058 GCA_036268825.1 Rhizomicrobium sp. | reverse complement strand
AACGACCGCTTCTTCAAGGGCGGTGACAGCTTCCGCGGCTTCCAGCTTGCCGGTATCGGTCCGCGCGTGCTGGGCGAGGGCTCCCGCGGCTCGGTCGGCGGCAACACCTACGCCATCGGCACCTTCGAACTGCGCCTGCCGGACTATCTGCCGGCAGATTACGGAATATCCACGTCGCTCTTCACCGATTTCGGGACGCTGGGCCACACCGATGCGCCCGCCAGCTCCGGCGGCTGCGCCACGGCCGGTTCCATTGCCCAGGGCAATTGCATCAAGGACAATCTGGGCTTCCGGATGTCGGCCGGCGTCGCCATCGGCTGGAAATCGCCCTTCGGACCGGTGGAAATCGATCTTGGCCTTCCCATCGTCAAACAAAGTTATGATAAGACGCAAATCATCCGCTTCAGCGCTGGAACAGGGTACTAATCCAATGAACAAGTCGACCACGTCTATCCGCATGGCATCCGCCATAGCGGGCATCTTTCTCGCCTCGGCCCTGTGCGCCGGTTCGGCGTCCGCCGCTCCGCCGCCCGCCAAGCCGGGTGCGTCCACCAACACGCCGCAGCCGAAGATCCTGGTGATCAACCGCGCCGCGATCCTGGCCAACGCCAAGGTCGGGCAGGACATCATCCGCCAGGTGCAGGGCTACACGGCCACTGCCGAGCGCGACTTCAAGGCGGAAGGCGACGGCCTTCGCCGGGAACAGCAGGCGCTCCAGCAGCAGATCGCCATCCTGGCGCCCGATGTGAAGGCGAAGAAGATCCATGAGTTCCAGGGCCGCATGCTCGCCTTCCAACAGAAGGTGAACGCGCGCCAGGGCCAGATCCAGTACGGCGTGTTCACCGCGCGCCGCCAGGTGGAGCAGGCGCTGGGCCCGATCCTTCAGGGGATCATGGCCGAGCGCGGCGCCAACCTGCTGCTCGACCGCCAGGCCGTCGTGCTCGGCACGGTCGATATCGACGTGACGCAAACGGCGATCCAGCGGCTCGACCAGAAGCTGCCCACCGTGAAGGTGCAGCTTGTGAACCCGCCGCCGGAATTCCTCCGCGCGCAGCAGCAGCAACAGCAGCAACAGGGACAGTAAGCCGGCATCGGCCAGCTTCACATCGGACATGGCCGATCCTCGCTTCTTCGACAATCGCGGACCGTTCTCGCTGGCCGAGATCTGCACCCTGACGGGGGCGGATCTGGGCAGCGCGGACGGTGCTGCCATGATCGCGGACGTCGCCACGCTGGACGGCGCCGGCCCGCTTCACCTGGCGTTCTGCGCCGGCAAGAGCGCGGCGAAAAGCTTCGCCCAATCGGGCGCCGGCTTCTGCTTCATCCCGAAGGATTTCGCCGATCCGCCGCCCGCCGGATTGGTGACTCTGAGGTGCGGCTCCGTCCCGCACGCCTTTGCCGCCGCCGCGCGCCACTTCTATCCGCAAAGCGACATGGCGGCGTGGACGCAAGCCGTCGCCATCGATCCGAGCGCCAAGCTGGGCGAGGGCGTGACGCTCGCGCCCGGCGTCGTCATCGGCCCCGGTGCCGAGATCGGCGAGGGCACGCGCGTCGGGCCCAACACCGTCATCGCACGCGGCGTCGCCATCGGGCGCGCTTGCGACATCTCCAGCGGCGTCACGATCAGCCACGCGCTGATCGGCGACAACTGCGTCGTCTTTCCCGGCGCGCTGATCGGCCAGCCGGGCTTCGGCTTCGCTTCCAGCGGGCGGGGCCACGTCAACATCCCGCAGCTCGGCCGCGTCATCCTGCAGGACAAGGTCGAGATCGGCGCGGGCTGCACCATCGATCGCGGCGCGCTTGGCGACACGGTGATCGGCGAAGGCAGCAAGCTTGATAATCAGGTTCATCTTGGCCACAACTGCCATATCGGGCGGCATTGTCTGATCGCCGCCCAGGCGGGGTTCGCCGGCAGCAGCACGGTCGGGGATTTCTTCGCCTGCGGGGGGCAGATCGGCGTCGCCGATCACGCCCATATCGGCGCCCATGTGCGGCTCGCGGGCCGCACCGGCGTCATGCCCGGCGATCTTCCGGGTGGACAGGATTATGGCGGCGTTCCGGCGCGGCCGATTGGACAGTGGCGGCGGGAAATGGCGGCGGTCGCCCTTCTCGCCAAAAGGCGCAAACGTGACAAAGATGGCTGAGGAAAAAAGCGAACTGGTTCTCGACGTCGAAGCGATCAAGACGCTGCTGCCGCATCGCGCGCCGTTCCTGTTCGTGGAGAAGCTGACGGATATCGTGCCGTTCGAAAGCGCCACGGGCTACAAGGCCGTGTCGTTCAACGAGCCGCATTTCCAGGGCCATTTCCCCTCCTTCGCCGTGATGCCGGGCGTGCTCATCATCGAGGCGATGGCGCAGACCTCCGGCGCGCTGGTCGTGCACTCGCTGGGCACCGCCGGCACCAACCAGACGGTGCTGTTCATGACCGTGGACAAGGCGCGTTTCAGGAAGCCCGTCGTGCCGGGCGATCTGTTGCGCCTGCCGGTGAAGGCGCTGCGCCGCCGCGGTCCCGTGTGGCGCTTCGGCGGCAAGGCCTATGTCGGCGACACGCTCGTGGCCGAGGCGGAATATTCCGCCATCATCCAGCAGTGATGTCCATCCATCCCACCGCGCTCGTCGCGGACGGCGCCACGCTCGGCGCCGGCGTCGAGATCGGGCCGTTCTGCATCGTCGACAAAACGGCAAGATTGGGCGAGGGCGTGCGGCTTCTGTCGCATGTCACGATCGGCCCGCAGACGCAGATCGGCGCGCGAACCGTCGTGCACCAGCAGGCCGTGCTCGGCGGCGAGGCGCAGATCCGCGGCAACGACGCGCCCGAGGCGCGGCTCGTCATCGGCGCGGACAACGTGATCCGCGAGGGCGTGACGATCAGCCTGGGCAGCGCGCGCGGCCACAACCTCACCAGCGTCGGCGACAACTGCTTCCTGATGGCGGGCGTCCATATCGGGCACGACTGCCATGTCGGCAATGGCGTGACGTTCTCCAACGGCGTCATGCTCGGCGGCCATTGCGAGATCGGCGACGGCGTCATCATCGGCGGGCTTTCCGCCGCCCAGCAATTCGCCCGCGTCGGCCGCTATGCGTTCGTCAGCGGATTGTCGGGCATATCGACCGATGTGATCCCCTACGGCATGGCCATCGGCCTGCATGTGCGGCTCGGCGGGCTCAACCTGATCGGCCTCAAGCGCCGCGGCGTCCCGCGCGCCAATATCCACGCGCTGCGCGCCGCCTTCCGCGCGATCTTCCGCGAGTGGCCGGATTCGATCCGCAACAACGCCATCCGCGCGCAGGCGCAATGGGGCACGGTGCCGGAAGTGGCGGAAGTGATCGATTTCATCCTCGCGCCCGCCAAGCGCCCGATCACGCCGGCGCGCGCCGGCCGCGATGACACCGGCGAAGAATGATGAGCAAGCTCGGCATCATCGCGGGCGACGGCGATCTTCCGGTCGCCATCGCCGAGAGCGCCCGCCAGTCCGGCCGCGACGTCTTCGTGCTCGCGATCGCCGGCGCCGAATCCGATTTCGCGGGCTTCCCGTTCGAGCCCATCGGCATCGGCGAATTGGGCCGCTGCTTCTCGCTGCTGCATGCGCAAGGCTGCGACACGGTGACGATGGCCGGCAAGGTCTCGCGCCCGGAATGGAAGAAGATAAGGCTCGACGCGCGCGGCATGCTCGCGCTGCCCCGGATCGCGGCCGCGGCGCTGAAGGGCGACGACGCGCTGCTGCGCGCGATGCTGGCGATGTTCGAGAAGGAAGGCTTCCGCGTCATCGGCACGGCGGAAGCAGCGCCCGAGTTGATCGCTACGCCCGGTGTCTATGGCCGGCACAAGCCTGACGCGCAGGCGCTGGAGGATATCGCGAGCGCGCTGCGCATCGTGCGCCGTATGGGCGAGCTGGATATCGGCCAGGCTGCCGCCGTTTGCGAAGGCCTGACGCTCGCGGTCGAAGCGGCCGAAGGCACCGACGCGATGCTGGAACGGATCGCACACCTGCCGCGCAATCTGCGCGGCACGGTGGACGCGCGGCGCGGTGTCATGGTCAAGGCGCCCAAGCCGCATCAGGAACGGCGCGTGGACCTGCCGGTGATCGGCGCGCGCACGATCGAATTGTGCGCCATCGCGGGGCTTTCCGGCATCGCGGTCGAGGCGGGCGCGGCGTTGATCGTGCGCAAGCAGAAGATCGTGGACGCCGCAGACCGGCTCGGCCTCTTCGTCATGGGCCTCGACGGCGCATGAACGCGCGTCCGCTCACCATCATGCTCATCGCCGGCGAGCCGTCGGGCGACGTGCTCGGCGCGCAATTGATGGCGGGGCTGAAAGCGCTGGCGGGCGACAACATCCGCATCATAGGCGTCGGCGGCGCGGCGATGACGGCGCAGGGTTTGCGCAGCCTGTTCCCGCTCGACGCCACCGCCGTGATGGGCCTGCGCGAGGTCGTTCCGCGCATCCCGGCCATCCTGCGCCGCGTGCGCCAGGCATCCGACTACGCGCTCGCCGAGCGGCCCGACGTGGTGGTCTGCATCGACAGCCCCGATTTCACGCACCGCATCGCCCGGCGTATCAAGCGCTTCGCGCCAGAGATCCGCACGGTGAATTACGTCGCGCCGCAGGTCTGGGCGTCGCGGCAATATCGCGCGAAGAAGATGGCGCGTTATTTCGATCTGGTGCTCGCGCTGTTCCCGTTCGAGGCGCCGTTCTTCGAGGCGCACGGGCTACATGCGAAGTTTGCCGGCCATCCGGTGATCGAACGTGCCGCGTGGATGACGGGTGGCGACGCCTTGCGCGCGCGGCTCGGCATTGCGCCGGATGCGCCGCTGCTCTGCGTGCTGCCCGGCAGCCGCGCCAGCGAGGTGCGCTTCCTGCTGCCGCCGTTCCGCGCGGCTGTGGCGCGCATCGCGAAGGAGATTCCGGGATTGGTCTGCGTATTGCCGACAGTGCCGAACGTGTCCGCGCGGGTGCGCGAGGGCGCCAAGGATTGGCCCACGCCGCTCCACATCCTGGAAGGCGACGCCGACAAATACGCTGCGTTCGAAGCGGCGGACGCCGCGCTCGCCGCCTCCGGCACGGTGACGACGGAAGTGGCCCTCGCCAAAACGCCGATGGTCGTCGCCTACAAGCTGGGCTGGCTCACCTACGCGCTGATGCGCCCCCTGATCAGCGCAAAGTTCGCGACGCTGGTGAACATCCTGCTCGATCGGGAGGCAGTGCCGGAGTTCATCCAGGAGAAATGCACGCCGGAAAATCTCGCCGCCGCCGTGGTGCCCCTGTTCCGCAATCCTGCCGTGCGTGCCCGCCAGGTCGCCGATCTCGAAGAAGCCACCGCCGATCTCGGCCGCGGTGAGGAGGCACCCAGCCTGCGCGCCGCCCGGGTTCTGCTGGATTTCGCCATAACGCATTGATTCTGTTGCCTGCATAAAGTTCCCCAATTGCCCAAGAATTTTTCCTACATTTGCTTGACAGCGCCACGCTGGTCAGGCACTTTCACCGCATCTCCCGAATCACGCCTGTTCTGCACCTCCCACTTGTGGGGAGGTCGAAAACGCGTTGCGCCCTTCGCGCAGCGCGTTTTCGGGTGGGGGGCCGAACATCCGTTTGGAGCGGCCCCCACCCGAAAACCGTCACGCTGCGCGCGGCGGTTTGTCGACCTCCCCACAAAGGGGGAGGTGCTGACAAGGAGCAACGCATGCCCCAGTTACCGAAACTCTCACCCCGGCGCTTCATCCTCACCGGCACGCCCGGCTCGGGAAAGACGGCGATTCTGCGCGGGCTCGAGGAGCGTGGGCATTGCGTCGTCGCGGAGGCGGCGACGGATGTGATCGCGATGGAGCAGGCGCGCGGCGTGGCGGAGCCGTGGCGTGACGCGTCGTTCATCGACAAAATCGTCGCGCTGCAGTGCCGGCGGCAGCAGCGGGCGGATGGCGCGGTGCAGTTCCATGACCGCTCGCCGGTCTGCGCCTATGCGCTGAGCCTCTATCTGCGCCATCCGGCGTCGCCCGCTTTGTCGGCGGAGCTGGAGCGGATCGTGCGGGACAATATCTATGAGCCGCGCATCTTCTTCATCCGCAATCTCGGCTTCGTCGAGAAGACCGCGGCGCGGCGGATCGATCTCGCCGGCGCGCTCGAATTCGAGGCTCTGCACGAGCGGGTCTATCGCGAGATGGGCTACGAGTTGATCGAAATCGCGCCGGCGCCGCTCGATGCCCGCGTGGCACAGATCGAGCGGCTCGCCGCGCGGTGACTTACTTGCGCCTGGCGACCGGCACGTAATCGCGGTTGGTGGCGCCGGTGTAGAGCTGGCGCGGGCGACCGATCTTCTGGGCCGGGTCCACGATCATCTCTTTCCACTGCGCGACCCAGCCGACGGTGCGGGCCAGCGCGAACAGCACGGTGAACATGCTGGACGGGAAGCCCAGCGCGCGCAGCGTGATGCCGGAATAGAAATCGATGTTGGGATAGAGCTTCTTGGAGATGAAATAGTCGTCCTTCAGCGCGATGCGCTCGAGCTCCATCGCAACCTTCAGCAACGGATCGTCCTGATGACCCACTTCCTCCAGCACGGCATGGGCCTGGATCTGCATCGCCTTGGCGCGCGGATCGAAGTTCTTGTAGACGCGGTGGCCGAAGCCCATCAGGCGGAAATCGTCTTTCGGGTCCTTGGCGCGGCGGATGAATTCGGGGATGCGATCGACCGTGCCGATCTCCTCCAGCATCTTGAGCGCCGCTTCGTTGGCGCCGCCATGCGCCGGTCCCCAGAGGCAGGCGATGCCGGCGGCGATGCAGGCGAACGGATTGGCGCCGGAGGAACCGGCGAGGCGCACCGTGGACGTCGAGGCGTTCTGTTCGTGATCGGCGTGCAGGATGAAGATCGTGTCGAGCGCTTTCGCAAGAACCGGATTGACCTTGTACTCCTCGGCCGGGACGGCGAACGTCATGCGCAGGAAATTCTCGGTGTAGCCGAGGTCGTTCAGCGGATACACGAATGGCTGGCCGATCGTGTATTTATACGCCATCGCCGCCAGCGTCGGCATCTTGGCGATCAGCCGGTGGCTCGCGATCTCGCGCTGGCGCGGATCGTTGATGTCGGTCGAGTCGTGATAAAACGCGGACAGCGCGCCGACCACGCCGCACATCACCGCCATCGGATGGGCGTCGCGCCGGAAGCCGCGGAAGAAGGTGGCGAGCTGCTCGTGCACCATCGTGTGCATGGTGATCGCGGTGTTGAATGCCTTGCCGGCTTGCGCGTTCGGCAATTCGCCGTGCAGCAGGAGGTAGCAGACTTCGAGGAAGCTGGAATGTTCGGCGAGCTGGTCGATAGGATAGCCGCGATAGAGCAGGATGCCTTTGTCGCCGTCGATATAGGTGATGTCGCTCTCGCAGCTCGCGGTGGAGGTGAAGCCGGGATCGTAGGTGAAGATGTCCGCCTCGCCGTAGAGCTTGCGGATGTCCACCACGTTCGGCCCTTCGCTGCCGCTGTAAACCGGCAGTTCGAAAACCTTGTTCATATAGGTCAGCGACGCGGAGCCCTGGGCGACGGCTTTGCTCTCTCTCATGGCGGGAATCCTCATATCTTGCACTGCAGCAATACTAACGCGTCCCGGTTAATCCCGTCACTAGGTTTTGGTCAAAAACACGAAGCTTTCATGTGGCGTAAGCCCTTAAACGGACTAGGGATTCTTCCCGGCCGAGCACGGACAGCACCTGGAAAACCGGCGGCGAGGTGCCCCGGCCCGTCAGCGCCGCCCGAAGCGGCTGGGCGGCCTGGCCGAGCTTCAGCCCTTTTGCATCCGCGAAGGCGCGGGCAGCTTCTTCCAGCGCGGGGGCGGACCAGTCGGTTTCCTCCAGCGCGGTCGTCAGTGCGGCGAGCGTCTGTCGCGCTTCGGAAGTCAGGATCTTCTCGGCTTCGGGCTCCAGGGTGCGTGGCCCGTCCGAGTAGAGAAACTCGGCTGCGGTGGTCAGTTCGACGATGGTCTTGGCGCGCTCCTTCAAGCCGGGCATCGCCGCGACGAGGCGCGACTGGGCCTTGGCGTCCAGCGTGCGCGGCGGCGTCTGGCGCGACAGGGTGCGCTCCACTTCCACGGCGAGGGCCGTGTCGTCCATCTGGCGGATGTAGTGGGCGTTCAGGTTGTCGAGCTTCTTGAAGTCCAATCGCGCGGGGCTTCGGCCAATGTTTTCGAGGTTGAACCATTCGATGGCTTGCGCGGTGGAGATCGTCTCGTCGTCGCCATGGCTCCAGCCGAGGCGCAGCAGGTAGTTGCGCATCGTCTCGGGCAGATAGCCCATGTCGCGATAGGCCTCGACCGCCAGCGCGCCGTGGCGCTTGGAGAGCTTGGCGCCGTCGGGCCCGTGGATCAGCGGCACGTGGCAGTAGACGGGAATGGGCCAGCCCATCGCATTGATGATCTGGATCTGGCGCCCGGCATTGTTGAGGTGGTCGTCGCCGCGGATGACATGTGTCACGCCCATGTCGGCGTCGTCCACCACTACGGCCAGCATATAGGTCGGCGTGCCGTCGGAGCGCAGCAGCACCATGTCGTCCATCAGCGCGTTGGCGAAGCGCACGTCGCCCTGCACCACGTCGTGCACGATGGTCTCGCCGGTCTGCTGCGCGCGCAGCCGCACGACGAAGGGTGCGCCCGCCGGTGCGTCAGACGGGTCGCGGTCGCGCCAGCGGCCGTCGTAGCGAATGGGTTTGCCCTCGGCGCGCTGCTGCGCGCGCATCGCGTCGAGCTCCGCCGCGGTGGCGTAGCAGCGATACGCCTTGCCTTGCGCGAGCAACTGCTCGGCGACTTCGCGGTGCCGGGCCGAGCGGGCGAACTGGTAGATCGTCTGGCCGTCCCAATCGAGGCCGAGCCATTCCATGCCGGCGAGGATCGCGGCGACCGCTTCGGGCGTGGAGCGTTCACGGTCCGTATCTTCGATGCGCAAATGGAACGTGCCGCCGGTGTGGCGGGCGTAGAGCCAGTTGAAGAGCGCGGTGCGCGCGCTGCCGATGTGAAACATTCCCGTGGGGGAGGGGGCGAAACGGACACGGACGGGGCCTGATGACATCCGCCAATTTTA
>DATATK010000089.1:0-32123 GCA_036268825.1 Rhizomicrobium sp. | reverse complement strand
CGATGCGCGCTTCCGCGAATACCCCAAACTCTCCATCGAGCAATGGCACCGGCGCCGCGGATTGTGGATGGATTGAGCAAAGAGGAGCCCGCGCGTTCCCAGGTCAGGGATCGCGCGGGCCTCCTAAATCCTGCGGCGGTTAAGCGCCCGCTTTGCTCAGGTCCTGCGCCATGTTGAGGTGCGACTGCACCACCGACGCCGTTTTGGCGGCGAACTTGCGGACGGGGGCGACGCCGCCATCCTTCGCATAACCCTGCATCAGGATCAGCGCTTCCTTGTGCGCATCGACCTGCTGGGTGAGATAGCGGCCGTCGAAATCGGCATCCTTGGCGCCGCGCAACTCGTCGATCATGCCCTGATGGCGATCGTCTAGCGTCGCCGGCGGCGTAACGTCCAATTTGTGCGCCATCAGGATCGCCTTGAGCTTCCGGGTTGTCGCGGTGTGCGCGGCGGCCATCTTCTCGGCGAACTTCCTGACGTCGGCATTGCCGGAGCGCTGTTCGGCGATCTTCGCGGCTTCGACCTCGTACATGTCGCTTTCGGCGGCGGCGGTCACGAAGTCCTTGAGCTTGGTGGTCATTTCGGCGGAGATCGTGCCCTCGACATGGCGCGCCGAGTCCTCCACGCCGCTCATTGTGTCATTGGCCGTACCGGGCGCAGGGCTTTGATGGCCGAGCTGGTCCGGGGGATCGGCGAGGGCGGAGCCGGCGAATACGAGCACCGACGCGGCGGCGCAAAGCAGCATTGATTTTCTCATGGTCCATCTCCACGTAACACAGGCGTAACGCGAGACGCACAGTGTGCGTTCCGTAAAATTCGAAGGGCTGGAATGCCCGGCTTGCCTGGATTCGTTCGCCAATCGCGCAACAAATGCCAGGTTCAACCGTTCCCATCGCCAGGCGTCCCGCTGGCGCCGTGTCCAAGGGCCCCCCGCGATGCTTTCCACGTCCCGATCCTTCGTGCCGACGCTGAGCCGGCTCTATCGCGATGTACGCGCGGCGAGCACCGCGATCGCGGAGCCGCTGACGGCCGAAGACCAGTGCGTGCAATCGATGCCGGATGCGAGCCCGACCAAGTGGCACCTCGCCCACACGACCTGGTTCTTCGAGCGCATGATCCTGGCGCGCGAGCCGGGCTATGAACCGTTCGACGCGCGCTACGATGCGATCTTCAATTCCTACTATCTGGGGATCGGCACGCCGTTCTCGCGCCCCCATCGCGGATTGCTCACGCGCCCCAGCGCGCAGGAGATTGCGGCCTATCGAGCACATGTTGACGATGCGATGGAGCATCTGCTCGCCGCGCCCGGTGCGGAGAAACGCGCGCTGATCGTGCTGGGCCTCAATCACGAGCAGCAGCATCAGGAGCTGATGCTGACCGACATCAAGCACGCCTTCTCCTGCAATCCGCTGCTGCCCACCTATCGCCCCGATACGCCCGCGCCGGTCGCGGCCGCATCGGCGATGGACTGGACGCCGCATGAAGGCGGCACTGTCGAGATCGGCCACGACGGCAAGGACTTCGCGTTCGACAATGAGAGCCCGCGCCATAAAGTGCTGCAGCATCCGTTCCGGATCGCGTCGCGGCTCGTCACCTGCGGCGAGTATCGCGCCTTCATCGAGGACGGCGGCTATACGCGCCCGGAATTCTGGCTGTCGGACGGCTGGGCCCAGGCGCAACGCGAGGGCTGGCGCGCACCCCTTTATTGGTTGGATGACGACCGCATCTTCACACTGCGCGGCGTGCGCGCGATCAGCGCCGCCGAACCCGTCGCGCATGTGAGCTTCTACGAAGCGGCGGCTTACGCCGCATGGGCCGGCAAACGGCTGCCGACGGAACACGAATGGGAAGCCGCCGCGGCGCACGAGCCGGTGCAGGGCAATTTCCTGGGAAGCGACGCATTGCATCCGGTGGCCGCGCAAGGCGGCGCGCATGGCATGTTCGGCGATGCCTGGGCTTGGACGCGCTCGTCCTACGATCCCTATCCCGGCTTCCGCCCGTTCGACGGTTCGCTGGCCGAGTACAATGGCAAGTTCATGGTGGGACAGATTGTGCTGCGCGGCGGCTCCTGCGTCACGCCGCACGACCACATCCGCGCCACCTATCGCAATTTTTTCCCCCCATCCACGCGCTGGCAATTCAGCGGCATACGCCTGGCAGAGGACGCATGAGTCTCGCAGAACTGAAGCCCTGGATCGACGCCCGCGCATCGCGCCCCGCCGATTCCGAATTCGCGCTGGCGCTGCTCTCGGGCCTGAGCGGGCAGCCCAAGACCGCGCCGTGCAAGTATTTCTACGACCGCGAAGGCTCGGCGCTGTTCGACCGGATCTGCGAGTTGCCGGAATATTACCCGACGCGCACCGAGATGGCGCTGCTCGCCGCCCGCGCCGACGAGATCGCGCGCTGGATCGGCCCCGACGCGTTGCTCATCGAATATGGCGCGGGCGCACTCAAGAAGGTCGGACTGCTGCTCGACGCGCTGGAGCAGCCGCGCGCCTATGTGCCGGTCGATATTTCGGGCGAATATCTCCATGACGTGACGGCGCGGTTGCGCGCAGCGCGGCCAAATTTGGCGGTGCATCCGATCGTCGCCGATTTCACCAAGCCGTTCGCGGTGCCGCCGGCGAGCCCGCCCGCGCGGCGCATCGGCTTCTTCCCGGGCTCGACCATCGGCAATCTCGACCGCCGCGAAGCGCTCGCCTTCCTGCGCCGCCAGGCCGCCATGCTCAAGGGCGGCGGCATGCTCATCGGCGTCGACCTGGTGAAGGATCCTGCCATCCTGCACGCGGCCTATAACGATTCCGCCGGCGTCACCGAAGCGTTCAACAAGAACCTGCTCGTGCGCGCCAACCGCGAACTCGACGCGGAGTTCGATCTCGACGGTTTCGCGCATTACGCGTTCTACAATCCCACGATGCAGCGCATCGAGATGCATCTGATGAGCCTCGCCGCCCAACGCGTTGCCGTCGCCGGGCGGCGGATCGCGTTCGCGGAGGGCGAGACTGTCCACACCGAGAACTCGCATAAGTACACGGTGGACGGATTCCGCGCCCTCGCCGGCGAAGCAGGCTTCACGCCCCGCGCCGTGTGGTGCGATCCGGCGCGGCTGTTCAGCCTGCATTGGCTGGCGGCGTAGCGGGATTACTCCGCCGCCTGGCGCCGTTCGTGGCGGCCTTCGCGGACTTCCTCGATGATCTTGGCTGTGAAAGCGTCCAGGTCGCCCGGATTGCGGCTGGTGATGATGCCATTGTCGACGACGGCCTCCTCGTCCACCCATTTCGCGCCGGCGTTCTCCATGTCCTTGCGGATGGATTTGTACGAGGTCGCCTTGCGACCGCGCAACGCATCGGCCTGCACCAGCAGCCATGGGCCATGGCACACAGCCGCCACGACCCGGCCGCTCGACAGGAAGGATTTGACCAGCTTCATCGTGTCGTCGTCGATACGCAATTTGTCGGGATTGAGCACGCCGCCGGGGATGACGAGCGCGTTGTAATTCTCGACCTTCGCGTCCGCGATCTTGAGATCGGCGGGCGCGTTGCGGCCCCAATCCTTCTTGTCCCAGCCGCGGATTTCCTTGCCGTCCAGCGTCGCGACATCGACCCTGGCGCCGGCGGCGCGGAGCTTGTCGCGCGGCACTTCCAGCTCGGCCTGTTCGAAGCCGTGCGTGGCGATGATCAGGATTTTGGCTTGGTTGATCTCAGGCATGATCGTCCTCCTTTCACCAGTAGGGCGTGGCGCCATAGTAGGAATAGAGCGTGGATTGGCGGCTGCGATCCTCGTAGGTCCAGGGATCGTTCTCGCGGAACTTCGGCGCGCCTTTGAGCTGCGCGTCCGTCAGGTTCGCCTCGTAGCCGCCGAGTTTCTCGTTGTAGCTGAGCAGCGACCACGGAACCGGGTAGAAATCGTTTCCGATGCCGAGGAAGCCGCCGAAACTCATCACGGCGTAAGCGACGTCGCCGCTCTGCTTGTCGATCATCACCCGTTCGATGGTGCCGATGCGGTCGCCATTGGTGCGATAGACGGGCGTGCCTTCGACCTTGTCGCTGCCGATGAGGTTGCCCTGTTCGCGTCTGGACAGATCGCGCGTCGGTGTTTGTTGCGTTTGCTGCATGGCTGTTCGCCTTTTTCGGAGTTGCACCATGGGAACGTGGCGGCATTGCCACGGTTCCTGCCAAACGCTTGGAACTTCGTGAAAATTTCGCTACGAAGCCAATGCGATGCGCCACGCCTCGCGAAGATCGCGCGTCAGGCTTTTGAAGCCGGCCGCCTTGCCGCGCGCATCCGGTATGCGCAACAAAAGTGAAGGATGTATCGTGACAAGACCTTGCGTGCCGTCCGGCAGGTCGAGCACCTTGCCGCGAACCTTTGCGATGGTGACGGCCTTGCCGAGCAGGCTGCGCGCCGCCGTCGCGCCCAGCGCCACGGTCAGCACGGGCTTCACCAGGGCGCGCTCCTTGTCCAGCCACCAGCGGCAACGTTCGATCTCATGCGCGTTCGGGCGTTTGTGCAGCCGCCGCTTGCCGCGCTGTTCGAATTTGAAATGCTTCACGGCGTTGGTGACGAACACCGCGGCCCGGTCCACGCCCGCCTCGTCCAGCGCCCGGTCCAGCATCTTGCCCGCCGGGCCGACGAACGGCCGGCCGGCCAGATCCTCGTCGTTGCCCGGCTGCTCGCCCACCAGCATCAGCCGCGCCCGGCGCGGGCCCTCGCCCGGCACACCTTGGGTTGCATGCTTGTAGAGAGGGCAGCGGCGGCATGTGTCCAGTTCGGCCTTGAGACGGGAAAGCGAGGCGGGCGATGTCATCATGCGAACCCAAAACCGCCTTGGATCAACCCCGCCGCAGCCCTTCCGGTTTCCGGCGTGCTGCCTGTGCAACCCTTTGAAGCTTTAACGGTTCTGCCCAGGGAACTTTCCAGCGAACGGCGCGTTTTGGCTTTCGGCGTGGAACGTGTCGGGGACTTATGCGGGCGGTGGCGTCGGGGGCATTGATCGCGGGGGTTGTGCTATGCGCGGCGGCAAGCCTGTCCGCGGCCAGCGCCCAGCAGGTCGATGCGTCCGGAGACTTCAGCAGCCTTTCCCTCGAACAGCTCGGCAACGTCGAGATCACCTCCGTTTCCAAACGCCCGGAACCCCTCAGTGGCGCCGCGGCGGCGGTGTTCGTGATTACCGCGGAAGACATCCGCCGCTCGGGCGCGAGCAGCCTGCCCGAAGTGTTGCGGCTGGCGCCCAATCTCGAAGTCGCGCGGATGAACGCGTTCGAATACACGATCACGGCGCGCGGCTTCAATTCGACCGAGTCCGCCAACAAGCTTCTCGTCCTGATCGACGGACGCAGCGTCTATTCCCCGCTCGCCAGCACCGTGTTCTGGCAGAACATCGACGTGCCGCTCAGCACCATCGACCGCATCGAAGTCGTCAGCGGACCCGGCGGCACGCTTTACGGCGCCAATGCGGTGAACGGCGTCATCAGCATCATCACGAAAAACTCGGCGAAGACGCAGGGCCTCCTGGTCAGCGCTGGCGCGGGTCCGGACGACCAGTCCGCGACGGCGCGCTACGGCGCCAGCCTCGGCGGCAACGCGACGCTGCAGGTCAACCTCACGACGTTCAACCGCGCCAACACCGATGCGTTTAGTGCGAGCGACACGACCAAGGACGACTGGCAGGGCACCCAAGGCGGCTTCCGGTTCGACGACGCGGACGGCGCCGACACTTACCTTCTCGAGGGCAACCTCTACGGCAACCAGAGCCGCGAATACTTCTACGAGAAAGGCTGGGGCGAGAACCTCACCGGCAACTGGACGCACGCGTTCGAAAATTCGTCGCTGAACATCGCGGCCTATTACGACAATACCACCCGCACCGAGCCGGTCGCCAAGGACGAAACCACGACCTACGATCTGTCGGCGCAGGACACGACCTCGCTCGGCTGGGGCGACAGCTTCGTCTGGGGCGGCGAATACCGGCTGTGGCGGGAAGCGTTCTATTCCGACGTCGCGTTCGCTTTCGCCAAGCCCGCGGCGACGATCACGCTGGGCAACATCTTCGCGCAGGACGAACTGCCCATCGCGGACAATCTGAAGCTCACGCTCGGCCTCAAGGCGGAAGACAATTCCTATTCCGGCCTCGATCTGTTGCCCAATATCCGCCTCGCCTGGCAGGTGTCGCCGGATGCGTTGATCTGGGCCGCGGCCAGCCGCGCGGTGCGCACGCCGTCCAAGATCGACCGCGAGCTGGAAGATCCGGGATTTCTCCTGCCCGCGCCCGATTTCAAATCGGAGAAGCTGACCGCCTATGAGCTCGGCTATCGCGGCGAGCTGGGCGGAAAGGTTTCGCTGTCGGCTTCGATGTTCTTCAATCACTACGACGATCTTCGCAGCGACCAGTACACGCCCGTCACGGTCGTGCCGATCATGCTGGCCAACGGGCTAGCCGGAAACACCTACGGCGCCGAGGCCTGGGGTAGCGTCACCCTCACCGATTGGTGGCGGCTCAGCGCGGGCGCCAACTGGCTGCACAAGGATTTCCACTTGAGGCCCGGTTTCAACGATCTGGCGGAAGGCCAGTCGCTCGGCCAGGATCCCGACTGGCAGGCGCAGCTCAAATCGCAGATGAACATCGCCAGCGATTGGGAAGCCGATGTGATGCTGCGCTATGTGGGCCGCGTGACGCAGGACGCCGAGGGCACGTTCATCCCGCTGGTGCCGTCCTATTTCGAAGCGGATGCGCGGCTCGGCTGGCACGTGACCGATACGCTGGAGCTTTCGCTCGCCGGCTACAATCTGCTGCACGGCAAGCATCTCGAGGTCAACGATCCCTCCACCTATCCCGTCCGCTATATCGACCGCTCTTTCTTTGTGAACCTGAGCAAGAGCTTCTGAGATGGGCAGAGCCGCTCGCGCGCTCCTGGCCGGCTTGACGGCGCTGGCGCTTTGCGCGGGCGGCGCGGCCGCGCAGGACAACCCCGTCGAATACGGCGTGAAGGGCGCCTATCTCTACAAATTCCTGCCCTTCGTGGGATGGCCCGCCGCGGCGCTGCCCTCGCCCAACGCACCGCTCACCATCTGCATCCTCGGCCACGACCCGTTCGGCCCCGTGCTCGACAAGGCGGTCGCGGACCAGCATGTCGATGCGCGCGCCATCGCGGTCAGGCGCGTCGAGACCGTGGATGCGGGTTGCCAGGTCGTGTTCGTCGGCATCGCCGATCCGCAAGCGGAAGGCGCCGCGCTGCAGGCGCTGCAAGGCAAACCGGTCCTGACCGTGACGGATTCCGGCGCGCCGGCGCCGGGGATCATCGCCTTCGCCATCGAGGCCAATCACGTCCGTTTCGACATCGACGACGCGGCGGCCGCGCGCAACGGCCTCACCATCAGTTCCAAGCTGCTGAGCCTGGCGCATGCGGTGAAGCTGCGGAGCAGCGCGCTATGAACACGCGGCCCGCCGAGACATGGAGGGTGCCGGCGCTGCTCGCGCTGGTGGCGGCGGCGGCGATCATCCTGTCCGGCATCGCAATGGTGCTCTATGAGGACCATCTCTATACGCGGCAATTGGGTCAGGACGTCACCGAGCAGGCCTCGATCCTCGCCGCCAGCGTCACCGCCGCGCTCGAATTCGACGATCGCAACGCGACGCAGGAATATGTCGATGCGCTGAAGGTGAACCCGCAGCTCACCGCCGCGGCGGTTTACGGGCTGCACGGCCACCTCATCGCGCAATTCTCCCGCGTCGGGAAAATGCCGCACGACTTGAAGGATGCGTCCGCATCCGGCTTCCTCAACGTCACCGTTCCGGTGATCCACAACAACGCCAAGATCGGCTTCGTCTATCTGCGCGCGAATGAAGAGCCGGAGCAGCGGCAGGTCGAGCGTTATGTGGCCATCGTGCTGCTACTGACTTTGGGTGCGCTGGTGCTGGCGATCCTCGCCACGTCGCAGCGCGCGCTGAGCAGCGCCAACCAAGCGCTCGAACAGCGCGCGGCGGATTTGTCGGATCTCAACCGGCTGCTGCAGACCGAGATGGAGGAGCGCCGCAAGACCGAAGAAGCCTTGCGCCAGAGCCAGAAGATGGAAGCCATCGGCCAGCTTTCCGGCGGCGTGGCGCACGACTTCAACAATCTTCTGATGATCGTGAAGGGCAACCTGCACCTGCTGCGCCGCCGAATGGCGAAAGGCGAAGGCGGGCTGGAGCGGTTCATCGATTCCGCCGACGAGGGGCTGGAGCGCGCCGCCAGCCTGACGCGCCGCCTGCTCGCTTTCGCCCGCCGCCAGCCTTTGGCGCCCAAGCCCGTCAATCTCAGCGAATTGATCGCGGGGATCGACGAACTGATCCGCCATTCCGCCGGGGAGCGCGTTGCCACCGCCACGAAGCTGGACGCGACGTGGTGGACCCTGTGCGACGCCAACCAGATGGAAAACGTGATCCTCAACCTCGCCATCAATGCGCGCGACGCGATGCCGGAGGGCGGCAAGCTCTCCATCGAGACGCGCGATCTTTCCAACGCGCCCGCGCCGCCGGACGCGGAGGATTTCGCGCCCGGCGACTACGTCCAGCTCACGGTGCGCGACACCGGCACCGGCATGTCGGAAGAGACGCGCCGCCGCGCCATCGATCCGTTCTTCACCACCAAGCCGCTCGGTCAGGGCACGGGCCTCGGGCTCAGCATGACGTTCGGCTACGTCCGCCAATCCAACGGCGCGCTTTTCATCGAAAGCGCCCCCGGCCTTGGAACGGCGATTATCATCTTGATGCCGCGCTATTCGGGTGACGCGGCGAAGGAGCGTGCCGTATGAGCGATGCATCCAACAAGACCGCCGTCCTCATCGCGGAGGACGAGGCGATGCTGCGCTTCGTCGCCGTCGAGACGTTGCGCGACGAAGGCTTCGTGGTGTTCGAAGCCTGCGACGGCGCCGACGCGCTGGGCGTGCTGCGCGAACACCCCGAAATCCGGCTGCTGATCTCCGACATCAAGATGCCCAGGCTCGGCGGCTACGAGCTCGCCGAGGCGGCGCTTGCGCTGAGGCCCGCGCTCAAGATCCTGCTGATGACGGGCTATGCGCAGGACCCCTCGCCCGCTTTCGTGCAGAGCGCGGGCATCCCGACTTTGCACAAGCCGTTCGAACTGGAGCGTCTGTCGCATCTCGCGGGCGAGTTGCTCGGCGCCGCTTGATGTTTACGCGGCGCGGCGCTTGCGCCCGCGCAGGAATTTCAGCACCGCTTTTTCTTCCGGCCGGAGCGCGAACCGGCTGCGCGATTTACGCGGATGGCTGGGCAGGTCCAGCGCGAACTGCCCCGCTTCGTAACGCGCGATCACGTCGGGATGGACGTAGCATTTGCGGCAGATCGCGACCGTGTTGCCCAGGCTGTCCGCGGCGCGGGCGAGCGCGGCCTTCACGTCCGCCTTGGTCGGCTGCTTCTTCGCGCTCGCGAATTCCTGCAAGGCGAGCGCCGCCTCCATCGTGCCCTGCCAGGTGCGGAAGTCCTTGGCGGTGAAATCCTCGCCGATTGTCGCCTGCAGGTAGGCGTTGACGTCGGTCGAGCCGATCTTGTGCACCGTACCCTCGCCATCGCGATATTCGAACAGATGCTGGCCCGGCAGGTCCTGGCAGGCGCGGATCACCTTGGCGACGCGGCGGCTCTCGACATGGAAGCGCCAGGTCTTGCCGCTCTTGCCCAGGAACTGGAATTTGAGCGCGTCGCCCCGCACCGCGACATGGCGGTTGTGCAACGTGGTGAGGCCGTAGCTGCGATTGTCCCGCGCGTAACTTTCGTTACCGATCCGGCTCATCGTGGTTTCCAGCAGATGCACCACCGTCGCCAGCACCCGCTCGCGCGTCAGGCCAGGCAGCGCCATGTCGCGATAGACCTGCCGGCGCAGCCGCGGCAGGTGCGCCGCGAAGCGCACGACGTGATCGTATTTCGCCGCGTCGCGCACGCGGATGAATTCTTCGTTGTAACGGTACTGCTTGCGCCCTTTCACATCCCGGCCGGTCGCCGCCAGGTGGCAGTCCGCATGCGGTGATATCCAGACATCCTCCCACGCCGGCGGAATGGCGAGATGCGCGATGCGCGCCAGATCGGCCTTGCCGCGAAGCTTCTTCCCGTCAGGATGGAAATAGGCAAACCCCTTGCCCGCGCGCCGCCGCGAAATGCCCGGCCCATCGTCCGAACAATAGCGCAGCCCCGCCCCATGCGCGGCGATCTTCGGATCGTTGAAGGCGTCTTCGGCAAGACTCATGGCTTCCCCGGGCCAAGCGGGAATGCCGGTGCAGGCGGGAAGGTTCCGGAAATTGGCGGTCTTATGGATTTGTAAACCGCAGTATCCATATTTTATGTCAAAGTACGACGTGCTCACAACAATCGCTCACCAAACGTTTGACCGCAAACAGTTCTGCCGAATTGCGGCGTGATGAGCCCGCACAGCGTGAATGGGAAAATTATGCCGCCGGACGATAAGCAAGGTGCTTCACCTGTCTCCCTAACAGGCGCCATACGCGAGGTATCGAAAAAGCCCGCGATGCCTGTCAGCGTTCAGAGGGCGTCTCTTGGCGCCGCGCTCGCCGGCATCGCTCTCGCGCAGACTCTGCCTGCGATGGCACAATGGTATGTCCTGACACCGCTCGCTGTCGGCGTGGGTGTCACGTTGCTAACCTACCTCCGTTCCTACAATCGCAGGCTTGCAGCCGGCGACCCAGTCGTGTTGGCCCATCGGGAAAAGTATTTCACCCAACATCCGGAAGCGCGCGCGGATATTGCCGATGCGTCGCGGCGCGTGGCCCAGCGCTTCCTCGCCGTGAGGGCGATTTTCACTCTTTGCACGATCCCGTTCGTGATGGCTGCGTGGAACATCGCGCTCAATCACGGCTACTCGCCGCGCGCGGCGCTCGGGATTTCCGTTCTGACCGCGGTCCTGCTGTTCGCCGCCGCCATCGGGCTCACGAAGCTCATATTCTGGTCGGCGACCAGGTTTGTGACGACATAAGGGCTTAGTAGCGCGATCAAAATCCTCTCCAAAAAACCTCAGGATTGCCTATCTTGCGAAAGGGTCCCGTGGCCGGAGGTCTCCTGGCGGTTATGTGCGCCGCACTTGCCGCGATGGCGGTCGCGCTGATCGGCATCTGCATCGCGGTCGCGGAGTTCACGTTCTGGATAATCACGAAATTCGTCAGAAGTTAAGATCAATCGCGCGTCAGAGATCGGCGCAAATATGTCCGCTGTAAATCCCAGCCGCAGATCATAAAGCCTGGCGTTCATGTTGACGAGGCAGCGCTGTCCAGCATCGCGTGGCCGGATGGACGCACGATATTTGGTCGTATTGAATCGGCCGCTCCGGCGTGGTGGCACGGGAATTACACGTTGGAAGGAATTCGGGTCTCCCACCGCGCTTAACCCATTGAAATCAATGGTGCCCGGGGGCGGAATCGAACCACCGACACGTGGATTTTCAATCCACTGCTCTACCGACTGAGCTACCCGGGCAAACCGTCGGATCGCCGGGCGGAAAGCCCGGGAGGCAGGCCTTTTAGGGGAGGCTTTGGGCGCTGTCCAGCATCCCAACTCAACCCTCGCAGCCCTCGCCCGGCTCGCCGTCCGGGGGCTCTTCGGCGGGGATGGCGTAGCTGCCTTTGAGCCAGCGGCCGAGGTCGATATCGGCGCAACGTTTGGAGCAGAAGGGCTTGAACCGCGCGTCCTGCGGCTTGCCGCAGGTGGCGCAGCGGCGGGTCTCGGATTCAGGCGCCTCCGGCTTAGGCTGCTGTGCCGACATCGTAGCCTTCGCGGGTATATTCGTCGCGCGGCTCGTAGGCGACGCGGGCGGCGCCGCGCCGCGCCAGCGCGGGCTTCACCTCTTCACCGTGGCTTTCGAGCCAGCGCACGATCTCGGGCGAGGCGCGCACGACGATCAGCTTGCCGGGCGCGGCGTTCGCCTGCCGCTCGATCTGGCGGATCACTTCCAGCGCCACGGCATCGCGCGTGCGGCGGCGGCCATGGCCTTCGCAGGGGCGGCAACCCTCCGTCATCAGCTTCACCAAAGGATCGCGGATGCGCTTGCGCGTGATCTCGACGAGGCCGAATTCGGACATCGCCGAGATCTGCGTCGGCGTGCGGTCCTTGGCGAGGCTCGCGGTGAGCACGTCGAGCACGGCCTGGATGTTGTCCGCGCCGTTCAGATGGATGAAGTCGATCACGATCAGCCCGCCGATGCCGCGCAGGCAAAGCTGGCGGCCGATCTCATGCGCGGCTTCGAGATTGACGCGCAGGCTGGTTTCTTCGAGGCCGGTCGCCGCTGTGTAGCTGCCGGAGTTCACGTCGATAGCGGTGAGCGCCTCGGTGCCCTCGATGGTGATCCAGGCGCCGGACGGCAGCGGCACGCGCGTGTTGGTCAGCCGTTCGATCTCGTCCTCCAGGTCGTAGAGGTCGAACAGCATGCCGGGGCCGTCGAAGAGTTCGATCTTCTCCTCGGCATCCGGCATCGCGCGGCGGCAATAGGCGCGCGCAGCCTCGAAGGCTTCGCGGTCGTCGATCAACACGCGATCGGTGGCGGCGTCCACCTCGTCGCGCATGGTGCGCTCGACGGGATCGAGGTCGTGATAGAGCGTCGCAGGCGCCTCCGCGCTCTGCCGGCGCGTCATCACCGGGCGCCAGGCCTCGGCCAGGCGCTCGGCATCTTCCTTGAAATCGGAGAGCGTGGCGCCGATGCCGGCGCTGCGCACGATATAGCCGGCGCCCGTGACCAGCGCGCCGTTGCTCTCGGCGATCATCTGCTCGCCCATCGCGATCAGGCGGGCGCGTTCGGTCTCGTCTTCGATACGGCGCGACAACGCGATGCCGGGCTGGTTCGGCACCATCACGAGCAAACGTCCCGGCACGGTGACGTTGGCCGAAAGCCGCGCGCCCTTCTCGCCGATGGGATCCTTCACCACCTGCACGACGATGGCTTCGCCCTCCTGCACGCAATCGGTGATCTTGGGGGCGCGGTCGTCTTCGAAGCCGGGCAGATCGGCGAGGCAGCGCGCCTCGCGGGCGCCGAGGAAACCGGCGCGGTCCAATCCGACATCCACGAACGCGGCCTGCATGCCGGGCAGCACGCGCTGCACGCGGCCGAGGACGATGTTGCCGATCAGGCTATGGCCCGAGCGGCTGCCCTTCTTCCGGGGCGCACCTTCGTCAAGGCCGAGCGTGCGTTCGAGGAAAAGCTCCTGCAGCTTTCCGTCTTCGACAATGGCGACGCGGATTTCCCCGGCCCCGGCGTTGATCAGGACTTCTTTATCCATGGACCGCGTGCAAACGATATCAGCGAAGGCAGCGTATCACGGATTGAGAAAACCACAGCCCTTAAGAAGCGCCATGGTTTCGAAAAGCGGCAGACCGACCACGTTGGAGTAAGAACCATTGATCTGCTTCACGAAAATCTCGGCGCGACCCTGTATCGCGTAACCGCCCGCTTTGCCGATGCCTTCGCCGCAATCGAGATATGACTGAATGTCAGCGTCGGTGAATCGCGTGAATGACACACGCGTCATCGCCACGCGGGTGCGCAGCTTTCCATCATGGGTTAACGCTGCGACGGCGGTGATCACCTGATGACGGCGGCCGGAAAGCTTCGCGAGGCAAGCGCGCACTTCGTCGTTGGTTGACGCCTTGGGAAAGATACGCGTGCCGCACGCGACCACCGTGTCCGCCGCCAGCACGATGGCGGATGCACCGCTCCAAGACGCGCGCACCGCGTTCGCCTTCGCGATGGCGAGGCGCAACGCGTAAATGCGCGGGGCCTCTACCCTATGGGGCGTCTCGTCGATAGCGGCGGGAACCACCGCGTCGGGCACAACACCGGCTTGCGCCAGCAGCGCCAGGCGCCGCGGGCTCTCGCTCGCCAGGACGAGGAGCGGTCTACTTGAAGCGGTAGGTGATGCGGCCCTTGGTGAGGTCATAGGGGGTCATCTCCACCATGACCTTGTCGCCGGTCAGCACGCGGATGCGGTTCTTGCGCATCTTGCCCGCGGTATGGGCGATGATCTCGTGATCGTTCTGCAACTTCACGCGAAAGGTCGCGTTCGGCAGCAATTCGCTGACGACGCCCTCGAATTCCAGCAGTTCTTCCTTTGCCATTATTCCTCTGGCCGGTTTGCGAGGCCGGGGAATGCCACCGAAAGCGGCCAAAAGCAAGGGAAACGGCTGGCCGACTTACCCCCTCCGTCCGCCATCGCTTCGCTCGGCGTCCACCTCCCCCGCCGACGCGGGGGAGGATAAACGAGCGCAATCCTCAAGGGCCGAGCCGCATTTATCCTCCCCCGCTCGCGGGGGAGGTGGCTGACGAGCGCACAGCGCGAGGCCGACGGAGGGGGTCAGTCCACCCCGCGATGGGCCGCAAACCGCGCCGCGATGCGGTCTTCCAGCCCGTCGCGGCAGGCGCGGTAGGCCTCCAGCCGCTGGTCGCGGGTGCCTTCGGTCAGGGTGGGGTCGATGGTGGGCCAGTATTCGACGACCGCGGCCGAGGTGCGGGTCAATTCCATGGCTTTGTGATGGGCTTCGGGCGACAGGGTGATGACGAGGTCGAAGGCGGCGTCTTCCATCTGCTCGAAGCTGCGGGGGCGGTGTTTGGCGATGTCGATGCCGATCTCGTCCATCACGGCCATGGCGAAACCGTCCTTCTCGCCGACCCGCGCGCCCACCGACTCGACATAGACGAACTTGCCGTAGCGCTGGCGCATGATGCCGGCGGCCATCGGGCTGCGCACCGCGTTCATGGTGCAGGCGAAGAGGATGGACTGGGGAAGCTCCTCGCCATTGGGGCCGCGCATCTCAGCCCCGCAGATGCAATACGCAGACGAGGGTGAACAGGCGGCGCGCCGTGTCGTGATCGACCGCGATCTTGCCGGCGAGGCGTTCCTCCAGAAGCTTGGAGCCTTCGTCGTGGACGCCGCGCCGCGTCATGTCGAGCGTCTCGATCTGCGAGGGCGGCGCGTTGCGGATCGCCTTGAAATAAGAATCGCAGATCAGGAAGTAATCCTTGATCACCTTGCGGAACGGGGTGAGCGACAGCATCACGCGGCCGTGTTCACTGTCATCTTCGAGGCGGATGTCGAAGATCAGGCGGTTCTCTTCGACGCCGAGGATAAGCTTGTACGGCCCGCCAAGCGAGCCCGCGAGGGTGAACGCGTTGGCTTCGAGCAGATCGTAGATCGCGATCTCGCGCTCCTGCTCGATCTCGCGCGTGCGGCGGACGACGGTCTTCTCGTCCAGCGCGATGGAAGAGAGGCGGAAATCGCTCATGGTTTGCGGTTCAGCCTTGCCGCGATGGAGCGGGCATGGGCGTCGAGCCCTTCAGCTTCGGCCAGCGTGATCGCGGCGGGGCCGATGGCGTTGAGCGTCGCCGGCGTGCAGGAGAGCAGCGTGGTGCGCTTCATGAAATCGAGCACCGACAGGCCGGAGGAGAACCGCGCGGTGCGCGCCGTCGGCAGCACATGGTTGGGACCGGCGATGTAGTCGCCCATCGCTTCGGGCGTGTGACGGCCGAGGAAGATCGCGCCGGCATGGTGCACCTTGACGAGCAAAGCCTGTGGATCGGCAGTCGCGATCTCCAGATGCTCCGGCGCGATGCGGTCCACCAGCGGGGCGGCGTCCAGCAAATTGGCGACCACGATCACCACGCCGTGGTCGCGCCAGCTCGCGCCGGCGATCTCTTTGCGCGGCAACAGCGCCAGCGCGCGGTCAATGACGGCTTCGACCTTCGTGGCGAACTCCGCGTTGTCGGTGATGAGGATGCTTTGCGACGAGGCGTCGTGTTCCGCCTGGCTCAGCAGATCGGCGGCGATCCAGTCCGGATCGCTGGCGGCGTCGGAGACGACGAGGATTTCGGACGGGCCCGCGATGGAATCGATCCCCACCGTGCCGAACACTTCGCGCTTGGCGGCGGCGACATAGGCGTTGCCGGGGCCGACAATCTTGTCGACGGCCGCGATGCCTGCCGTGCCGTAAGCGAGCGCGGCGACGGCCTGCGCGCCGCCAATGCGGTAGATCTCGCTCACGCCCGCGCGCTTGGCGGCGGCAAGCACCAGCGGATTGATCGTGCCGCCGGACGCAGGCGTCGCCATCGCGACGCGCTTGACGCCAGCCACGCGCGCGGGGACGGCGTTCATCAGCACCGAACTGGGATAGCTCGCCGTGCCGCCGGGGACGTAGAGGCCGACGCTGTCGAGCGCCGTCCAGCGCCAGCCAAGCGTGGCGCCAGTATCGTCGGTGAAGGAGTCGTCCGCCGGTATCTGGCGCCGGTGATAGGTCTCGACCCGTTTGGCCGCGATATCGAGCGCATCCAGCGCCGCTTTCGGGCATTGCGCCTCGCCCGCGTCGATCTCCGCCTCAGTAAGGCGCAGCGCAGTGGGGCGGGACTTGTCGAACTTCTCGGTCAGGTCGAACAGCGCGGCATCGCCGCGCGCGCGCACCTCGGCGATGATCGCGCGGGCCGCATCGGCCACGTCCTCGTCGTTCTCGCGATTGGCGGACAGGAGCGCTTCGAAGGCGCGCTCGAAATCCGGCGCGCTGTTGTCCAGGCGGCGCGCCATGATCAGCTCTTGTCCGGATGCTGCGGGCGGCCGAGCGCCGCCCACTCGCCGCTCACGTCGGAGACGCCCACGTCGATGCACTCGACGTCGAGCCGGATGTTGCCGCCGCCGGAGAGTTGCAGATCGATCGTGCCGCCGGGATCTTCGCCGCCTTTCGGCGTGAACGCGATGGCGAGCAACGACACCACGGCGTCCGGATCGCCGCGCATCACGCGGTGCGACTTGACCGCCAGCACGCCGTCGAAATGCAGCCCGGCGCGGATGCGCAGGTTGTCGCCCTTGCCTTTGCGCAGCTCGGCGGTTTCCCACTTGAAGCGGTTGAACAGGCCGGCAAAGCGCCGTTGCTTCGGCAACCACACCAGATCGCCGACGCGCGCGACAGCATCCTGCAACCGCGCGGAGATCACCGCGAGGTCTTCCGCATCCGCCGCGGCCAGGGTTTCGCGGCTCATGCGCTCTGCCGTTCGATATCGGCGCCGACGGCGCAGAGCTTTTCCTCCAGCCGCTCGAAGCCGCGATCCAGGTGATAGACGCGGTTGACGATGGTCTCGCCTTCGGCGGCGAGCCCTGCGAGCACCAGGCTCGAGCTGGCGCGCAGATCCGTCGCCATCACCGGCGCACCCTTGAGCCTGTCCACGCCCTTCACCACCGCGAGGTCGCCCTCGACATGGATGTCCGCGCCCATGCGCAACAATTCGGGCACATGCATGAAGCGGTTCTCGAAGATCGTTTCCTTGATATGCGAGGTGCCATCCGCCGTCGCCATCACCGCCATGAACTGCGCCTGCAAGTCCGTCGGGAAGCCGGGGAACGGCGCGGTGGCGACGTCCACCGCCGTCGGGCGCGTGCCGTTGCGATGCACCGACAGGCCGCGATTGGTGACCGTCACTTCGGTGCCGATGGATTGCAGCAGCGGGATCACCGCGCCGATCAGTTCGGCGCGCGTGTTGACCAGTTCCACTTCGCCGCCCGCGATGGCGACGGCCATGGCGTAGGTGCCGGTCTCGATCCGGTCGGGCAGCACGGAATGTTCGGCGCCGTGCAGCCGCGCCACGCCTTCGATCACGATCCGCGACGTGCCGAGGCCCGTCACCTTCGCGCCCATCGCGATCAGGCAATGGCCCAGATCGTCGATCTCCGGCTCGCGCGCGGCGTTCCAGATGATGGTTTCGCCGTCGGCCAGCGCGGCGGCCATCATCGCGTTCTCGGTGGCGCCGACGGAGACCATGGGGAATTCGATCTCGGCGCCCTTGAGCCCGTCCGGTGGGGCGCTGGCGATGACGTAACCCTCTTCCAGCTCGACCTTCGCACCCAGGGCTTCGAGCGCCTTCAGGTGCAGGTCCACCGGCCGGGCGCCGATGGCGCAGCCGCCGGGAAGCGACACCTTGGCATGGCCGATCCGGGCGACCAGCGGGCCCAGCACCAGGAAGCTCGCGCGCATCTTGCGGACGATGTCGTAGTCCGCGGTCGTGTTGACGACACCGGCGGCGTTCAGGGTCAGCCGGCCGCCCTCGCCCAGCCTGCTACCCTTGGCGAACCCGGCATCGACGCCGAGGTTGCGCAGCAATTCCGTCATGGACCGGATGTCGGCCAGTTCGGGCACGTTGGTCAGGGTCAGCGTCTCGGACGTCAGCAGGCCGGCCGCGATCAGCGGCAGGGCCGCGTTCTTGGCGCCGCTGATGGCGATTTCCCCCGCGAGGCGCGAGCCGCCCTTGATGCGAATGCGATCCATGGTCCCTCTCTAGCGCGGGCAAAGCCTTCCGAACAGCCGCGCGATGCGAGTTCCTTAAGCTGGCTTCGGGGCGGCGGCGGGGCGGCTTTCGGGCGGGACCGGGGCGGCGGGCTTTCCGGCCCGGGCCGCGGCTTTGCGGCGCTTCAGGTTCTCCCGCAACGCCGCGGCAAGACGCTCCGCCCTGGCCTCGGATTTGGATTTCATCCGCTCTTTCCCTCGCCCGACCCTTGGGCTATAGCCACGCGCCCGGGCAACGCCCGGACATGGCGGCCGGAGTAGCGTAGTGGTAGCGCAACCCCTTGGTAAGGGGTAGGTCGAGAGTTCGATTCTCTCCTCCGGCACCAGCCATATCGGACGGCGGCGCAAGGAAACGTGTTTTGGGTATGGGCGACTCCTACAACGACAAGCCGGTGGCGAACCTCAAGGTGTCCGACGTCTTGGGCATGCTGGTGATCGCCGGCGTCTGTTTCGCCGCGCTCTACCTGCTGGTCATGCTGATCTTCCACCTGATCGCGGGCCACCCGCCGCCGTAGCGGCCCATTTGCGCCTTGCGTGCATCGCTTTCGGCCCGCCGGGTGTTTCACTATCCTGAGCGCTGCTGAATCACGCGCGCGGGAGCATCGATGGGTACCAGAAAAGCCAAACGGGAAGCCGCCCTCGACGAGGAGGGACGCGAATCCTTCCCCGCCAGCGATCCTCCGGCCTTCAACGCCGGCAGCATCGGGGCCCCCAAGAACCGCAAAACGCCCAAGCGCAAAGCCCCGGTCAAGAAGACCAAATCCAGGACACGCAAGAAATAGGGAGAACCGCCATGCACCCGATCATGGGAGTGGACTTCGTCGTCATCCAGCCGATTATCGCGCTGATCTTCGGCCTGCTCATATTGTTCGTGCCGAGACTGCTCAACTATCTCGTCGCGATCTACCTGATCCTGATCGGCCTGATCGGATTGTGGCCGCACTTCATGGGCGCGGCGCGGTAGCTACTCCGCGGCCTTCGCCGCAACCGTCTTCCCCGCCGCCATGCGCTCTTCGGCGATGCGGTCGGCGACGGCGTTGGTGGTCTGGTTCTCGGCTTCGGCGCGGCGGAAGATTTCGGTGAGCGTGCCGCCAATGGCGCGGACGCGGCTTTCGATCTCCGCCTCGCTCCAATTGTGGATCTGGCCCGCGACGCGGATGATGCCGCCACCGTTGATCACGTAATCCGGCGCATAGAGAATGCCGCGCGCCTTCAGCGCCTCGCCGTGCTCATTGCGCAGAAGCTGGTTGTTGGCGCCGCCCGCCACGACGCGCGCGTGCAGCGCGGGGATCGTCGCGTCGTTCAGGATCGCGCCCAGTGCGTTGGGCGAGAGCACGTCGCATTCCGTGGTCACGATCGTGTCGGGGGATGCCTGGCGCGCACCGAACGCTTCGACGGCCTTGCGCACCGCGTCTTCGTTCACGTCGGCCACGATCAGCCTGGCGCCCTCAGCATGAAGCTGCTGAGCCAGGCCCATGCCGACCTTGCCGAGACCCTGGATCGCGACGGTCAGCCCCTTGGTGCTGTCCACGCCGAGCCGATGTTTCACGGCGGCCTTGAGGCCGACGAAGACGCCCAGATAGGTCGACGGCCCGGAATCGCCGCTGACATGACCGGGCTTGTCATAGCCCCAGGCATACGGGGTGGCGCGCGAGATGACCGGCATGTCCTTCGGCGTGACGCCGACATCCATCGCGGTGAGGTAGCGCCCGCCCAGCGTGTTGATCGCTTCGCCGAAGGCGAGGAAGCGCGCGTCGCTCTTGTCTCTCGCCGGATCGCCGAGGATGACGGCCTTGCCGCCGCCCAGCGGCAGGTTCGCGATGGCGTTCTTGTAGCTCATGCCGCGCGACAGGCGCAGCACGTCGGTCAGCGCCGCGTCGCCGCTCGCGTATGGATACATGCGCGTGCCGCCGCAGGCCGGCCCCAGCGCCGTGGAATGGATGGCGATGATCGCCTTGAGGCCGGAAGCCTTGTCGTCGAAGAAGGCGACGGTCTGGTGATGGTCGAAATCGGGGGCATCGAACACGCTCATACGCTTCACTCCCAGAGGCAGGCGGCGCGGACCATATAGAACGGACCCCGCAATGGGGTTGTGAATTGCGGCGGCCGGCTGAAACACTCGGTGCGGCGAGACGCCCTCGCCCGCAACAATTCTGCCGGATAGCCGCGCGCGGGCCCGCGGCCTATACTCGTGGCGAATTCACACCGCCCCGCAGGACCATGCCGACGCTCGACGCGCTGAGAGCAGAACACCCCGAAATCCGAGGCGATTTCACCATCGACCAGCATTGGGAGCGCTACGGCGCCGCCGAGCACGGCGTGTGGCGCACGCTGTTCGAGCGGCAATCCAAGGTGCTGCCTGGCCGCGCCTGCGACGAATTCCTCGATGGCTTGAAGAAGCTCTCGCTCGTGCCGGACCAGATCCCGCAATTCGAGCGCGCGTCGGACGCGCTGGAGAAATTGACGCGCTGGCGCGTGGTCGCGGTGCCGTCGCTGGTGCCCGACGAAGTGTTCTTCGACCACCTCGCCAACCGCCGCTTCCCCGTCGGCCAGTTCATCCGCCGCCCGGACCAGCTCGACTACATCGAGGAGCCGGACGTGTTCCACGATTTCTTCGGCCATGTCCCGATGCTCGCCCATCCGGTCTTCGCCGATTACATGGAGGCCTACGGCAAAGGCGGCCAGCGCGCGCTGACGCAATTCGGCCAGCTCAAGAACCTCGCGCGGCTCTATTGGTACACGGTGGAGTTCGGCCTGATCGCCAAGCCGGAGGGCCTGCGCATCTATGGCTCGGGCATCGTGTCGAGCCGGGCGGAGTCGATCTACGCGGTCGAAAGCCCCTCGCCCAACCGCATCCATTTCGACCTCGAACGCGTGATGCGCACCGGCTACCGCATCGACGATTTCCAGGAGAGCTATTTCGTCATCTCCTCGTTCGAGGAACTGTTCCAGGAAACCTACAAGGACTTCGCCGCGCTCTACCGCCGGCTGGAAACGGGCCCCGATCACCGCCCGGGCGACGTGCTGAAATCGGACTCGGTCCACACCCGCGGCACCCACACCTATGTGGGCGGGAGTCACGCCGCGGGTTAGGACGCTTCGAGGAACGCGGATACTCTCTCCAGCACCTCGCGCGCACCAGCGATGACCGTGGCAGCGCTGGCGCGATCGACATCGTACTCGGTTTGATAATCCGCGATGTCCTTGCTCTCGTAGGCCGACGCGATGAAGCGGCCCAGTTCCGGTCCGAGCCTTTCTTCCTTCAAGACCAATTCGCCGAACGCCACCCGTGTTCCACGGTGTGTCTTGGGTTCCTTGCCTGTCACGGCAAGAAGCGCTGCGTGTGCCGCGTGGAATGCTGCCATATACCCCATGCGCGCGGCCTGCTCTGGCGAAATGTCGAGAACGCGCTCCGCCGTCGCGAGATCGCGCCGAGACTTTTTCATCAAACTCAACACGCGCGGCAATTGCGTCATAGCAAAATACCGTCCCGGTGGATTTCGCGCGAAAGCAAAGTGTCGCGTTCGTCGCTGCCGTCCGGGAAAGGTTTGAGAGAAACAATCGCGCCCAGTTCAACCTGGACGTCCCAACTCGCGTCCGCGAGCCGCAAGACTTCCGGCATGGTGTAGTCGTACCCGGTCAGATAGACCGCGACGTCATAATCCGAGTCCTGCTTGTGATCGCCGCGCGCGCGAGAACCGAAAAGGACGATGCGTTTCAGGCGCGCGCCGTAAAGCGCCTGAAGCCGCTTTTTCACGTCGGCGAGAACGGGGTCCTTGCGGATGCGGGCGGGCGCGGCGGTGTTCATGAATCGATTATAGCACAGGGCCCAATACCTTCAGCACGCCGCCTTCCGTGAGCACCTGCGGCAGGACGACGGCGTCGGCGGCGCCGGGGGCGTAGTAGAGGTAGAGCGGGACGCCGGAGCGGCCGTGTTGTTCGAGCAGCGCAGTAATCTCGGCGTTGCGGTTGGTCCAGTCGGCGACGAGATAGGCGATGTGCCCCTTGACGAAGGCGTCGTGCACGGCGGCGCCGGACAGCGCGACCTTCTCGTTGACCAGGCAGGTGATGCACCACGCGGCGGTTGCGTCGACGAAGACGGGCTGCTTCGCCGCGCGCAATTGAGCGAGCCTGGCGGCGGAATAAGGTTCGCTCGGGATGCCGGCGGTGGTGACGGTGGTGGTTGCCGCGGGCGGCGCGGCGGATTTCTCGATCGCGACCAGCGCGGCAACAACCGCGATCAATCCCAGCGCCGCAAACGCCACCCCCGCGATGCGCCAGGCGCCGCGCGCTTCGTGGCTTGCGTTCCACGCCCAGGCGGCGAAGGCGAGCGCGATCATCGCGGCGGACGCGATGACCAATGCGTTGGAGCCGGCTTCCTGCACCAGCACCCAGACCAGCCACGCCGCCGCGCCATACATCGGGAACGCGAGGAGTTGCTTGAAGCGCAACATCCACGCGCCGGGCCTGGGCAGGAAACGCAACAGGCGCGGGAACATTCCGAGCAGCACGAAGGGCAACGCGAAGCCGATGCCGAGCGCGAGGAACACGAGCAGCGCCAGCGCTGCCGATTGCGTCAGCGCGTAGCCGAGCGCGGCGGCCATGAACGGCGCGGTGCACGGTGCGGCGACGGCGACGGCGAGCACGCCGGTGAAGAACGCGCCCACCGTGCCGCCGCGTCGCGCGAGGCCGTCGCCCGCCAGGATGCCGCCGGAGAATTCGAACACGCCGGAGAGGTTGAGCCCGACCGCGAAGACCAGCAGCGCGAAGCCCGCGACGGCGGCGGGGTCCTGCAACTGGAACCCCCAGCCGACTTCCGCGCCGCCCGCGCGCAACGCCACGACCGCAAGGCCCAGCGCCACGAAACTCAACACCGCGCCGGCGCCGTAAGCGAAACCTTCGCGCGAAGCCTCGCCGCGTTCTGCATGCGCCTTGTTGGCGATGGCGAGCGCCTTCATGGCGAGAATGGGCAGCACGCAGGGCATCAGGTTCAGGATCAATCCGCCGAACAGCGCGAAGAGCAGCGCGGTCCACAGCGTGCCTTCGCCCGCGTCGGAGAATTGCAGCGGCGGTACAGCGCCCTTCCGCGCGCTGACTTCGAGCGCCTCGACCGAATTGTCCTGCGAGGTGATCACCACCACGCCGCTCAGCGCGCGTTCGCTTGCCAGCTTCGGCCCCGCCTTCAGCCGCACCGCGTAACCGTCCTTGGTGTGGCCGGAGCGTTGCGGCGCGGCGTCCGCGATGTCGTCCTGATTGTAGGGGAAGAATATCATCGACACCGGGCTCGCGGCGGCGAGATGATCGCTGACGAGTTCGAGGTCGCCGTTGCCGTCCTTCGCCGCGTAACGCGCGGGCCACGGCGAGCGCGCCGGGATCTTCGCGCGCCAGGCGGCGAAATCGTCTTCCACCGTGGCGTAAGGGGCTTGCGGCGCGGCGGTCACGGAGACCGGCAGCGTCAATTCCTGGTCCTCCGGCACGCAGACCTGCTGGCAGACGAGCCACCACGCATGGGCCTTGAGCGTCACGATCGTTCCAGGCTTGGCGCCGGCGGGAACGGTCAGCGTACTCAGCAGCCAGACCGTGCCCTCGTAGCCGAAGTTCATCAGCGGCGGCACGGGCAGGAGTTGCGGATAGGGCCACTGGATCGGCCCCGCTTTCCAGCCGGCAGGAAGAGTCCAGTCGATCTTCGTCGGCAGGCCCGCCTCGCCCGGATTGATCCAGTAGGTGTGCCAGGTGGGCTTGATGACCTCTTCCAGCGCCACGCTTATCGTGCCGCCCGGCGCGACTTCGCCGGTCTCGGCCACCAGCCGCACCTGGACCTTGGGGGCGGAATCGATCTGCGCCGCGGCGGGGGCCGCGATCAGCAAGCTCAGCACTGCGAGAACCAACGGCCGCATGGCCGCCGCTATAAAGGACCGGCCCGGGCGAGGCCAGAGAGAGCGAGGCCAGCGGCGCCCTGTCGCTCGCGCTGGAGTGACCGGCCCGCTAGGATCGCGGCCATGCGAATAGCCGGCGGCGCTCTCGGAGGACGGACCTTGCACGCGCCGGACGACGCGCGGGTGCGCCCGACATCGGACAAAGCGCGCCAGGCGATCTTCAACATCCTCGCGCATGGCGCCGCCGCCCTCGACCTCGAAGGCGCGGCCGTCATCGACCTGTTCGCCGGCACCGGCGCGCTCGGGCTGGAGGCGATCAGCCGCGGCGCCGCGTTCTGCCTGTTCGTCGACGACGCCGCCGAAAGCCGCGCCCTGATCCGCCGCAATGTCGAGGAATTCGGCCTGACCGGCGCCAGCAAGATCTGGCGGCGCGACGCCACCTCGCTCGGCCCGCTGGCCGCCGGATCGGGCGGGCCGTTCGCGCTCGCCTTCCTCGATCCGCCATATCGCAAGGGCCTGATCGCGCCCGCGCTGGCGTCGCTGCGTGACGGGGGATGGCTGGCGCCCGGCGCCATCGTTGTCACCGAGGCCGCGGCGGAGGAAGAGGGGCCGGCAGCGGACGGCTTCACCACGCTCGACTCACGCCTGTACGGCGAGACCCGGGTCAGCTTCCTCAGCGCCGCTTCCTGAGCGCGCATCGCCAGATACAGCTTCGCTTCCGCGAGCGCGAGGCGCGCCTGCCGAAGGAACATAGAAAGCTCCGCCCGCTCTTGCCGCCGCGCCCTGGTGTGCCGCCCGGTCTTGAGCGCATTGCGGTTTCCCTTCGGTGCCCCCACCCGTGGTTGCCACACGGCGCCAGGACACAAGGGCTTGATGATTGTTTTCGCGTTTTCGCGATTCACGCCCTTCCCGGGCATGGAGCGCACAGCACCGGGCGTTCGCGACGCCGCGTGAATCCGATCAGCTTTGAGGTCCGGGCAACGGGCTCCAGTGTCCATGACGGAACATATAAAGAACATAGAAGAGAAAGTCAATAAGCCTAGTATAGGCTAATTTTCTGTCGCGGATTCTCAAGTATAGTGCGAGTGCTTTATTGGGGATCACACGTCATGTACCGCCTCGCATTCGCCATCGCGCTACTGTTGCCGGCAGCCGCGTTCGCGCAGGACACGGCGCCGAACGCGGTATTCGCCACCGGCGTGAGGCCTTCGCCGCTCGGGCCGCCGCACGATTGCCCGCCGGAGATATTTTACCCCGCCTCTGCCTGGAAGGCGCATGAGGAAGGCACGACCATGATCGCCTTCCGCGTCACCGCGGAGGGAAAGGTCGAAGATATCAGGATCAACAAATCCAGCGGCAGCGCCGCACTCGATCTGGCGACAGTCCTCTGCGCGTCATATTGGCGTTACGTGCCCGCGACGCAGAACGGCAAGCCGGTGGACGCGCCATGGAAGGTCACCGTCAATTGGGCACTGTCGGAGGAGACAGCGGCGCGGCTGGACGCGGCGCCGGAGCCGCCCGTGACAATGCCTTATCCCAAACGCGGAAACGATTGCGAAGAGCATCGCGAAGTCTCGACCGGCGAGGCGAATCCGGGCCCGGTGATCCTGGCCTTCAAGATCGAGCCGGACGGCAGCGTGAAGGACGTCGTGCTGCAGGCATCGAGCGGCGACCGGGTGTATGACGCCTATGCCGCATCCTGTGTCGCGGGATGGCATTACGTCCCTGCGACGCAGAACGGCGTCCCGGTCGAATACGATTGGCGGGCCGAGATCACATGGTAACGAACCGTCCGGATCGAACCCAGGGAGCCGCCATGCATCGCCTTGCATTCACAATCGCGCTGTCGCCGTTCCTCGCGGCTTTCGCGCAGGACGCTGCTCCGCCGGCGCATGCCACGGTCTTGCATCCGACACCCGCGGGCGCGCCGCATGTCTGCCCGCCGGACATTTATTATCCGGCATCGTCCATCGCCAATCACGAAGAGGGCGTGACCGGACTCAACTTCCATGTCGCCGTGGACGGGACCGTCAAAAGCATCACGATCGGCAAATCCAGCGGCAGCGACGCGTTGGATGCAGCGGCAATCCAGTGTGCCTCGGGATGGAGATATACACCCGCGATGCAAAACGGGCAGCCGGTGGACGTGCCGTGGAAGGTCAGCATCCGTTGGGCCCTGGCCGATCCGGTGCAGCCCGTGTCGCCGGCAATCGGTCCCGTGGCGACCGCCGCGCCGGGCGCTGTGCCGCCGTCGAACGGAACGTTCCCGCCGCATTTCTGCCCCCACTCGGGCGATGATGACACGATCGGCCTGCACGAACAGGGCGCCGTCGGTCTCTCCTTCACCATCGCGGCGGACGGAACGGTGCGGAACATCGCGGTTGCGGATTCAAGCGGGCTGGATGTGCTGGACAAGGCGGCCGCCGCCTGCGCGCGAGGCTGGCGATACATGCCTGCCACGCTGCATGGTCACGCCATCGCCTACCCCTGGAAAGTCACAGTAACATGGTCGGTTGCGATGGAAGGCAAGGATGGCAATTACCGGGCTCGTGCCTCGTCGGGCAATTCCGGCTGCACCGAACATCCCGCCGAACCGGGCGGCGGGACCAATCCGACCGTTGCCATCGTGCGCTTCACGGTCGATACGGACGGTGGCGTCTCCGACGCGGCCCTGCTGCAATCCAGCGGGGACAAGGTCTATGACGACTATGCGGTGACCTGCGTGTCCGGCTGGCATTTCCGACCGGCGCGGCGCAACAACGTACCGGTGAAATCCTCCCAACTGACCCGCATCGCGTGGAACCGCGTGCAATGAGATATGACCCGATGGTGGCGGGCCACAAAGAACGGCCGTCATGGTAGCACCCGTCATCCGGCCCGCGACACGAGACGATGCGGACTTCCTGGCGTGGACGATCTTCGTCGCCTCGCGCGGGCATCTGGCGCGCGGCTGGTTCGACATCATGCTGGACCGGCCCGAAGCATTCTGTCTCGATTTCTGCCGCAGGCTGGTGCTCGCCGATGCCGTGTCGTGGTGGCACTGGTCGCTGTTCCATGTGGCGGAGATGGATGGCGCGGTGGCATCCGCGCTGTGCGTATTCGGCGGTGATGGCGTCTATCAGGCGTCCAGCGCGGCGATGACGGAAGCCTCGCGCGGCATCGGGCTTTCGAAGGACGAGCACCAGAAATTGTGGCCGCGCGGATCGTTCATCATGAGCACCGTGACGGGTGAGGACGATGCGTGGACGGTGGAGAACGTCGCCACCCTGCCCCGCTATCGTGGCCAGGGCGCGGTGCAGGCGCTGATCGCGCGCGGGCTGGACGCGGGCCGCGCGGCCGGGTTCAAGCGCGCGCAGATCAGCTTCCTCATCGGCAACGATGCGGCCGAACGCGCCTACGCCAAAGCCGGCTTCGTCTTCGCTGAGGAAAAACGCGCACCGGAGTTCGAGGCCGCGATGGGCACGCCGGGCGTGAAACGCTTCGCGCGGGATATTTGAGGGGACGAAGATGAAGACACTGATCCTGCCGTTTTTTCTGCTGATGCCGCTCTCCGCGCTGGCCGACGATGCGGCGCTGGTCAAGCCGGTGCCCGCGCCAGGCGAGAAGCGCGACTGCGGCGCGTTCTACCCCAACAACAGACGCGAAGGCGCGCCCACCGCCAGCAGCAGCAAGGTGCACTACACCATCACCGAGACCGGCGCGGTGAAGGATCCGGTCGTGGTGGTGTCGAGCGGCGATGTCGATCTGGACAAGGCCGCGATCGCCTGTGCGTCCGCCTGGCTTTACACGCCGGCGACGCGCGGCGGTGTGCCGGTTGCCGTCGGCTGGAACACGACGATCGGCTGGACATTTTCCCTGCATCGGCATAACGGCCAGACCGGCGAGTTAATGCCGCTGACCCGCAGCGGATTCCGGCCATAACGGTTCGTCGCGGCGCCGAACGCCATTCGAGGAGAAGACGATGAGAAAACTGATCCTGCCGTTCGTTCTGCTGCTGCCGCTGTCCGCGCTGGCGGAGGACGACGCCGGCACGCCGTCGCCCGCGCCCGGCAACGTGCATGCGTGCCGCGTCGTCCATACCACGCACCGGCGCAACGGCGACGAACGCGCCGGCCCCGACGCGGTGAAATTCACCGTCACCGAAGCGGGGACCGTGACGGACGCCGAAATCGTGACGTCCTCGGGTGATCCGGAACTGGATCGGACGGCGCTTTCCTGTGTTCGGGCGTGGCTCTATGTGCCGGCGAAAAAGGACGGCGTGGCGGTCGCCGCCGGCTGGCAGGCGACCATCGACTGGTCCGCCTCGCCGGGCGGGCTTCGCGGCGGCGTAACGGGCGAGTTCACGCCCCTCATCCGTCCCGGCTACATTCCGGGCCACCGGCCGTAACGTTCGTCACCGCCGCCCGAACAATCGCTCGATGTCCGAAAGCTTCAGCTCCACATAGGTGGGGCGGCCGTGGTTGCATTGGCCGGAATGGGGTGTCGCTTCCATCTCGCGCAGGAGTGCGTTCATCTCGTCGGCGTTGAGGTGGCGGCCGGCGCGGACCGAAGTGTGGCAGGCGAGCGTGCCGGCGACTTCTTCCAAGCGCTCCTTCAGCGACAGCGCCGACCCGGTCTCGGCGATGTCGTCGGCGAGGTCGCGCAAGAGCGCCTTGGCGTCCATCTTGCCCAGCATCGCGGGCGTCTCGCGCACCAGCATCGCGTCCGGCCCGAACGGCTCGACGACGAGACCGAGCTCGGCGAGTTCGTGGCTGCGGTCCGATAGCCGCGCGACATCGGACGGATCGAGGCTCACCACTTCGGGGATCAGCAGCGGCTGGCGCGCCATGCCGCCATTGGCCAGAGCGCGCTTCATGCGCTCATAGACCAGCCGCTCATGCGCGGCATGCTGGTCGACGATGACGATGCCGTCGGCGGTTTGCGCGACGACGTAGGTCTCGTGCAGTTGCGCGCGCGCGATGCCCAGCGGCAATTCCGCCTGCGCCGGATCGAGTGGCGGCACATCCTCCATGCGCACGGAGAGCGCGGCCGCACCGTCGAGCATCGGCGCGTAGAACGTCCGCGCGGCGTCCGCGAGGCCGGAGTTGGGGCGGAACGGCGTAACGAACGTGCCTGTGCCCTGTGGCCGGAACGATAACAGTGCGGCGCCGGCCACGGTGGTGGAGGCTCTGTGCCCCGCATCGGCGAGCGCGTGCTTGAGCGAGGAGACGATCAGGCCGCGCACCAGCCCCGCATCGCGGAAGCGCACTTCGGTCTTGGCGGGATGCACGTTCACGTCCACGAAAGCAGGATCGCAGTCCAGGAACAGCGCTAGCGCCGGATGGCGGTCGCGCGCGAGGAAATCGGCATAGGCGCCGCGCACCGCGCCGATCAGCAGCTTGTCGCGCACCGGCCGTCCGTTGACGAACAGGAACTGCATCGCGCTGTTGGCGCGATTGTAGGTCGGAAGTCCCGCGAAGCCCGACAGACTGACGCCCTCGCGGGCAACGCCGACCTGCGCGGCGTTGTCGCCGAAGTCGCGGCCCATGATGCGGGCGAGGCGCTTGAGCCGGCCCTCGAACAGATCGGCTTCCGCTTCGAGGTCGAGCGTGCGGCGGCCGTCGAGCGTCAAGGTGAACGCCACATCCGGGCGCGCCATGGCGAGGCGCTTGACCACGTCGGTGAGCGCGAGGTCTTCGGAGCGCGCGGATTTGAGGAATTTGAGGCGCGCGGGCGTCGCGTAGAACAACTCGCGCACTTCGGCGCGCGTGCCGGATTGTCCCCTGGCGCGGAACGCGGCAGGCGACGGGCCTTGCACGTGCCCGCCCTCGACGCGGATCTCATGCGCCGCGCTCGTCGCCGTGCGGCTGGCGATGCAAAGCCGCGCGACGGCGCCGATGGAGGGCAGCGCCTCGCCGCGAAAACCCATCGTGACGATATGCGAGAGATCGCCGCTCGCCAGTTTCGAGGTGGCGTGGCGCTCGACGGCGAGGCGCAGGTCCGCCTCGTCCATGCCCTCGCCGTCATCCTCGACGAGGATCAGGTCCGCGCCGCCGTTCGACGCCGCGATCTCGATGCGCCGCGCGCCGGCGTCGAGCGCGTTCTCGATCAGCTCCTTCGCCGCGCTCGCCGGCCGCTCCACCACCTCGCCGGCGGCGATGCGGTTGATCGTTCCTTCCTCGAGGCGGCGAATCTTCATGGCCGCAGTTTAGCAGGGCGCGAACGTTACAACCGCCCGAAGCTTGCGGTGATGAACAGCTTGTTGCGAGACGAAGCGGGTACAAAAAGGTTATGGCACGCGGAGCCGCGGGGACGCGGGAGGGTGCAGGTGATTGCCATCTCGCTCCGCCCCCTACACCGTCATCCACGGGCAAGTCCCGGATCCATAAACGCGGTCCAGACAGTACTGCCACAGACCGCTTGTATGGGTGGCTGGCACTTGGCCGGCCATGACGGTTTTGGGGATGGGGGCGTGAGAAGGTGAGTGCGGTATCGATCGCCTGCGCATCTCCTCCGCGTCTCCGCGGCTCCGCGTGCAAAATCTTTCTTACTTGCCCTTCGGCGGCAGCGTGCCCGCCACGACGACGGTGAGCTTCGACGGGTTGAACAGGCGTTTGGAGACGCGCTTCTCGTCGTCGAGCGTCACGGCATCGATGAGGCCGTTGCGCTTGGCGATGTAATCCACCGGGAGCCCCGCGCGCTGGAAGGCGTTGAGCTGGCCGGCGATGCCGACGTTCGAGCTGAACGCCAGCGGGAACGAGCCGGTGAGATAGGTCTTGGCGTCGGCCAGTTCCTTGTCGGTCGGGCCGCCGCTGGCGAAATCGGACATGGTCTTGCGCACGACATCGAGGGTCTGGCGCACGCCGTCGGCCCGCGTCGCGACCTGGCCGACGAAGATGCCGGCGCGGTTGTAGGTGTTGAGCGAGGTGCTCACGTCGTAGGTGAGGCCGCGCTTGACGCGCACCTCGCCGGTGAGGCGCGAGGAGAATCCACCGCCGCCCAGGATGTGATTGGCGACATAGGCGGGAATGAAATCGGGATCGGAGCGCAGCGGGCCCGGCAGGCCGAAGATCGCGACAGGCTGCGGCACAGCCATCGGCACGAACACGACATTGCTGGTGCCGACCCGGCCGACGGGCGCGATGCGCGGCACCGCGCGCTGCGGCAATCCGCCGAACGCCAGCGCGAGAAGCCCCGCGAGCGTCTTCTTGTCGACATCGCCCGAGACGGAGATGCGCATGTTGTCGCGCACCCAATGGGTGGCGGCGAAGTTCTTCAGATCGCCGGCGCCGATGGCGGAGACGGCCTGCGCCGTGCCGGAGATCGGATGGCCGTACGGGTGATCGTGGAAATAGGCGGCGTAATAGGTTTTCGCGGCGACGGAATCCGGGTCTTCCTGTTCCTGCGCGAGGCTGGAGAGGATCTGCGCGCGCACGCGGTTGATCGCCTCCGCATCGAAGCGCGGATGGGCGAGCGCGGTGCCGAGCAGTTGGAACGCGTCGTGCGCATTGTCCGACAGGGTGACGAGCGAGATGATCGTCCAGTCCCGCTCGGCGCCGATGCTGAGGTGGATGGCGCGGTTGCTGAGCGCCGTCTGGAACTGCTGCGAGTTCAGCCTGCCCGCGCCCTCATCCATCAGCGCGGCGGCGAAGGCGGCGAGGCCCGGCTTGCCGGCCGGGTCGTAGGCGGAGCCGGCGGGAATCGCGACGGTCATCGCGATCATCGGCAGCGTGTGATCCTCGACGAACCACAACTGCTCGCCCCTCGGCACCGGCGGCGTCTGCACATCGACGGCGGATGCGTTTCCGGCAAACATTGATGCGAAAAACAGGGAAAGAATTACCCTCCCCTTGAGGGAGGGTCGAAAACGCCGGTTGGCGTTTTCGGGAAGGGGCTCATTCAACGGCCCCTGAATGAGCCCCTTCCCGAAATCTGCGAAGTGCAGATTTCGACCCTCC
>DATATK010000088.1:0-15384 GCA_036268825.1 Rhizomicrobium sp. | reverse complement strand
ATAGTTCTTCGCTTCCAGCTTGTCGGCATTGCCGAGGATCAGATCGACCTCGTGCATGGCCGCATAAGTCTCCGGTTCGGTCTGCGCCGCGCAACCGGTGACGATGATGCGCGCCTTCGGGTTCTCGCGCCGTGCCTTGCGGATCGCCTGGCGCGACTGGCGCACCGCTTCGTGCGTCACCGCGCAGGTGTTGAAGATGATCGCGCCTTCGAGCCCCGCCTCGCCGGCGCGCGCGCGAATAGCCTCGCTTTCATAGGCGTTGAGCCTGCAGCCGAACGTCACGATCTGGTTCACAATGCCCCCAGGTCGATTTCGCCGCGATAGGACAGCGCCGACGGCCCGGTCATCAGGATGGGCGTGCCCTCGCCCGCCCATTCCATCAGCAGCGTTCCGCCGTCGAGCACGATCTCGACTTTGTCGCCGCAGAGTCCGCGACGTTGTGCGGCGGCGATGGTGGCGCAGGCGCCCGTGCCGCAAGCCTGTGTGATGCCGACGCCGCGCTCCCACACGCGCATGCGAAGGCGATCAGGCGCGAGAATGCTGACGAACTCGACATTCGTGCGCTTGGGAAACAGCGGATGCTTTTCAATGGCCGCGCCCAACGCCGCAACAGGCACTTGTTCGGCATCGGGCACGAACAAGACGCAATGGGGATTGCCGACATTGACCGCGCCGACGGTCTTCAACGCGGCATCATTGAACCCGGCAACGTCGAGCGCGAAGGATCGCGTGTCCGTCTCGCGCGCCAGCGGAATCTCGCGCCAATCCAAACGCGGCGCACCGATATCCACCGTCACCAGATCGCCGGAGAACTTGCAGGCGAGGGGCCCACCTTCGGTATCGAGACGGATGGCGGCGGTGTGTTTCTCGTCCATCAGCACTTGCGCCACGCAGCGCGCGGCATTGCCGCAGGCTTCGACCCGGCTGCCGTCGGCATTGTAGACGCGCATGAAGGCGTCGGCGCCGTTCGCGGCTTTCTCGATCACGATGACCTGATCGCATCCGACGCCGCGTCGGCGATCCGCGATGGCGCGCGCCGCATCGGCGCCCAGCGCAAGCCCTTGATCGCGCGCGTCGAAGATGGCGAAATCGTTGCCCAGGCCGTGCATTTTGCGGAATGCGGTCATGCTGGCGGTATATAGGCGCTCGGGCCCAACGGGGCCAGTGGGGGCCAGTGGGTTGACTCGGAGACCGCCGGTTTCCAAAACCGCAGGGCAGGCAAGCGGGACGGTCACATGCGGTTCGGCAAATTGGTGTTGGGTGCGGCGGTTGTGGCCACGTTGGGCTGCGCGGCCTGGGCGGCGGATCTGACGCCGGATTCCCCCGATCCCTTCCTCTGGCTCTCCGACATCCACGGCGCCAAACCGCTGGCCTGGGCGAAAGCGCAGAACGAGAAGACCTTCGCCGTCCTCAGGACCGATCCGGAATACCAGCGCGACTACGACACGATCCTCAAAGTGCTCGACGCCAACAACCGCATCGCCGAGGGCCATCTTGACCATGGCGATGTGTTCAACTTCTGGCAGGATGCGAGCCATCCGCGCGGCCTCTGGCGCAAGACCACCGTGGCGGATTACCGCAATCCCGATCCCAGCTGGCAGGTGTTGCTCGACATCGACAAGCTTGACGCCGATGAGCACAAGCCCTGGGTGTGGCAGGGCGCCGACTGCGCGCCGGGCTTCGAGCGCTGCCTGCTGCGGCTTTCGCCCGGCGGCGGCGATGCCTCGGCGGTGCGCGAGTTCGATCCCAAGGCAGGCAAGTTCGTCGAAGGCGGCTTCTCGCTCGGCGTCGCCAAATCCGATGCGACCTATATCGACAAAGACACCGTCCTCTTCGCCACCGATTTCGGGCCCGGCTCGATGACGCAATCGAGTTATGCCCGCATCGTGAAGATCTGGCATCGCGGCGAGAAGATCGCCGATGCCAAAACGGTGTTCGAAGCCAGGACGACGGACATCGCGGCGCGGCCAATCGTATTCCGCGGACCCTTCGGCGCCATCGCGCTGGTCAATCGCGGCCTCAGCTTCTTCGCCAACGAATATAGCCTGGTCCACGCGGATGGGACGGTGGCAAAACTGCCCCTGCCGCCGGGCGCCGATCTGCAAGGCGCGACGCAGGGCCAGTTGATCTTCAAGCTGCGCGACGCGTGGCCGGAACAATCCTTCGCGCAAGGCTCGCTCATCGCCTTCGACGCGACGGAATTCGCCAAAAGCGGCAAGGCCAAATACGCGCTGCTCTATGCGCCGGACGCGCGCAGCACGGTGGACAGCGTGTCGGCGGGCCGCGACGCGGTCTATGCCGCGGTGTTCGAAAACGTGATCGGCTCGGTCCATGCGTTCCGCTTGAAGGCAGACGGCACTTGGTCGGACGAGAAGATCGAGTTGCCCGGCGGTGGCTCGACGCAAATCGTCTCCACCAACGATTGGGGGCCGGAAGCGTATTTCACCTATGAGAGCTTCCTGACGCCGCCGACGCTGTATGCCTATGACGGACAGGGCGAGCCGGATGCGATTCACGCCGAACCCGCGCGCTTCGATGCGAGCGGCATGGTCAGCGAGCAGTTCGAGGCGACGTCCGCCGACGGCACCAAGATTCCTTATTTTCTGATCCGGCCGAAGAACACGAAAGGCCCGGTGCCGACGATCCTCTATTCCTATGGCGGCTTCGAGCTTTCACTGACGCCCTGGTACTGGAACGACGGCCACCGCCCGCTCGACGCCGGCGGCGTGTGGGTCGCGAAAGGCGGCGCTATCGCGGTCGCCAACATCCGCGGCGGCGGCGAGTTCGGCCCGGCCTGGCATCAGGCCGCGCTCAAGACCAATCGCCAGCGCGCCTTCGACGATTTCGAGGCGGTCGCGTCCGACCTGAAAGCCCGCGGTGTCGCCACGAAGATCGGCAGCGTCGGCGCCTCCAACGGCGGCGTGCTCGTCACCGCGACGATGGTGCAGCGGCCCGACCTGTTCAGCGCCGTCATCGCGCAGCGCCCGCTCGTCGACATGTTGCGCTACACCCATTTCGGCGCGGGCGCGTCGTGGGTCGGCGAGTACGGCGATCCGGCCGATCCCGTGATGCGCGCCGCGATCCTGAAATATTCGGCGTATGAGAACCTGAAGCCGGGCGTGAAATATCCGCCGATCTTCTTCATCACCGAGACCAGCGACGACCGGGTCACGCCCGTCTTCGCGCGCATGATGGCGGCGAAGATGCAGGCGATGAAGCAGAACGTATTGTTCTACGAAAGTCCCGAAGGTGGACACGGACCGGGCGCGACGCATGGCGAGGAGGCCGAGATGTGGGCGCTTTCCTACGTGTACTTTGCGCGGAAACTGGGACTGGAAACGAAAGTTGCGCCGCCAGAGGCCAAACCGGCAAAACATTAGCGCGAGGACACGTATCCAGGCACGAACCGCAACACTGGGTTGACGGGCGGCTTCGCGCGGACCATTAGACCGCCCCTCGAAACGGCAACGGAGCAATCCGCATGAAGTTCGGCAGGTTGGTGATGGGCGTGATGCTGGCGGGCGCGATCGCTGGCGGCTGGACCGCAACGGGAGCTGGCAGCATGGCAAGCAAGCACAAGACCGCCGCTGAAACCGCCGATCCCTATCTGTGGCTCGAAGACATCCACGGCGAAAAGCCGATGGCGTGGGTCAAGGCGCAGAACGCCATCGCCCGCGCCACGCTCGAAGCCGATCCGGATTATCAGAAGAACTACGACGCCGTGCTCAAGGTTCTCGATGCGACCGACCGCATTCCCTATGGCGGGCTCGATCACGACAGCGTCTACAATTTCTGGCAGGACGCTGGCCATCCCAAAGGCATCTGGCGCCGCACGTCCATCGCCGATTACGACAAGCCCGCTCCCCAATGGGACACGCTGATCGATCTGGATGCGCTGGCGGCAAGCGATCATGAAGACTGGGTATGGAAGGGCGCGGACTGCAACGCCTCCGGAAAGCGCTGCCTGATCAGCCTGTCGCGCGGTGGCGGCGATGCCGTGGTGGTCCGCGAATTCGATCTCGCGTCGAAAAGCTTCGTGAAGGACGGCTTCACGCTCGCCGAAGCCAAGTCGCAGATCACCTGGCTGGACGACGACAGCGTGCTGTTCGGCACCGATTTCGGCCGGGGCTCGATGACGACGTCCGGCTATCCCAATGTGGTGAAGCTGTGGAAGCGCGGGACGCCGATGTCTGCCGCGCAGACCATCTTCACCGGCCAGCTCAGCGACGTTTCGACAGGCCCCGTGGTGTTCCACCAGCCCTCCGGCACGATCGCGCTGGTGCAGCGCGGCGTCAGCTTTTTCGAGAGCGAATATTATCTCGTGCGGCCCGACGGCTCGACCGTGAAACTGCCTTTGCCGCTGGGCGCGGATTTGAAAGGCGCAACGCGGGGCAACCTGATCTTCACCTTGCGCGACGACTGGACGCCGCCCGGCGCCACCGACGCGTTCCGCAAGGGTTCGCTGATCGCATTCCCCGTCGCATCATTCGCCAGGACCGGCGCGATGCCGGTGTTCACCGGACTCTATGTCCCGGACGCGCGCAGCAGCATCGACGAAGTGTCCGCCGGGCGCGACGCCGTCTATGCCTCGATCTACAACAACGTCACCGGCAGCATCCATGTCTTCAAACCCGGCAAAGACGGAAGATGGAGCGACACAAAGCTCGACCTGCCCGGGGGCGGATCGACGCATATCGTCTCCACCAACGATTGGGGCCCGCAAGCGCAATACCGTTTCGAAAATTTCCTGACGCCGGCGACGCTGTATGAGGACAAGGGCGACGGCAAGCCCGAAGCGATCAAGTCGCTGCCTGCGCGCTTCGATGCCTCGAAGCTCATCAGCGAGCAGTTCTTCGCGACCTCGAAAGACGGCACCCAGATCCCCTATTTCGTGACGCGCGCGAAGAACCTCGCAGGTCCCGCGCCCACCGTACTTTACGGCTATGGCGGATTCGAGGTTTCGGAGACGCCGGTCTACTCAGCCAATTTCGGCATGCTGTGGCTGAGCCGCGGCGGCGTCTATGTGCTCGCCAACATCCGCGGCGGCGGCGAGTTCGGCCCGGCCTGGCACCAAGCGGCGCTGCAGGAGAACCGCCAGAAGGCCTATGACGATTTCCAGGCCGTCGCCGAAGACCTCGTCAAGCGTGGCATCACCACGCCCAAACAGCTCGGCATCATGGGCGGCTCGAACGGCGGACTGCTGGTCAGCGCCAACATGGTGGAGCGGCCCGAACTGTTCGGCGCGGTGGTCTGCCAGGTGCCGCTGATCGACATGATCCGCTACACCCATATCGGCGCGGGCGCCTCGTGGATCGCCGAATATGGCGACCCGGCGGATGCCAAGGCGCGCGCCTGGATCCTGAAATATTCGCCATACCAGAACGTGAAACCGGGCGTGAAATACCCGCCAGTCTTCTTCGTCACCGCGACCAGCGACGACCGGGTCACGCCCGTCCACGCCCGCAAGATGGCGGCGAAGATGGAGGCCCAGGGCCACGACGTGCTGTTCTACGAGAACACCGACGGCGGACACGCCGCGGCCGCGAACCACAAGCAGGCGGCCGAGATGTGGGCGCTGAGTTTCGTCTATCTGAAGCAAAAACTGGGCCTCGCGCCCTAGCGGCGAGCGGCGCGATCTAGGCTATAATGCGTCTTCGACCGGGAGGCGCAGAATGGCCATGTTTTCATCCAGGCTCGTCAATCGCATCGCCGCGGTGATATTTCCCGTCCTCGCGCTTTGCGGCTGCGCGACATCGGGCGATATTCGCAGCACCGGGCCGAAACTTGCCGAGTTCGATGCCCCGCGTCCGCTGCTGGATGTCTACAAAAGCGAGATCGACATGCTGACGACCTGCAAGGTCGGGCCGGTGTCGCAAATCTTCTTCCTGTCCATCGACCCGACGTTCGACCGGGACAAACACACTGCCAGCATCGCACTGGTCGGCACCGGCTACTTGGCGCCCCACACCTGGGGCACGATCGACATGGAGACGAACGGCTCCGTCACCCATGTGCGGATTTTCGGCGAGCAAAGGCCGGAATTCGCCAATCTCGGCCGCGACGTCGAACGCTGGGCCAATGCCGGGAGCGGCTGCTGAATGCAGTGGGCGCGGTTGACTTGAGCAAGCCCCAAGCCTAGATTCCCGCCATCCGGAAAAGCCACAGGCCTTTCCGGTCCCGGGCTCGGCTCGGGATCGACCCCAGGCAGCGCAGGCGCGCCCCCTGGGGCATCACTGCTTTGTCGAAGGTAAATCGCGGAATGTGCAGGATCGAACTCCGTCATGGTCGGTCCCCGAGCCGACCATCCAATCCATCGGGCGCGCGGACGCGCGCCGGCTGGGTAGCCGGGTCAAGCCCGGCCATGACGAAAGGTCTTTAATGTTCGACAGTTTGCAGAAGCGCCTCGGCGCGACGTTCGACAGGCTCAGGGGGCGCGGTGCGCTCTCGGAGGCCGATGTCGATGAGGGGCTGGCGGAGATCCGTTCGGCGCTGCTCGACGCGGACGTGGCGCTGCCCGTCGTCAAGGATTTCATCGACCGGGTTCGCCCGCGCGCCATCGGCGCCGAGGTCGTGCGCTCGGTCACGCCGGGGCAGCAGATCGTCAAGATCGTGCACGATGCGCTTGTCGAAATGCTCGGCAAGGAAAACGCCTCGCTGGACATTGGGTCCGCGCCGGCGCCGATCCTGATGGTCGGCCTGCAGGGTTCGGGCAAGACCACCACCTCCGCCAAGCTCGGCCTGATGCTGCAGACGCGCGAAAAGAAGCGCGTGCTGATGGCCTCGCTCGACGTGTCGCGCCCGGCGGCGATGGAGCAATTGAAGATTCTGGGCGAGCAGGCGGGCGTGCCGACCTTGCCGATCATGGCGAACCAGACGCCTTATGACATCGCCAAGCGCGCAATGGCCGCGGCCAAGGTCGGCGGCTACGACGTTCTCATCCTCGACACTGCCGGCCGCCAACATGTCGATGAACATCTGATGATCGAGGTCGCGTCCGTGCGCGATCTGGTGCGCCCGCACGAGACGCTGCTGGTAGCCGACAGCCTCACCGGCCAGGACGCGGTGAACATCGCCAAGTCGTTCAACGAACGCGTCAAGCTCTCCGGCATCATCCTGACGCGCGCCGACGGCGATGCGCGGGGCGGCGCGGCCCTGTCGATGCGCGCGGTCACCGGCGCGCCGATCAAGTTCCTAGGCGTCGGCGAGAAGCTCGACGCGCTCGAAGCCTTCCATCCGGACCGCGTCGCGAACCGCATCCTCGACATGGGCGACGTGGTCGGCCTGGTCGAGCGCGCGGCGGAGAACTTCGACAAGGAAAAGGCCGAGAAGATCGCGGCCAAGCTGAAAAAAGGCACGTTCGACATGAACGACCTGGCCGATCAGCTCGCGCAGATGAAGAAACTGGGCGGCATGCAGGGACTGCTCGCGATGCTGCCGGGCGTCGGCAAGATCAAGGATCAGCTCAACGCCGCCGGCCTCGACGACAAGATCATCACGCGGCAGGAAGCCGTCATCCAGTCGATGACCAGGGCCGAGCGCGGCGATCCGGACCTCATCAACGGCTCGCGACGCAAGCGCATCGCGGCCGGCGCCGGCGTCGAAGTGTCCGAGGTGAACAAGCTTCTGAAAATGCACCGGCAGATGTCGGACGTGATGAAGAAGATGGGAAAGAGCGGCGGACGCATGCCGATGGGCGGGCTCGGCTCGCTGTTCGGCGGCGGCATGCCGCAATTGCCGCCGGGCGTATTCCCGGGACGCAAGTAACACGAATTAATCAGAGGAAAGAGCAATGAGCCTGAAGATCAGAATGTCGCGCGGCGGCACCAAGAAGCGCCCGCATTACAATATCGTGATTGCGGATTCGCATTCTCCGCGCGACGGCCGCTTCATCGAGAAGATCGGCTTCCACAATCCGCTGCTGCCGAAGGATCACGCGGATCGCCTGAAGCTCGACACCGAGAAGGCCGCTGCCTGGATCAAGAAGGGCGCGATCCCGTCCGACCGCGTGCACCGCTTCCTTGCCGATGCGGGCATCCTCAAGCCGCTGAAGAAGAACAATCCCGAGAAGGCCAAGCCGAAAAAGAAGGCCCAGGAACGCGCCGCTGCCAACGCGGCCAAATCCGCCGCCGGCGAGACCGCGGCTTAACTGCGCATGGCGCGCGACGTTCTTCTGGGCGTCGTGATCGGCGCGCAGGGCCTTAAGGGCGAGGTGAAGGTGAAAACCTTCACCCAATCGCCCGAACGGCTGGGCGCGTATGGCGCCTTGCATGACAAGGACGGACGCACGTTTCATGTCGCGTCCGTTCGCGCCGCCAAGGACGTGGCGGTTGCGTCGTTCCGCGAAGTCACCGACCGTAACTTCGCCGAGGCGCTGAAGGGCGTCGAGCTGTTCGTGTCGCGCGATGCGTTGCCCGCGGCGGAAGCCGACGAATTCTACCACGCCGATCTTGTCGGCCTTGCAGCCGAGGATACCGAGGGCCGCGCCATCGGAACGGTGCGCGCGATCCACAATTTCGGCGCCGGCGACGTGATCGAGATCGTGCGCGCCGACGGCGACGAAGTCTTCCTGCCCTTCACCCGCGAAGTCGCGACGCTAATCGACACCGAAGCCGGCCGCATCGTCATCGCCGCGCCCGAGGAAGTCGAAGCCGAAACGCTGGGCAACGTCGAATGACCTGGCGCGCCAGCGTGCTGACGCTGTTCCCCGAGATGTTTCCCGGGCCGCTGGGCGTGTCGCTGATCGGCAAGGCGATGGCGAAAGAGTTGTGGTCGCTCGACGTGCGCGATATCCGCGACCACGGCCTCGGCAAGCACCGCACCGTGGACGACACGCCGGCGGGCGGCGGGCCGGGCATGGTGATGCGGGCCGATGTGGCCTCCGCTGCCATCGACGCGGCGCGCGCGGCCAATCCGGATTCACCGAGCCTCTATCTCAGCCCGCGCGGTGCCCCCCTCTCCCAGAGCCGCGTCCAAGCGCTGAAGGACGGGCCAGGCGCCATCCTGCTCTGTGGCCGGTTCGAGGGGCTGGACCAGCGGGCCATCGCGGCGCGGGGGCTGGAAGAAATCTCCCTGGGTGATTTCGTACTGGCGGGCGGGGAAATCGCGGCCATGGCGGTGATCGAGGCCGTGGTCCGGCTGATCCCGGGGACTTTGGGCGATGCCGCCTCTCCCACCGAGGAGAGTTTCGCGGACGGATTGCTGGAATATCCGCAATATACGCGGCCCCAAAGCTTCGAAAACCTGGAGATTCCCGCCGTCCTGACCGGTGGCAACCATGCCCAGATCGCCAAATGGCGCCGGGCCGAGGCCGAGACCCTGACACGGGTGCGGCGCCCCGACCTCTGGGCCCTCTTTGAAAAGAAGAAGCCATAGGCTATACGGCGCGCCTTCCAACACGCCTGCCACCTGCCTATCGCCTCTGGAGACTACCGATGAACCTGCTGCAAACGCTCGAAGCCGAACAGATGGCGACCCTTCGCAAGAAGGCGCATCCCGCGTTCCGCCCCGGCGACACGCTGAAGGTCAACGTCAAGGTGGTCGAGCAGACCTTTGACGAAAAGGCCAAGCAGATGAAGACGCGCGAGCGCCTGCAGGCCTTCGAGGGCGTGTGCATCGCCCGCCAGGGTGAAGGGCTCAACGAAAGCTTCACCGTGCGCAAGATCTCCTACGGCGAGGGCGTGGAGCGCGTGTTCCCGGTCTACTCGCCGCTGGTGGATTCGGTGGCCGTGGTGCGCAAGGGCAAGGTCCGCCGCGCGAAGCTCTATTATCTGCGCGGCCGCCGCGGCAAGTCCGCCCGTATCGGCGAACGCGTCGATCGCGCCAGCGAAATCGCCGAAGCCGCGAAGGCTTCGTAAGACTTCAATTCGTCATTCGAACAGGCGTGCAATATCGCGTGCGCTATGCCATATCCGCACGACCTCGACGGTCTCGTGGTCGAGGCGGCGGTATATGACGTGATATCTGCGAAACCGCGCTGAAACGCGGATCGCGCGCAACGCTTCGAAACCTGTCACTGCACGCCCGATATCCGGCTGTTCCGCAATCAGGCGAAACGCCTGCCAAATCTCGCCGGTGAACCGGCCGGCGGCAATTGCATTATCAGCAAAGATGTAGCGCGCGATGGCCCGGATATCGTCATCTGCCCGTTTCGTCGTCGTCAGACGAAAGGTCATGCCTTGCGAGCCTTGGCCATCCCCTCCGCCATGAGACGCTCAAGCTTCTCACGGGTCATCTCGCCAGCGTTCGGGGACGCCAAACCCTCTTCGATGCGTTGGCGCGCCCAATCCGATAGCATCTCGTCGTCGCCATCATTCTCGATAAGGGCGTCCACATAAGCGCCGACGGACTCGAAGCCCTCCGCCTGGGCCCGCTTTTCCGCAAGCTCCCGTGCATGGTTAGACAAAAGGATCGGCTTGTTCATGGTCCCAAAATACCAAATTTCCGGCCGCGTGGAAGCCATCTCGTCTTGCCGGAACGACGATCACGCCGAGTCTACCCTCCGCCTCCCCTGTGGGGAAATCACAAAGTGCCCAAATAATCGGGCTTTCCAGCATGTGCCCCTCGCATGGGTTGCGGGAAATGCCGTAGAATCAGGCATCTTTTGATTCGCCATAAGGAGAAAACAATGGCAATGGCCGCAGCGGCGCCGAAGGCAGCCGCATCCAAGACTAAGACCGCTTCCGCAGCACCCAAGGTGAAGCTCGAAACGATCAGCACCCGCCAGCTCGGCGTGCAGCTCGCCCAGAAGCATGAACTGTCGAACAAGGCGGCCCATGCCATCCTGGAAGACACGATCGGCGCGATCACCAAGCACCTCAAGAAGGGCGCCCGCGTCCGCCTGAATGGTCTCGGCATCCTGATGGTGCGCAAGCGCGCCGCCCGCATGGGCCGCAACCCGGCGACGGGCGAAGCGATCAAGATCAAGGCGAGCAAGAAGGTCGCCTTCCGCGCCGCCAAGGAATTGAAAGAAGCGGTCTGATCCCGCGCTTTCAAGTGAAGCTGGAAAAGACCGGATGGGCGAAAGCCTGTCCGGTTTTTTATCGCCTTTTTTGTGCGACGCTTTTCAATCCACCAGCCTGGGTGCGTGAAATATCACAATGTCGACGGCGCGCACGTATTCACGTTGACGGTGCGTGAGCATCGCGGGCACGTTGCGCGAAGTTGGGCTTTCAAGATTGAAAACAGGGAGCATCGTCATGACGCCGTTTCGCTTTGTGCTTGCCGCCACTGCCGCACTGTTGGCCGCTTCGCCGTCTTTCGCGCAAATCGCGCCGCAGCAAGTCACCGTATCGTTGACCAATTTCGCTTTCACGCCCGACACGCTCAACCTGAAGGCCAACACCGCCTATCGCCTGCACCTGACGAACGACGGCACCAGCGGCCACAATTTCACGGCGAAGGAGTTCTTCGCGTCGTCCACCATCGCGCCCGCCGACGCGAGCAAAGTCGACAAGGACGGCGAGGTCGAAGTGCCCAAGGGCACCAGCGTGGACGTCACCGTCACGCCGGCGAAAGCCGGCAGCTACGATCTCACCTGCACCCATTTCCTGCACACCACGTTCGGCATGAAGGGCCAGATCGTGGTGCAGTAGACCGGCACCTGGAAGAAACCGCGTCCAAAGCCGCGACTTTCTGCCTCGTCTTGCGCCCGCAAAGTCCAGGCGCTACTCACCCGGCTGCTTGTTACAGTTTGGCGCGCAACCTGACGCGAACCGGTTCCCACTTCGCGGGATTGCGCTTTTTTGAAAGGCATCGCACATGGCCCGCAGGAAAATCGCGCTGATCGGCGGCGGACAGATCGGCGGCACGCTCGCCCATCTCATCGCCCTCAAGGAATTGGGCGACATCGTGCTGTTCGACATCGCCGAGGGCCTGCCGCAGGGCAAAGCGCTCGACATCGCCCAGGGCGGTCCCATCGAAGGCTACGACGTCAAGCTCAAGGGCACGAACTCCTACACCGACATCGCCGGCGCTGAGGTGGTGATCGTCACCGCCGGCGTGCCGCGCAAGCCGGGCATGAGCCGCGACGACCTCATCGGCATCAATCTCAAAGTCATGTCCGCCGTCGGCGAAGGCATCAAGAACCACGCACCCGATGCGTTCGTAATCTGCATCACCAATCCGCTCGACGCGATGGTGTGGGCGCTGCGCCAGTTCTCCGGCCTGCCGCATCACAAGATCGTCGGCATGGCCGGCGTGCTCGACAGCGCGCGCTTCCGCCACTTCCTCGCCGAAGAGTTGAATGTGAGCGTCGAAGACGTGAGCGCGTTCGTGCTCGGCGGCCACGGCGACACGATGGTGCCGATGCCGCGCTTCTCCACCGTCTCGGGCATTCCGCTTCCCGAGCTGGTGAAGATGAAATGGATTGCGCAGGAAACGCTGGACAAGATCGTGCAGCGCACCCGCGACGGCGGCGCCGAGATCGTCGGTCTGCTGAAGACGGGCTCGGCCTTCTACGCGCCCGCCACCGCCGCCATCGAGATGGCGCAGTCCTATCTGCGCGACAAGAAGCGCGTTCTGCCCGTGGCCGCCTATGTCAACGGCGCCTATGGCATCAAGGATCTCTATGTCGGCGTGCCGGCGGTGATCGGCGAAAAGGGCGTGGAGCGCATCGTCGAACTCGAACTGACGGATGACGAAAAGGCACAACTCGCCAAGTCCGCCGATTCCGTGAAGGGCCTGATCGACGCGTGCAAGAAGCTGGATCCGCGGCTCGCATAACGTGAAGCCGCCGCGTCTGGGCGGTCTGCGCGGCTGGGGGCCGCTCGGCATTCTCGGTTTCCTCGCCGTCGCCGCGGGCACGCTGGTCTTCGTTCCACTCGCGGCATTGCTCGTGCTTCTCTGGGCATGGTTGTCGAAAACGCCGTGGCGCGAGATCGGCCTTGCGCGGCCCAAAAGCTGGACGCTGGGGCTGGTGTTCGGCATCGCGCTGGGCATAGGCCTCAAATTCGCGATGAAGGCGGCGGTGATGCCGTTGCTGGGCGCCGATCCGGTCAACCACACCTATCAATACCTGACCGGCGACGGACCGGCCGCGCTCAAATTCGCCATCTATGCCGTGTTCGGCGCGGGCGTCGCCGAGGAGGTCGTGTTCCGGGGCTATCTCTACGAGCGGCTGGGCGCGCTCTACGGCTGCTCCCTGCCCGCCAATCTGCTGACCCTCGCACTCGGCACCGCGATCTTCGGGGCGGCGCATTGGGAGGCGGGGGTTTATGCCATGATCAATGCGGGAATCGTGGGCTTGGTCATCGGCGCGCTATACTTGGCCAATGGCAGGAAGCTCTGGACGCTGATGGTCGCACATGCCAGTTTCGACCTCACCGCAGCCGCGATGATCTATCTCAACCTCGAGACCAGGGTCGCCCATCTCGTTTTTTCCTGAGCCGGAGTGCCATGTCCATCCTCGTCGACAAGAACACGCGCGTCATTTGCCAGGGCTTCACCGGAAACCAGGGCACGTTCCACTCCGAACAGGCCATCGCCTACGGCACCAAGATGGTCGGCGGCACCTCGCCCGGCAAAGGCGGCTCGACGCATCTGGGCCTTCCCGTATTCGACACGGTGCGCGAGGCGCGCGCGGCGACGGATGCGGATGCCAGCGTCATCTACGTGCCGCCGCCTTACGCGGCCGACGCCATCCTCGAGGCGATCGACGCGGAGATCGCGCTCATCGTTTGCATCACCGAGGGCATCCCGGTGCTCGACATGGTGAAGGTGAAGCGCGCGCTGTCGGGCAGCAAGTCGCGGCTCATCGGACCCAATTGCCCTGGCGTGATCACGCCGGGCGAATGCAAGATCGGAATCATGCCCGGCCACATCCACAAGCGCGGCAGCGTCGGCATCGTCTCGCGCTCGGGCACGCTCACCTATGAAGCGGTGCTGCAGACGACGGTGGCGGGCCTCGGCCAGACCACCTGCGTCGGCATCGGCGGCGATCCGGTGAAGGGCACCGAGCATATCGACGTGCTGGAGATGTTCCTGGCCGATCCCGAAACCAGATCCATCGTGATGATCGGCGAGATCGGCGGCGCGGCCGAGGAAGAAGCCGCCGACTTCATCAAGCATTCCAGGGTGAAAAAGCCGATGGTCGGCTTCATCGCCGGCCTCACCGCCCCGCCCGGCCGCCGCATGGGCCATGCTGGCGCGATCATCTCCGGCGGCAAGGGCGGCGCGGAATCCAAGATCGACGCGATGAAATCCGCCGGCATCCGCGTGACGCCCAACCCCGCCGCACTGGGCACGACGTTGATGGATGTTCTGAACGGGAAGTAATCTGGTGCGTTCTCTATTCGGAGGGAGAATTTCATGCGCAAATTTCTGGTTCTGGCGTTGGCGTTGGGGCTCACCGGTTGCGGGACATTCAGCTTCCTGTCCCGGCCGCCCGCGGTATTCGTCGTGTTTTTCCCGGATCACAGCACCACTCTCACAGCCGATGGGCAGAAGATCGTGGGCGATGCGGCGACCGCCGCTAGGATACACGGGGACGAGACGATCCAGCTGACGGGGCCCAGCACCAAGGTGGCGCCCGGCTACGATCCACGCTTTGCAGAGCCGCGCATCCATGCGGTCGAGGCGGCGCTGATAGCCGATGGGATCGACCAATCGCGGCTTGTCCGCGCTTCAGAGACCACGGATGGGATCAATGTGAAGTCCGATCCGTCGGGCGCCCAGCGGGTGGAAATCCGGCTCGTGGACAAGGCGCGTTAACGCTTCCCCGAAGATACGACGCTACCGTAGCCGCCGAACCGAAAGGCGCGCGTAACTATGGACGTATATGCGAGCCGCCGGAATAACCCTCCACAAAGGAGGCACCCGGTACCTCCATTACGTACAGAAACGTTGCAAATACATGTCCGCAGTTGAACGTCTCGCCGTTCTTGTACAGCGCCGGTTTCAGCCGTTGAGCGAGCGGGACAGCACCCAGCGCGGCCTTTACCGGTTCGAGTGACATGTCCAACGCCGACGGATCGGTCGCGTCGAACGACCCCGCGAATATCGCTTCGCCCTGTTTGACGTCAAAAGCCGGGCCGCCCAAGCAAAAACTCGTAGGATAGCTTTGCACGATTCGCCAATGCCCAGGCGGCACGACGAAAACATGCGTCTTTTCGAGAAATAATCCACTGCTCCAAAACAATTTCGTCGGTGAAGCAACAGAAAATGCCGCATCCCCCGGCTGAGCTGCGGGCGCGGACGGATCGTCGAGTTTCGCAAACATCAATTGCCCCTGCGCGGGTGCAACGGTGCTAGAGCGTGATTCGTACGATTTGAATCGGGAGTGGGATTCCCATCGGATTGCGAGTCTGATTCAAGATGCTGACTGTTAGGAGGTCAGCATGGATGGTGCGAGCGCTTTCTGAGGATTTGCGCAAGCGGGTGGTGCGCCGT
>DATATK010000087.1:0-1768 GCA_036268825.1 Rhizomicrobium sp. | reverse complement strand
CGCGCCATCGACACCGTGGAACGGGCGCTCATCATCTATGGCGCTCCGGTCTATGTCCGCCACGAGATCGTCCATAACAAATATGTGGTCGACAGCCTGAAGAAAAAGGGCGCGATCTTCGTCGAGGAACTCGCCGAGATTCCCGACAGCACCAACGCGCCCGTCGTGTTCTCCGCCCATGGCGTGCCGAAGTCGGTTCCCGCCGAGGCAAAGACCCGCAATTTCTTCTCGCTGGATGCGACCTGCCCGCTGGTGACCAAGGTGCATCGCGAGGCGGCGATCCACTTCAAGCGCGGCCGCGAGATCTTCCTGATCGGGCATTCGCATCATCCCGAAGTGGTCGGCACGCTCGGGCAGTTGCCGCCCGGCGCGGTGACCCTGATCGAGACCGACGAGGATGCGCGCACCATTGCGCCGAGGGATCCGAACAACCTCGCCTTCGTCACCCAGACCACGCTGTCGATCGACGACACCGCGCATATCGTCGCGATCCTGAAAGAGCGCTTCCCGAACATCAACGGGCCGCATCGGGAAGACATCTGCTACGCCACCACCAACCGTCAGCTCGCGGTCAAGAAGGTGGCGCCGGTGGTCGACGCGCTGATCGTGGTCGGCGCGCCGAATTCGTCGAACTCCCAGCGGCTGCGCGAAGTCGCCGAGCGTGAGGGATGTCCGATTTCGGTGCTGGCGCAGCGCGCCGCCGACATCGACTGGAAGCGCTTCGAAGGCATCAAGAGCCTCGGCATCACCGCGGGCGCCTCCGCGCCGGAAGTGATCGTCGAGGAGATCATGGGCGCGTTCGCCGAGCGCTTCCAGCTGCATGTGGAGACGGTCTCGGCCGCGGAAGAGAACGAGTTCTTCCCGCTGCCGCGTTCGGTGCGGCCCGACGCGGCCTAAGCCTCGTGCGGCGGATTTGAAGTTCCTATCATGTTGCTGCGCGTGGGCTTAGGAACTTCAAATCCAAAGCCGCACGAGCAAAAATAAAAATTGTAGTGTCCCTTTGATTCCGAAGTTCGCATCAGAGGGTGCAGCGAGGGCAGGCGAACTTCGGAATCGGGACACTACTAACATGGCGGTCTACACCGACGTCGCCGCCGAAGAGCTTGCGGATTTCCTCAGCGAATACGACATCGGCGAACTGCTGTCCTACAAGGGCATCGCCGAAGGCGTCGAGAATTCCAACTTCCTGGTGCATACCAGCAAGGGCGCCTACATCCTGACGCTCTACGAGAAGCGCGTCGCCGCCAACGATCTTCCGTACTTTCTGTCGCTGATGGCGCATCTCGCCGAGCGCGGCGTCAGCTGTCCGCAGCCGGCACGGAATCGAAAGGGCGAGGTCTATTCGACCTTGGCGGGCCGGCCGGCCGCGATCATCAACTTCCTCGAAGGCATGTGGCCGCGGCGGCCGAATGCGACGCATTGCGCCGGCGTCGGTCAGGCGCTGGCGAAGATGCATCTGGCGGGCCGCGACTTTCCGCTTGTCCGCAAGAACCCGCTCTCGGTGTCGGGCTGGCGGCCGCTGTTCGATCAGGCCGCCGCGCGCGCCGACAGCGTGCAGGCGGGCATGCGCGATTTCATCGCGCGCGAGCTCGATCATCTCGAGGCGTGCTGGCCGAGCGATCTGCCTGAAGGCGTGATCCATGCCGATTTGTTTCCGGACAACGTGTTCTTCCTCGGCGACCGGCTGTCGGGCCTGATCGACTTCCCGTTCTCCTGCAACGACATCCTCGCCTATGACGTCGCAATCTGTCTCAACGCCTGGTGCTTC
>DATATK010000086.1:0-2179 GCA_036268825.1 Rhizomicrobium sp. | reverse complement strand
CCGGTAGCTTGTCATGGCCGGGCTCGTCCCGGCCATCCACGCCTTGCTTGCCGCGACGCTCTAAAAGGCGTGGATGCCCGCGACAAGCGCGGGCATGACGAAAGTGGCCCCTTGACATTTATTCCTATAGGATTATCTTCCGGATCGTCTCCTCCGCGTGAGGGCGCCCTCATGAGGCGTCGTGCGGGCGGGAGGAGATGCGGCGCCCGCGGGCGGGGACGAACGTAGCCCCGCTCCCGGGAGGCCCCGGCCAGCCGTCCGCTCCAACTAAGTGGGGCTGCCTTGAATGGCTGGACGCGGCGCGGATGAAGGGCGGCGAAAGCTGCCCGGATCGGGGTTGGGCGATGCCCTCCCGTCCGCGCCCGGAAGCACGGTGCCGGGGACAGAAAAGCCGCGATGGAGCGCCGAGAGGCGCCCGCATCCTCCAAAAGAGGATGCGGCATAGCGGAAGACCGGTGCGCCACTCGGTGCTCCATCCCCTCGCATTTGCCGAGGGGAAAAAGTCTGTCCCCGCGAAAGCGGGGAGAACGACGGCGCCCCCGCGCCGCCAAAAAACAGGGGCGATGACGCACGCCCGCATTCCGCCCGTTTGACATTCGAATCCGAAGTCTGCTCCGATTACGCAAAACGAGGAACGCCATCATGCCCAACGAAACCACGCTCTCGCTGCCCGACATCGAAGATCGCATCGCGGTCATCCGCGACAATATCCGCCAGATCACCGAGCAGGCGGCTGCGAGTTCCGGCGCCGCCGACGAAAGCCGCAATGCCGACCGCATCGCGCAGCAGCAGGCCGAGCTCGACGCCCTCGTCAGGCAGCGCGACGAGATGAAGAAGAAACAATCGTAATGGCGGCAACCTCGCCGGGCGCGCGCGCCGTCATGCGCTGGATCATGGCGGCGTTTTTCATTGGCGGCTGCGTCATGCATTTTCGCGCGACCGGTTCGCTGGTGGCCATCACGCCCGACTGGGTGCCCTATCCGCGCGACGTCGTTTACGCGACCGGCATTGTGGAGTTGATCGGCGGCGTCGCGCTGCTGGTGCCGCGCCTGCGCTGGTGGGCGGGCGTCGCGCTCGCGGTCTATGTGATCGCGGTGTGGCCGGCCAATATCAAGCACGCGTTCGACCACATCGTGCTGCCGCCGATCCCGGATAGCTGGTGGTATCACGGCCCGCGTCTCGTGCTGCAACCGGTCATCGCCTGGTGGGCGTTGTTTTGCGCGGGCGTGATCGACTGGCCGTTCGCGCGCCGCTGACGACGCGCCCGACACGACGCGCACCGTGCCGGTTGCTATACTGCCAAAAATAATTTCACGGAAGGACACGCCATGCCCGCACTTCTTGCCAACCATATCGCCGCCGTCACGGGCGCGGGCTCCGGCATCGGCCGCGCCATCGCGATCGGTTATGCGCGCGAAGGCGCGCAGGTTGCCGTGCTCGACATCGACAGGCAAGCAGCCGACAAGACCGCCGCCGACATCGTGGCGGAAGGCCACAAGGCGCACGCGTTTACGCTCGACGTGACCAAGCGCGACGACTGCATCGCGGCGGCAAAGCAGGTCGCCGACAAGGTCGGGACTGTGTCGATCCTGGTCAACAATGCCGGCATCAACCGGCGCAATCCGTTTGCCGGCGATCCTGACGCATTCCTCAAGGACTGGCAGGACATCATGGCGATCAATCTCAACGGCGTGATGAACGTGACGCAGGCTTTCCTCGCGCAATTGCGCGCGGGCAAAGGACGCATCGTCAATATCGGTTCGATCCAGTCTTTCGTGCATGTGCGCACGCCGAATTCCGCCGCCTACACCACCTCGAAGCACGGCGTGCTCGGCTTCACCAAGGCGCTGGCCGCCGAGCTCGGCAAGGACGGCGTGCGCGTCAACGCCATCGGGCCCGGCCTGATCGAGACGCCGCTCAACGCCGCCGTGCGCGCCAACAATCCGGCGCTGGTGCAGATCTTTCTCGACCACACGCCGCTCGGCCGCGCAGGAAAACCCGAAGACATCGTCGGGCCGGCGGTGTTTCTGGCCTCCGATCTGTCATCTTACGTCACCGGCACGATCGTGATGGCCGACGGCGGCTACCGCGCGATTTGATCCCTCCCAAGCGAAAGCGAGTTCATCATGTCCCAACGCATCGCCGTGATCGGCACCGGCACCATCGGCGCAAGCTGGGC
>DATATK010000085.1:0-3296 GCA_036268825.1 Rhizomicrobium sp. | reverse complement strand
GCTGGCGGCGATGGCGCTCTATCTTTTCATCGCGATGAAGCGGTTCTACGGTCAGAACTGGTTCTGGACGAGCCTCAAATTCGTCAGCGTCGCGTTCATCTATTTCTCCTTCTTCCTCATGCCCGCGCTGGCGGGCGTGATCGCGGCAAGCATCTTCTGGGCATGACATGGAAAACTACGACGTCATCGTGATCGGTTCCGGGCCTGCGGGCTACGTTTGCGCCATCCGCGCCTCGCAGCTCGGCCTCAAGACCGCGATTGTGGAACGTGACCGGCTGGGCGGCATCTGCCTCAATTGGGGCTGCATCCCGACCAAGGCGCTGCTGCGCTCCTCCGAGATCTGGCATCTGATGCACCGGCTGGACGAGTTCGGATTCAGCGCCGACAATTTCCAATTCGACATCGCCAAGATCGTGGCGCGCTCGCGCAAGGTCTCGCAGCAGCTGTCGAATGGCGTCGCCTTCCTGATGAAGAAGCACAAGATTCCCGTGATCGTGGGCGAGGCGAAGCTTTCGGGCGGGAGGGAAATCGCGGTGGCGAAGGACGGCAAGACCACCGAATACGCCGCCAAGAATATCGTGCTCGCCACGGGCGCGCGGGCGCGAACGTTTCCCGGCCTGGAACCGGACGGGAAATTGATCTGGACCTATCGCGAGGCGATGGTGCCGCCCGCGTTCCCCAAATCGCTCCTCGTCGTCGGCTCCGGCGCCATCGGCATCGAATTCGCAAGCTTCTACCGCACGCTGGGCAGCGATGTGACCGTCGTCGAAGTGCTCGACCGCGTGCTGCCGGTGGAAGACGAGGAGATTTCCGGGTTCGCCGCGAAGGCCTTCGCCAAGCAAGGCATGAAGATTCGGACGAGCACGACGGTGGAGAAACTGGTGAAGGGCGCGGACAATGTGACCGCGACGCTGACGACCAAAGACGGCAAGACCGAAACCTTGACGGTGGATCGCGTGATCCTCGCCGTCGGCATCGTCGGCAATGTCGAGAACAACGGCTATGAGCAGGCCGGCATCAAGATCGACAGGACGCATGTCGTCGCCGACCAATGGGGCGCGACCGGCGTGCCGGGCGTCTGGGCCATCGGCGATCTCGTCGGTCCGCCCTGGCTCGCGCACAAGGGCATGCACGAGGGCGTCATCGTGGCGGAGCGTATCGCAGGGGTTCCGGGCGTGCATCCGCTCGATGTCACGAAGGTGCCGGGCTGCACCTATTGCTGGCCGCAGGTGGCGAGCGTCGGCATGACGGAAGCGAAAGCCAAAGCGACTGGGCGCAAGATCAAGATCGGCCGGTTCCCGTTCATCGGCAACGGCAAGGCCATCGCGCTCGGCGAGGCTGAAGGTCTGGTCAAGACGGTATTCGACGCCGAAACCGGCGAGCTATTGGGCGCGCACATGATCGGCGCCGAAGTGACCGAGCTGATCCACGGCTACACCATCGCGCGCACCGGCGAACTGACGGACGTCGAATTGGCGAATACCATCTTCCCGCACCCGACACTCAGCGAGATGCTGCACGAAGCCGTGCTCGCGGCGGACGGCATGGCGCTGCATATCTAACGCAGCAGGCTGCCGAGATCGTTCGCGATTGCTTTGGTGTTGTCCGTTTCCGTCGTCACCAGCCGCGCATAGCCTTCGGGATCGAAGAAGAACACCGCATCGGAATGCATCACCTCTTCACCGGCGGGCGCGGGCGCGACGCTATAGAGCACGCGATAGCGCCGCGCGAGTTTGCTGGTCTCGTCGGGCGTGCCGCGCAGGCCGTCGATCTGGGGCGCGAAGGCGTTCACGTACTGCTTGAGCGCGGGCAGGGTGTCGCGCCTGGGATCGACCGTCACGAATAACACGCGGACGTCTTTCGCACGCGGGCCGAGCTGGCGCATCACGGCGGCGAAATTGGCGAGCGTGGCGGGGCACTCGTCGGGGCAGTGGGTGTAGCCGAAATAAAGCGCCACGGCCTTGCCGCGATAGTCCGCTGCCGTCACGCCCGCGCCGTCGTTGGCGCGCGTCATGTCGAACTGGAGCGCGGGCATGGCGCCGGAGATATTCGTCGTGCCGGCGCTCTCTTCGCCGCGGCCGCAGGCGGTGAGCAGCAGGGCAAGCGCGAGGATGGCGGTGCGTTTCATGGCGCCTGAATAGCACGATTTAGGTTGGCGGCGCGGCGTGTGACCAAACGCCTCTGGAGCGGCGCGCGGCGCCCGGCCATTTTGCGCCCCGATGACAACGCTCGCTCTCGAACGCCCCCCGCGGGGCTGGCTGTGGTACGGCGTGCTGCTGCTCGTGGGCGGCGTGGTGTACGTCGCCTGCGCGGAGTTCCCGGCCGAATTGCCGTTCTGGATGCCGTGGGAATTCTCCTGGCCGGAGTTCCTCGCGACCGCGCTGACGCTGGCCTGGTTCTTCCGCGGTCGCGCGCGCCTCGCGCCGGAGGAGAGGCCCGCCTGGTGGCGGCAGGCGAGTTTCGTGCTCGGCGTGCTGTCGATCTATGCGGTGCTACAAACCCACATCGATTATTACGCGCAGCACATGTTCTTCGTGCACCGCGCGGCGCATTTCGTGCTGCATCACGCGGGTGCGTTCCTGGTCGCGATGGGGGCGAGCGGATCGGTGATCTGGGCGGGGATGCCCGATTTCCTCAAGCCGCTCTTCACCGCGCGGCCGGTGCGCGCGGTCGTGGATTTTCTCCAGCATCCCGCCGTCGCACCGGTCCTGTTCGTGGGGCTGCTCTATTTCTGGCTGATCCCGTCGATCCACACGCGCGTGATGCTCGACGACAATCTCTACGACCTGATGAACTGGACCATGGCGATCAACGGCATCATGTTCTGGAGCCTCGTGCTCGACCCGCGCCCCAAGCCGCCGGCGCGCCTGTCGCCGCTGATGCGCGGGTTGATGATCCTGCTGATCGAATTGCCGCAGATGGCGCTGGGTTCGATCCTGTCGCTGTCGATGACCGACTACTATCCCGTCTACAAGATCTGCGGCCGCGTGATCGCGAATTTGACGGCGCTGAACGACCAGCATTATGGCGGATTGATCATCTGGCTGCCGGGCACGTTGACGAGTTTCGCCGCGATGATCGTGGTGCTGGTCAATATGCGTTTGAATGAGGAGGCCGAAGAACATGCGCGTACTGGTTCTTAGTGCGATCGCGGCGATGCTCATCGCCGCGCCCGCTCTGGCCGCCGACGCCACGGTCAGCGGCGCATGGTTCCGCGCACTGCCCGGCAAGCTGCCGGCGGGCGGCTATTTCACGGTGCACAATCCCGGCGTCACGTCCGTTACGCTCACCGGCGC
>DATATK010000084.1:0-3888 GCA_036268825.1 Rhizomicrobium sp. | reverse complement strand
CGCGTCCACTTCCGGCGACACGGCCTGATAGCGCGAAAGATCGGGCGGGTTGGCCGTGTCGGCGGCGGCCAGCGATGCCGCAACGCCGAAAATCGCAAAGAAAAAGACGATGAGCGCCTTTCCTCTCCCGCCATTGCGGGGGAGGTGGATGGCGCGCGCATCGCGCGCGGCAGACGGAGGGGGTGATGGGGGATGCGACTGCGCACTGGCCTTCACTGCCGACTCACCCCTTCCGTCTCGCGCGACTGCCGTCGTGCGATCCACCTTCCCCGCTTTCGCGGGAAGGAAAATCACTGCCCGACCGTCACCGTGCCCATTTCGCTGCGGGCGTGGATGTCGGGCGCGTACATGTCTTCCACCTCGCCGGCCGGCATCGCGAAAGTACCCGCCGTGACGGCGCGCGCGATGTAGGCGAGACGATAGGTCGGCGGCGACGGCGTTGGCTTTTTGGGATCGGGCTTCTCCTGATACTGCGAGCCGATGAAGAAGGCGCCGACAAAGCGGTCGTCGCGCGCGTCTTCCATCGTCACGTCGGAGAGCGCGGCGAGCCACGGATAGGCTTTGCCGTCATCGCCCGCCACAGGCGTTTCGATCTCGAGACCCGCAGGCAGCAGATCGATGGCGCCCATCTGGCGGTAGAAATTGTTCGCCATCTGGCCTTCCAGCACGATCATCACGCGGTCGTTCTGCTTGAGGGTCGCCAGATCGGCCGGTTGTCCGCTCATCGTCCACACCGTTTTCTTCAAGGTGAGACCGTTGGCTTCCGCCGGCAGCGGCACGCTCGGCGTGCCCTGCACGGAGGTCGCGCGCCACACCGGCGCGTCACCCTTGTTCAGCAGCGTGATGCCGGCGTTCAGTTGCGCCAGCGACGGCGCCAGACGCACCGCGCCATCGCGCGGCTGCGCCGGTTGCCCGTTGACCGCGATGTTCAGCGGCGTGCGCTGGCGCGTCAGCTCATAGGCCGCGCGCAACATCCACGCCTTCTCCTGCGTGGTCGTGGAGTTGAGGCGCATGTTGACGTCGTCGGTGCGCTTCATCAGCGCCGGCACGATCTCCGGATCGCCGCCCTCGATGGCGAGCGCCGTGGTGCCGGCGAGATCGCGGATGAACGAGCCGTAATCGTCGGTCGTGTAGTCGAGCGGCTTGGCGTCCATCAGGATCGCGCGCGCGCGGTTGAACGCGTAGTTGGCACGCGCCCGATCACCGGCTTGCGCGGCGGCAGCGCCCGTGAGCGCGGCCGCGATGCCGTTGTTCCACTCGCTGCCGCGCGTGTCGCTGAAGTAGCGCAGATCGCTGAGGTTCACCTGACCCTCGCGCGCCAGAACGTAGAACGCGTAGGCGCGCGTCTGATCGTCGTTCTGATCGGAGGTCGAGGTGGTTCTCAGCCAGCCCGTGCCGCGCTTCAGCGCCTCGTTCGGAACCACGAAGCCCTTCTGCTTGGCCTGATAGAGGAAATCGAGCGCGAAGACGCTGATCCACGGATCGGCGTCGCTGCCCGGACCCCACATGCCGAAATTGCCCGCGAAGTTCTGCATGTCGAGCACGTTGTCGACGGAATCCTGAATCCGCTGATGCAGCGCCTGATCCTTCGGCAAGCCCGCAAGCCCGGCGAGATCGTTGAAATAGAGCAACGGCATCGCGGCGCTCGTCGTCTGCTCGATGCAGCCGTAAGGGTATTTGTCGAGCCAGCGCAGCAGGCCCGGCACGTCGTTGTAGCCGTGGCTTGCCGAGACATTGAGCGACACGTTCATCGTGGACGGCACGATGTCGGCCACCAGCGTTCTATCCGCCGTGTAGGTTTTCCCGGCGCCGAGCACGGCCACGCTATCGCGCGCGACATCGAGTTGCGGCGCGCGCACTTCTATCGGCCAGCCACGCGAGACGTTGAAGCCGCCCGGTCCTTTCACCGTGAGCCTGATGCCCGCGATGCCAAGCCCGCGCCCCTGCAACACGACGGGCAGCAATATGCGCTGGCCGCGGTTGAGGTTGCGCGTCAGAACATCCTGCTGCGCGCCCGCGTCGAGCCCGACAGGGCCGGACGTCGTGACGATGGCGGTGTATGCACCGTTCGCGCCTTCGACATTGTTCATGTTGAGCGCGGCTTCGGCGCGGTCGCCCGGCGCGAGGAAGCGCGGCAGCACGATGTCGGCCACGATGGGATCGCGCACCGTCATCGGCCGCGATGCGTCGCCGACTTTCTTGTCGCTGAACGCCACGACCATCAACCGCAACTCGCCGTTGAAGTCCGGCACGTCGAGCGGAATCTGCGCGATGCCCCCGGCGCCGACTTTCACCAGCCCAGAGAACAGCGCCACGGTCTTCGTCGGCACCACGGCGAGCGAGCGGCCGCCGAAGGAGTCGCCGCCTTCGCGCAAGCTCCCGAGGGGGGCTTTCTCCGCCTTGATCAGCCGTCCGTAATCGTCATGCATGCCGACGCCGAGACGGCGCTTGCCGAAATACCAGCCGACAGGATCGGGCGATTTGTAATCGGTGAGCTGCAGGATGCCTTCATCCACCGCCGCAAGCGTGACGTAAGCCTGCTCGCCGTCGTCCAGACCCTTCAAGGTCACGGGAATGACGATGCGCTGGCGCGGCGTGATCTTCGCCGGACCGCCGATCAGCGGCGTGATGGTGCGCGCGGAATTGTCCACGCCCATCCATGCCACGCCGATGGCGCGCACGGGTTCGCGGCCCGTCGATTGGTTGAGCGGATGGTAATCCGTGACGAGCACATAAGCGCCCGCGCCCCAATCGGCGGACACGGGAATGTCGATGCTTGTGCCGCTCGCCGGCGCGTTGATGAGCTGCGAGGAATAGACCTTGTCGCCGGCGACCACGACAAGCGCCTGTCCGTCGGTCGTGGGCTTGATCGAGATGTGCGCGGTGTCGCCGGGCCTGTACGCCGGCTTGTCCGCCGCCACGGGAATGCGGTCCGGCCTGTCGCCCGACGCGCTCGCCGCCCAGCCGGAATAGAAGCGATAGGAACTCGCAGCACCCGATTTCGGATCGGTGATGGTGAGGCGATAGGTGCCCCACGGGAATTGCTGCGCGAGCTTCGCGGGATTGCCGGTGTCGATGGAAAGCTGTCCGCTCGTCACCAGCCGGTCGCGCGTGACGGATTCGTATTTCCACGAACCGCTGTCCTGATACCATTGATAGTCGGTGACTTCCTTTACCCAGGTGTAGTTGAGGCCCGACAACGCGATGCGTTTGCCGTCGCCGTTCACCGCAATGACTTCAAACCCGGCTCTGGCATTTTCCGCGACCGCGCTGTCGTCGAAATCGGGCAGGATGCCGATGGCGACGTCGCGCGTGCGCACCGGAAGATCCATGGACTTGTCGGTCGTGCGCCCGCCGGGTTCGTGAATCGAAACCTTGATCGAGGCTTTCAGCGGCAAGGTCGTATCGGCGATGTCGCCGATGGTGCCGGAGACATCGGTCGAACCCGTCGCATCGGTGTTGGGCACCGTCAACGTCAGATCGACATTCGTGAACGTGTCGTCCACGCGCCCGAACTGATAGAGCGAAAACTCCGGGAACGGATTGGTGTCGGTGACGATGTGCGCCTCGCCTTCGCCCGAAAGGTCGGATGCCGGCGCGCCATAGAGGAACCGCGCGTCCGCTTTCAAATGGAAGTCCGCGTTCGCGTGCAGAACTTTGTCCACCGGTGTCAGCGTGACCTTCAAGCGCTGCGGCACGAAATCGGCCACGTCGAACTGCACGCGGCCCACGGGCGGCGCCTTCGGATCGATATAGGCGGCGATCTGCCAGCGGCCATGCGGCGATGTCTTGCGCAACGTCACGGGCCAAACCGCCGTGCCGGCGGTCAGCGCCGCGCCCGCAACCGTGGTGCGCGAGAATTCCACGCCATCGGGGCGCGTGGCGATG
>DATATK010000083.1:0-1755 GCA_036268825.1 Rhizomicrobium sp. | reverse complement strand
GCCCCATCTGATGTTCTATTTCCCCCGCGCGTCGGCCGTGGCCTGGGGTGCGAATCTGCCCGGCGCGCCGCCGATGTTGAATCCGCAGTTCCAGGAATCGCCGGAGGCGCTCAGTGTGATCATGGTGCCGGTTACGCATTGGTCGGACGGTACGCCCGCGCCGGCGATGTAGTCGTTAGGCGCCCAACACTTTCCTAAGCGACGCCTCGATCTTTCCGCCGCAATACGCGTCGCCATAGTCGTCGCGCGCTTTGGCGGCGAGGTCGGCGAGCGGCGGCAGGGCGGCGATGCGCTGCGTGAGCGCTGCAGTCATCGGCGCGGTGCGCTTGAAGATCGTTGCGATCTTTTTGAATCGCTCTGTCATCGTGGACCACAGCGTGGCCGTCATGATGTCGGCGATACCTGCGCGTTCGCCGCCGAGCAGATAGCCGGAGTTCGCCGTCAATCCGTGGCGGCGGCCGGTCTCTTCCCAGAGCGACATCCATTTCTTCAGGCGCGGGACGAATTCCTCCCAACGCTGGTCCGTCCACATCTGCCGCCCGCCATCGAGCGTGATCTCGTCGATCACATCGTTGGCGTCATTGACGATTTTCATGGTCATGGCGCGCAGCGCGGGCGTCGCAGGCATCAAGTCGAGCGTCTCGCCCAGACAGAGCACGATGGCCGGCATCTCGGCGATGGCGAAGCCTCCTTTGTCGATCAGCAGCGGCGGCCCCAGGAATGGCACCGGCATCTTCTTCACCGGCCCCTCCATCAGCTCGGAGATCGCCTCGTCGCCGGCTTCGTCCCACGTCTTGCCCGCGTAGGCCAGCACCGCGCGCACGAATTGCCCGCGGAAGGGAACGGACCAGTAGTAGAGTTCATAGTCGGACATAGGGCCGCCAGACGTTGGGGTTGCCGATTTCGATAACGCCGCCGCGCCCGCGCGGTTGCGCCTGCCAGAGATTTCATGCCGTCGGCTGCTATTGCTATTACGAGAAGTGAGGCCGCGAGAATTTGCGGCGCGCATTTGAATCATTAGAATGCTGTCTCTGGGCATTTTGCTTTGACCCCTTCGAAGGGCGACAGACGTGAAACCATTTCCCGACGACATCTTCACCGAGCCGGACAATGTCGATCCGGACACGCTCGCCAATCTCGGGCCGCTGCGTAGGCTCGCTGGCGTTTGGCAGAGCAGCAAGGGCGTCGACCTCGCTCCTAAGCCGCCGGGCCCAGAACGGCGCGAATATATCGAGCGCATCGACATGCAGCCGATCGACCCGCAGGCGAACGGGCCGCAGCTGTTTTACGGCTTGCGTTATCACGTCCATATCAACACACAGGAAGAAGACATCACCTTCCACGATCAGGTCGGCTACTGGCTGTGGGAGCCGGCCACCGGGCTCGTGCTGCAGACGTTGGCCATCCCGCGCGGCCAGGTCGCGCTCGCCTCCGGCCACGCGAAGCCCGATGATGTGAGCCTGGTGGTGAGCGCCGCGCGCGGCCAGACCAATTATGGCATCTGCTCGACGAATTTCCTCGAATACGCGTTCCGCACCGATTCCTACCGGCTGGAGATCACGTTCAATCCCGACGGCAGTTGGAGCTACGTTTCCGACACGATGCTGATGGTGCGCGGGCGCGAGGAACCGTTCCAGCATCGCGACCGCAACACGCTGGTGAAGGTCGGCGAGCCGACGCCCAATCCGCTGTTTCTGATTCGGAAGAAGCAAGGGAAGTGAGGGCGTGGCGAACCGCCGGGCACGATCGAGTGGG
>DATATK010000082.1:0-2915 GCA_036268825.1 Rhizomicrobium sp. | reverse complement strand
TCACAAAAGCAGGCGAACACTTCGTCACGCCGCTTTCCGTTGCGTCGTTGACCGGCGAAAAAGTTTTCCAGGATCTGTTCAGCCTCACCGACGAATCCGAGATGGGGCATATCGAGTTGTCGCGCAGCGCCGATCTCGTCGTCGTCGCGCCCGCAACAGCCGACCTGATGGCGAAGATGGCGAACGGCCTCGCCAACGATCTGGCCTCCACCACGCTCCTCGCCACGGACAAGCGCGTGCTGATGGCGCCCGCGATGAACGTGCGCATGTGGAACGCGCCATCGACACAGCGCAATCTCGCGATGCTCAGAAAGGACGGTGTTCTCTTCGTCGGCCCCAATGACGGCGAGATGGCGTGCGGCGAATTCGGTCCGGGCCGCATGGCGGAGCCGAACGAAATCGCCGGTGCGATAGAGGCGGCGCTGGCGCAGAGTGCACCCGGCCCTTTAGCCGGACTTAAAGCGCTGGTGACCGCCGGCCCGACGCAGGAGCCGCTCGATCCGGTGCGCTTCATCGCCAACCGCTCCTCCGGCAAGCAGGGCTATGCGATTGCCGACGCGCTGGCGAAAGCCGGTGCGGAAACGACGCTGGTGTCGGGCCCTGTTGAACTGGTTGCGCCCAACCGCGTGAAGCTGGTGAAGGTGACGACCGCGCGCGAAATGCTCGCCGCCTGCGAGAGCGCTCTGCCCGCCGATGTCGGCGTCTTCACCGCCGCCGTCGCCGACTGGCGGCCCGAAAGTGTGGCCAACGGCAAGATGAAGAAGCGCGAAGGCGGCAGCGTGCCGGATATCAAGCTGGCGCAGAACCCGGACATCCTTGCGACCATCGCGCAGGGCGGAAAGCGTCCACGCCTGGTGATCGGCTTCGCGGCGGAGACGGACGACATCGTCGCCAACGCGAAAGCCAAGCTCACGAAAAAGAATGCCGACTGGATTGTCGCCAACGATGTGTCGCCGCACACCGGCATCATGGGCGGCAACAAGAACACCATTCACATTGTCAGCCGCAGCGGCGTGGAGGATTGGCCCGAACTCGACAAGCGCGAGGTCGGCACACGTCTGGCCGCGCGCATCGCGGACGCCTTGAAAGGCAAAGCCGCGTGAAGATCTTTACGAAGTCAGCACAGGCGTTTTCCTCCCCCGTTTACGGGGGAGGTGTCGAGCGTGGCGAGACAGAGGGGGCTTGCCGCCGCGCCCCCTCCACCGCTACGCGGTCCCCCTCCCCCGCAAGCGTGGGAGGAAAAATATGAGCGCCTTACGTATCGAGATTTTAAGATTGCCGCACGCATCAGACCTACCATTGCCTTCGTATGCCACGGAAGGCTCGGCGGGCCTCGACCTGCTCGCTGCCATCGACTCCGACACCGAGTTGAAGCCCGGCGCGCGCGCTGCGGTGCCGACAGGTATCGCGCTTGCCGTTCCGCATGGCTTTGAAGCCCAGGTGCGTCCGCGCTCCGGCCTTGCGCTCAATCACGGCATCACCTGCCTCAACACGCCCGGCACGATCGACAGCGACTATCGCGGCGAAATCAAAGTCATCCTCATCAATCACGGCGACACACCCTTCCCCATCAAGCGCGGAACCAAGATCGCGCAGATGGTGATCGCGCGCCACGAACACGCGACATTTGTCGAAGTCAGCGAACTCGGCGCGACGCAACGCGGCGCGGGCGGCTTCGGCTCCACTGGAATCCACATCAAGCAGAACTGAGAAGACCCATGTTGAAACTCTCCCGCAAAACCATGCTCGCCCTCGAAGCCGTTATCGATATCGCCTTCAATGCGCGGCCCGAGCCCGTGCAGGCAAAGGAAATCACTGCGCGACAGGGCGTGCCGCAGCGCTATCTCGAACAGGTGATGCAGCAACTCGTGCGCGCTGGCGTGCTGAAGGGCGTGCGCGGTCCGCGCGGCGGTTATCGCCTCGCCCGCGAACGGCGCCGCATTTCGCTGGGCGACGTGGTGCGCGTCGCCGAAGCCATCGACGATGGCGAAGCGGAGAATCCCGAACCGCGTTCCGAACTCGGCACCAAAGTTGTCACGCCGCTCATCGCACGGCTGCAGGATGAAGTGATGAAGCAGCTCGACGCGGTTTCCATTGAAGACCTTTGCACGCAGGCGCGCGCCGCCGGCGTCGATTGCGGCGGCCGCGCTACCGCCGATTTCACGATCTAACAGGAGCACAGCATGGCAGAACGCAAACCCGGCCGCGGCCGCGTCTACGATTCCATCACCGAAACCATCGGCGACACGCCATTGGTGCGGTTGCACCGCTTGACCAAGGAAGCCGGCGTGAAAGCCGATGTTCTTCTCAAGCTCGAATTCTTCAATCCGATCTCCAGCGTGAAGGACCGCATCGGCGTCGCGATGATCGAGGCACTGGAGGCCCAAGGAAAAATCACGCCCGGCAAATCCACGCTGGTCGAACCCACCAGCGGCAACACCGGCATCGCGCTCGCCTTCGCCGCCGCCGCCAAAGGCTACAAGCTCATCCTCGTCATGCCGGACTCGATGTCCGTGGAAAGGCGCAAGATGCTCCTGCTGCTCGGCGCGGAAGTTGTTCTCACGGAGGCCGCCAAAGGCATGCGCGGCGCCATCGCGAAGGCGCAGGAGATCGTCGCCGGAAGCAAGAACGCCGTCATCCCGCAGCAGTTCGAAAATCCCGCCAATCCGGATATCCATCGCCGCACGACGGCCGAGGAAATCTGGAATGATACCGACGGCAAGGTTGATGTCGTGATTTCCGGCGTCGGCACCGGCGGCACGATTACCGGCGTGGGACAGATGCTGAAGAAGAAGAAACCCGGCGTGCGGATCATTGCGCTGGAGCCGGAGGATTCGCCGGTGCTGTCCGGCGGTCAACCCGGCCCACATCCTATTCAGGGCATCGGCGCGGGTTTCGTGCCCGCCGTCCTGGAT
>DATATK010000081.1:0-3731 GCA_036268825.1 Rhizomicrobium sp. | reverse complement strand
TGATGGGCCAGCGCCATGGCGGCATGGCATTCATGGCCAACAAATACGTGTTCCCCGGCGGCCGCGTGGATTCCGGCGACAGCCGCATCGCGGCCGGCGGCGCGCTGCGCCCGCATGTCCATGCGCGGCTCACCCGCGACGCCAGCGGAGACCGCGCGCGCGGCTTCGCGCTGGCCGCCATCCGCGAGACCTTCGAGGAAGCGGGCGTGCTGGTCGGCGAACGCGCTGCGAAAATCGCCCGCACGCGCAATGCGGCCTGGGCGAAGTTCTTCGCGCACGGCATCGCGCCGCGTCTCGACGCGCTGGAGTTCATCGCCCGCGCCATCACTCCGCCCAACCGCACCCGCCGTTTCGATGCGCGCTTCTTCATGGCGGACGCCGGCGCCATCGCGCACACGCTGGATGCCGCGCACACCGACGAATTGCTCACGCCGCATTGGCTGACGCTGGCCGAAGCGCGCGCTCTCGACCTGCCCAGCATCACCCGCATTGTGCTGGACGAAGTGGAGGCCCGGCTGGGCGGCGGAGATTCCGCGCGGCCGGTGCCGTTTTACCGTTTCCGGGCGGGCAAATCGGAAGTCGCGTATCTCTGACACCGTGGCCGGGTTGCGCTAAGCTACATCACAAAAGATAATCTTCCGGGGGGAATGATGCCGAATAAACTGAACCGCCGCGCCTTCATGGGCACGGCCGCCGCCACCGCCTTCGCAGCCACGAGCGTCGCGCCCACTTCCGCCAAGGACGCCTATTCCGGCCTCGACGCGATCGCGCAGGCCGCGCTGGTGCGCGAGCGGCAAACGACCGCGCTCGAACTGGTGGACGCCGCCATCGCGCGCATCGAGGCGGTGAACCCCAGGACCGACGCGGTCGTCGCCGAATATTTCGACAAGGCGCGCGCACAGGCGAAGAGCTCGCTGCCGCGCGGCCCGCTTTCCGGCATGCCCTATCTCATCAAGGACCTTGTGCCGATCAAAGGCGAGATCACGACGTCCGGCTCGCGCCTGATGGCCAGGCATATCGGCGAGACGACCGGGTTGATGCCGCAGAAGGCCATCGACTCCGGCATGATTGTCGTCGGCAAGACCAACACGCCGGAATTCGGATTGCTGGCGACGACCGAGGGCCTTTTGCTCGGCGCCGCGCACAATCCATGGAACCTCGACTATTCCACGGGCGGCTCGTCGGGCGGCGCGGCGGCGGCGGTGGCGTCGGGAATGCTGCCGGTGGCGCATGCATCCGATGGCGGCGGCTCGATCCGCATTCCCGCATCGTGCTGCGGCGTGTTCGGGCTGAAGCCTTCGCGCGGCCGCATGGATTTCGGCGCCAAAGAGAAGATGCCTGGCGACATCGCGGTGGAGAATTGCGTCAGCCGCACGGTGCGCGACAGCGCGATGATCTTCGCGCTTTCCGAAGACGTCTCGCCCAAGGCCGCGTTCAAACCCACCGGCTTCGTCGGCGGGCCGTCGAAGAGGCGCCTCAAGATCGCGTTCGGCACGCTGAGCTATTACGGCGCCGAACCCGATCCGGACGTGAAAACCGCCGTCGAGGCGACCGCGAAACTTTGCCAGAGCCTCGGCCACACCATCGTCGAAGCGAAGAATCCGGTGCAGGGCGAAGCGTTCATCGATGCGTTCCTCACCGTCTGGGCCTCCGGCCCCGCGCAACTGGTCGCGCTTGCCAGGAGCCTCAAGCTGAAACCGGAGGATGTGCTGGAGCCGTGGACGCTCGGCCTCGCCGATTACTACGCGAAGAAGCCGAAGGATGCGCTCGCCAAGAGCCTCGCCTATTTCCGCACCGTCGAAAAAGCGACGGACGCGTTCCTGGCGCAATACGATGCGTGGCTGACGCCGGTGCTCGCCTCCCCGCCACCCAGGCTCGGCGAACAGGCGCCGACCGTTCCGTTCGACACGCTCTATGCCCGCGTCACCCGCTACGTCGCCTACACCCCGCTCCACAACGTGGCCGGCACGCCGGCCATGTCGGTGCCGCTGGGTATGAGCAAAGACGGCCTGCCCATCGGCAGCCAGTTCGCGGCAGCCAAAGGCGGCGAAGGCCTGCTCTACGCACTGGCCTATGAGCTGGAACAGGCGCAACCCTGGGCCGGCAAACGCGCGCCGGTCTGGGCGGGTTAAGCCAGCGCGATATCGGTAAGCTTGAAGTCGTCGCCCTTGCAGAGAAGCGGGATGCCTTCCGACTTGGCGAGCGCATAGGCAAAGCAGTCGCCGAAATTGAGAGCGGCCTTGTGCTTACCCCTGCCGAATTTGACGGCGGCTTCGCGGGCGACATCCGATTGAGCCTCATCAAATGGATGGACGGCAATTCCATAAACACGAAACAAATCTTCAGCCTCAGCCCATCTGGCCAATTTTCGGATACCGGCAAGAACGATCTGCAACTCGAGCACATTGGCCGCTGATATCAATGCGCCGTCTGCCGCCGCAAGCTTGGCGCGTATTTGTCTGGCGTCTTCTTCGCCTCGAAGGATCGCGACAATAGCCGAGGTGTCGACTGCGATCATTTCGGTAAGCCGAATTCGTCGTACATATCCTCCATGATCTCCTCATAGGAGGGGGCATCGGAGGGGATGCTGGCCCGAAATCGCTTTACGATCTCATCGACCTCCCGTTCCCGCTTTTCGTGGTCCAGGCCGGATTTGTGGACAGCCGTCCGCAGGGCCTGGTCCAGCGCCTCGGACACCGCCTCGGTGATGGATTTGCGCTGCAGCCGGGCCAGTTTCCGGGCTTTGTCCGCGACTTCCGTGTCTTTGATGTTCAAAGCGCCCATGGGAACCTCCGAGGAAGACATTTACACTTTTTCTTCCTCCGGCGCCACCCCGGCCTTGACTGGGGCTCGCCGCTGAGTAGGTTACGCGCCCTTTCCGAATCCAGACCTAGGACGATGTCATGGCCAAGCCCACCACTTCGAAAATCCGGCTCAACAGTTCGGGCGGCACGGGCTTTTTCTACATCACCAAGAAGAACACCCGCACCATGACGGAGAAGTTCAAGATCAAGAAATACGATCCGGTGCTGCGCAAGCACGTGGAATTCAACGAAGGCAAGATCAAGTAATTTCCCACACGATGGGATGCAAACGCGGCCCCGATGAAAATCGCCGGGCCGCGTTTTCGTTTGGGCCCTATGCCGCTTTCTTCGCTTCGACTCCCGATACAACATCGCCGATCAGTTTGAGATAGATCGGATAGAGCGCGTTGGTGAAGTCGTGCGCCATGCCGGGCACGATTTCGAGACGCGCGCCGGCGATGCTCGCCGCGGTGTCCTTGCCGCCCTCGACGGGGACCAGCGGATCGTCGCCGCCATGGATCACCAATGTGGGCGCTTTCACGCTCTTCAGGATTTCGTTGCGCGGCTCCGACGCGACGATGGCCACCAATTGCCGGCCGATGCCCGCCGGATCGTAGGGTACGCGCGTGACCTGGCTGGTCACCGCTTCGAGCAGTTCTTCATCCGTCGCTGGAAAGCCGGGACTGCCGATGATCCGCCAGGTCTTGAGGCCCGCGGCGATACGGTCGGCCTCGCTGTCGCTCGCCGGCGGTGTGGTGAGCGCGGCCATCGCTTCGGGCTTGGCTTGCGGCAGGTCGCGGCGGCCGGTGGTGGACATGATGGAGACGAGGCTTTTGGTCTTCTGCGGATATTTCGCGGCCACGATTTGCGCGATCATCCCGCCCATCGACGCGCCGACGATATGCGCCTTGCCGATATGGAGCGCGT
>DATATK010000080.1:0-12157 GCA_036268825.1 Rhizomicrobium sp. | reverse complement strand
GCATTCGCGGGCCATGACAAGTGGTGAGATGGTGATCGCCTGCACGCTTCCGCGTTCTCCGCGGCTCCGCGTGAAACCTCTTCACGTTCTTACTAATAAGCCTTGCCATCCAAAGCGCGGATGAAGCCGCGGATGGTGCGGTAGAGATACCAGACGGCGAAGGCGATCATCGCGATGTAGATGGCGGCGCCGAAGCCGATCAGGTTGAGCGGAGTGCGCGGCGGATCGGTCGCGAAGATCGTGACCGCGCCCCAGGCCACCGCCGCGAAGAACGCCACCATCGCCGCGACCGCGGACCAGAACACCAAAATCATGTTCGCGAAATGCGACTCCCAGATCGTGCCTCGCGCCTCGCCGCGTTTGATATAGGCGATCACCACGCCGACGATGCCGGTGAAACCGTTGGTGCAGGCGAGCACGAAGAGCCCGTAACCCAGCAGCGCGAGAATGCGGAACGAGGTGTCGCTGGACGGCGGCGGCGTTGTAGGAGCGTCTGTCATCGAAACCTCAATAATAGGGGCGCCCGTCGAGCGCGCGGATCAGGCCCTTGATGGTTCTATAGAGGAACCAGACGATCGTGAATGCCAGCAGCAGGAAGCCCACGCCGACGAAGCACAGCGGCACCGCCACGATGGTGAGCAGCAGCGAAATCCAGAACACTTCGATCATGTTGGAGAAATGCGATTCCCAGATCGTGCCGCGCGAATCGCCGCGCTGAACGTAAGCCAGCACCAGCCCCATCACGGTGGAGAAATGCAGGCACGGCCAGCCGACCAGGAACAGCAGATAGCCGATGACCGCGGTGGTGCGGAAACTGCCCTCGGATACCGCGCCGGTTGCGTCGCTCATGAAGCATCTCCCCTTGTGGTGGCAATGATGTGGGGTGGCGGCGCCCGCGATCAAGATTTGACCGAAACGTCACGGAACGTGGCCGCCAAATGTCATGGTTTTCATCCATGACATGGGCGCATGTCCCGCTTGCGTGAAAATCTGGGCTTACCAGGCAACAAGCTGATCGGCGAGCGGCTGCGCGCGCGGCTCGTCCGGCCGCATCCCCGGCCGATTTTCGTCTTCGGCAACCAGAAATCCGGCACCACGGCCGTGGCCGGCCTTCTGGCCGCCGCCACGGACAAGCGCGCCACGCTCGATTTCGCGGGCGCCACCGAGCCCTTCATCGGCCGGCTGCTGCGGCGGGAGACCGGCATGGCGGACTTCGTGCGGCTGAACGCCTGGGCGTTCTCCGCCGATATCGTGAAGGAGCCGAGCCTCACTTTCGCCGCGCCGGAGCTGTTGGCGCATTTCGGGGTGGCGCGCGCGGTGTTCGTGATCCGCGATCCGTACGACAATATCCGCTCCATCCTCGACCGGTTGAAACTGCCCGGCGATCTTCCAGAGCTCGACACCGCGCGCGTGAAGGCGAACCGCACCTGGCGCAGCCTTTTGGCGGGACACGATCTTGGCCTTCCGCCCGACCACTACATCGCGACGCTCGCGCGGCGCTGGCTGCGCGCCGTGCGGATTTACGAAAGCGCGCGCGGCCGGCTCGAACTGTTTCGCTATCACGAATTCCGCGCCGACCGCCCCGCCGCCATCGCGCGGCTGGCGCGCAAGCTCGAACTCGATACAAAGCGCGACATCGCCGCGATCGCGGATCATCCGTTCCAGCGCGCGGGCAAATATCGCGCGCCCGCCGAATTCTTCGGCGCCGGCAATCTCGCGCGCATCGACGCGATCTGCGGCGCGGCCGCGGCGTCGCTGGGCTTTCCAGTGCTGCATTAACGAACAGGACATCAAACGTGAATTTCGTATCCAAAAATTCGCTTTACAGCGCGGCCCCGCGGCGCGAGCCTTCGCGCCTGAGTGGGGGCTCGAGGAGCCGAAGATGACCGCTTACGAAATCAACTACCTGCGCGATGATGGTTCGCTCGCGGCGAAGTTCTCCGCCCAATGCGCCAGCGACAAGGACGCGAAGGTCCTCGCCCACGCGATGAAGCTCGCCCGCGCATTCCAGATCGAAGTCTGGAACGGCCGCACCCTGATCTACGCCCGGCCGCAAAAGACGAATTGAGGAGGTTGTGGCGCGCGGCTCCGTGACCCTCTTTCTCTTCGTCCCTGCATCTTTTGTTGGCCTCGCGCGTTAACGCCCGCGAAGCCCCTCCAGGGAATGCCCTTATGAAATTCATCGCCACATTGGCCGCCGCCGCGGTCCTTGCCGCCGGCGCGTTCGCCTCCAGCGCGCAAGCCGCCGACACGTCCGAAATCCTGGCCCATGCCAACATGACTGTCAGCAACCTGCGCCACGATTCGGTGTTCTCCGACGCGCGCCATTCGCTGCGCAACGCCCGCGCCGTGCTGATCATCCCGCGGCTCGTCAAGGGCGGCTTCGTGTTTGGCGCCGAGGGCGGCAACGGCGTGCTGATGGCGCGCACGCGGCACGGCTGGTCCGACCCCGCCTTCTACACGTTGGGCTCGGCCTCGTTCGGCCTGCAGGCGGGGCTCGAACAGAGCCAGCTCGTCATGATCATCATGACCGACCGCGCCTTGCGCGCCGTCGAGCGCGACAAGTTCAAGTTCGGCGCCGATGCCGGCCTCACCGTCGTCACGCTCGGCGCGGGCGTCGGCGGCGCCACTAGCGGCAACCTCACGGGCGACATCATCCTGTGGTCGAAGTCCAAGGGCGCTTATGGCGGCTTGACGATCGACGGCTCCGTCATCGCCCCCGACCAGGACACCAACGCCGCCTTCTACGGCCACCCGGTCTCGACCCCCGAGATTCTCTCGGGCGGCCCCAAGAACCCGGCCGCCGCCCGCCTCCGCGCCAATCTCGACGGCGCGTTCTAAGCCGAACCCATTTCGCGCAATCGACGGCGGCGGTGATCAGTCACCGCCGCCATTTTGTTTTCAAAAAGAACAAATGGATTCGCGCAGAGACGCAGAAGAGAATAGGAAGGTTGTTGCACGCGGAGACGCGGAAAGCCGCAGGTGTTGTGCGGCGCGCTTCACATCATACACTCCAGCACATCCAATATCGTCATGGCCGCCCAAGTGGCGGCCATCCATACCCGCGATCGCACTTAGCTATCTCAGACCGTGGTTATGGGTCCCCTTGCCTGGGGATGACTGTGGAGGGAGTGGAGTGAGATGGCGATCACCCGCACCTCTCCTCCGCGTCTCCGCGTGCAATAACCTTCTTTTCCACTTCTCCTCTGTGTCTCTGCGTGAATCCTCACTTCAAATACGTCGCGTACCAGCCCAGGATCCGGCCGCGGAGGTCTTCGAGGTCGGTGAGTTTGCGGAAGTGGTGGCCTTCGCCGGCGTAGATGTAGAGTTCGGTGGTCGTGCCGATTTCCTTCAGCGCGTGCCAGTATTCGAGCGATTGCGGCGCGGGGCATTCGACGTCGCGCTCGCCGACATAGATCAGCGTCGGCGTTTTCGCGTTCTTGATGAACTCGATCGGCGAGGCAGCGCGGTAGACCGCGGGATCGTCGTACACCGACGCGCCGAAGAACGGCACCATCCAGCGATCGATCCCGTTCTCGCCGTAATAGCTCGTCCAGTCCGCGATGCCCGCGCCCGCGACGATGGCCTTGAAGCGGTGGGTTTGCGTGTTCACCCACATCGCCATCCAGCCGCCATAAGAATGGCCGTAGAGACCGAGCCGCGTATGATCCACCGGCGCGATCTTCTCCACCGCGTCGATGCCCGCCAGCATGTCGCGCAGATCGCCGCGGCCGAAATCCCGGATGTTCGCGCGGGTGAACGCCTCGCCCTGGCCATAGGAGCCGCGATCGTTGGGATAGAAGATGTATGCGCCCTTCGCGATCAGGTCGTAGGTGAAATCGAAGCCGGTGCCGTGCTGCCCGCCGGCCACGACGTAGCGCGGCGTCACTGCCGAGCTCGGCCCGCCATGCACGATCACGACCATCGGATATTTCTTGCCCGGAACAACCGTCTTCGGCCCGATCAGCCAGCCTTGCACATGATAGGCTTCGTTGTTCCAGTGCACGCTCTGCGCCGACACGTTGGCGGCGAGCGCGGCGTTGTCCTTCGTGACCGGCGCCAGGTTCGGCAGGCGGCCCATCGCGATTTCGGGCGCGTGGGTGAAGTCTTCCAGGATCGTCGCCGCGACCGCGCCATCGCCGCTGAGCGCAATCGCGCCGTCGAAATTCTGCGCCTTGACGCTGACCGGCGCGGACCAGACGACGCGCGTCGCGTGCGAAACAGGATCGAGCGAGACCACCGCGTTGCGGTCGTCGATCAGGGCTTGTGTGACGAGCATCTTGCCGCGCCAGGCGACGCCCCGGAACGTGCCTTTGTAGCCCGGCGTGATATCCACCGGCGCGCCGCCGGCGAGCGGCACGACATAGACGTCGCCGCCGATGGCGCCCCAGTCGCTCATCAGCCCACCGATGAACGCGACGCTCTTGCCGTCCGGCGACACGCGCGGCAAATCGATCTGCATCCGCGGCGCGGCGATCACGCGCAACGCGCCGGTCCGCGCGTCGATATAATCCAGCGTGGCGATCCACCAATTGTTGTCGCCATTGCCCTTGGCACCGGTGGCGGCAAAGCCTTTGCCGTCCGGCGCCCAGTCATATTCGTAGATATAGGTGTCTGCGGGCGAGACGAGCTTCGGTGTTCCGCCCGGCACGGGAACGATCGCGATGCGCTGCTCGTCCGTCGCCTCGCCGATCTTGCCGACCAGCGCCGCGCCCGCTTCCACCGCGCCAGTGCGCTTGTGTGCGCCCAGCGTGGCCAGCATCGCCAGGCGCGTGCCGTCCGGCGACCAGCGCAACGTGTTGACGACGCCGGACACGGTGGTCACCGCGCGCGGGCTCCCCTTCGCCACGACGTAGACCGTCGCCTTGCCGGCCGCGCGGTCGAAGCCGACAAAGGCGAACGCGTCGCTCTTCGGCGACCACGCCGTGTCGCTATATTGGCAGGCCTTGCAGGGATCGTACTGCGCGAGGATATTTCCATCAGCGCCGCGCACCACCACCGCGCCGTGCGGCTCATCCGGCAGGTTGCCGGGATCGCTGTCCTCGACATTCACGATTTTGCTGCCGTCCGGGGCGAGCGCGAGATGATCGAAATCGCGGATCGTCGCCGCGCCTGCGCCGCTCGCGCAGAGAACCGCGCCAAGGCAGGTGGAGAGAAGCAGTTTGATGGCGCGTCCTTCGGCGGTCCGCCCTTGATCTGTCATCGTTCCCCACTCCCAAACAACCGGTCGAATCTGCGCTCGCCCTGCGCACTGAATATCACCGCGCGGCTCGTCCTGTCACGCCGCGCCCAGCCCAGATCGCCAACGCGCGACAGGATCGCGGCGCCCACGCTGCCGGCGAGGTGATGGCGGCGCTGGCTCCAGTCGAGACAGGTCTTGCACAGTGGCCGCCGCGTTTGCCCCAGCGCATCCAGATCGATGCCGAAATCGCCGAGGAAGGTTTCGCCCTTGCGCGTCAGCCGCACCGATTCGCCGCGATGCGCGATATGCCCGGCGCGCGCCAAGGCATCGAACAGCGCCACGCCTTTCTCCCCCGCAAGATGATCGTAGCAGACACGCGCCTTGCGAATGGCCGGATCGCTGGGCCCGGGCCGCGTGCGCAGATGGCCGGCGCGCGCGGCGACGCCCATCATCTTCTCCAGCATCTCCGCCACTTCGGCATCGGCGAGGCGGAAATAGCGGTGGCGCCCCTGCTTCACCGCACTCACGAGCCCGCCCGCTTCCAGCTTCGCCAGATGCGAACTCGCCGTCTGCGCCGTGACGCCGGCTTCGTTGGCAAGCTCGCTCGCCGTCAGCGCCTTGCCGCTGAGCAGCGCCACCAGCATGTTGGCGCGCGCCGGATCGCCGGCCAGCGCCGCGACGGGCGCGAGTGAGGGGCCTTCCCGCATCGGAATATCCTGCTTTCGACACTTCGACGGTAGACGAAGTGTCCGCACCTCGCAAGCCGCTAGGGTGCTGGATAAGGAGACCGTCCATGCTCGATCGGCGAACGGTTATCAAATTCACGGCGGCGCTCGTGGCGCTGGCGCCGCGCGCGCTTGCGCGAACCAACAAGGAGAAGACCATGCCGGAGAAAAACACCGTCGTCTGCTGCATCCGCTACCAGATCGATCCGTTCAAGCGCGACGGCTTCGCGAAATATGCCGAGGCCTGGGGCAAGATCATCCCCCGATGCGGCGGCGGCCTGATCGGCTATTTCCTGCCCCACGAAGGCACCAACGACGTCGCGCTCGCGATGATCGGCTTCGAAAGCCTGGCGGCTTATGAGACCTACCGCGCGCGCCTGAAGACCGATCCGGAAAGCCTCGCCAACTTCCAGTTCGCCCAAAGCGAACGACTGATCCTGCGCGAGGAACGAACGTTCCTGTCCGCGGTTCCCAAATGATCGCCGTGATCTTCGAAGTGTGGCCGGCGCCGGGCGAGCGCGAGCGCTATCTCGCCCTCGCGGCCGGTCTGCGCCCGCTGCTCGACGGCATCGACGGCTTCCTCTCCATCGAACGCTTCGAGTCTCTGTCGGAGCCCGGCAAGCTTCTCTCGCTATCCTTCTGGCGCGACGAGGAAGCGGTCGCCGCCTGGCGCAACCTCGAACCGCACCGCGCCGCGCAAGCCGAGGGGCGCGCAAGCGTCTTCACCGGCTACCGCCTGCGCATCGCCGGCGTCGCGCGCGACTACGGCATGACCGATCGCGCGCAAGCACCGGCGGATAGCAGGGCGATGAACGGGTGATTACTTTCCGTCCGGCGCGTCCTGATCGCCGTCGCGTTCGATGATGCGCCGCTCGCCATGATGGTCTGCCGCGTGCGCCTGCGCCGCTTCGATCCGGGCCTGGGCGCGGGCCAGCGCCGCATCGACCTGGCTACGGATTTTCTCATCGGAGATTTTCGACAGTTCGGCGCGCGCCTCGGCCAAGGCCTGTTCGACCTGCGGGCCGACGGCTTTCATTTGTGCGTCGATCTGCGCGTCCCGCGCGGCGCGCATCTCGTATTCGCTGTGCTTGACCTGCGCCATCGCCGCGTCGATGTCGGGCTGGACGTCGGCCAGCGTTTGCGGGGAATCGCCGTCGCGCTCGATGATCTCGACATGGTGGTGGCCGTTGCGGTCCTTGTAGTTGCGCACTTCGCGCGTGTGGAAAGCGCGCACCGGCGTGGTGGCGCTCACCGCATCGGCCGGCGGCGCCGGCGCTTGGGCATCGGCGGGCGGTGCCGGCGGCATCGGAACCGTTGCCGTCATGGCGGGCGGAGCCGGCGGGGCCTGCGGTGCATCCTGCGCCAAAGAGGGGCGCGCAAGAACCAGCGCGGTTGTCGCCAGGATGGCGATGCCGGACATTTTCAAAACATCCATCGAAGTCACTCCCGATCTTGGTTGGGCTGAGGCGAGAACCGATTTGAGCCGCGCTTCCAGCGCCGATGGCGCGGCCATGGAAAGCGGCAAAGACGACAGCAAGCCTTGCGCGCGAAACTCCGCGGCGACCTGCAGCAACTCGCCGGCATAGTCCGACGGCATCATGCCCGAGACGAGGACCGCGTCGTCCGCCGCCATCTCCGCCTCGCGGCGCAAGGCGCGCGCGCCGAGCCAGACCAGCGGATTGGGCCAATAAAGCGCGCAGGCCGCGAGGGACAGCATTTGCGCGAGGCTGTCGTGCCGCCGGATATGCGCAAGCTCGTGCTGGAGCACGGCATGCAGCCGTTCGCCGGGCCAGTACAGCGCCTTGTTCGGCAACAGGATGACGGGGCGGAAAATCCCCCAGGTGACCGGCCCGCATTCGGCGTTCGAAACGCGCAACGCGAGACGCCCACAGCCCAATTCCGGCAGCTCGGTTTCGTCGAACGGATTGTCGATGCTGTCGCGGCGCAGCGCGCGCAGAAGAATAGCGGCGACGATGCCGCGAAGACCGATCAGGAAGACGCCGAAAGCCCAGACCGCGATCAGCGCCGCGGCGGCGTCCCCCAGCGTGAGATGGAACGATTCCGGCTGCGGCTGCGAGAGCGCGCCGATGCCCGCTTCGAGTGGAACCGCAACAACGGTGGACGCGTCAGGCGCGGGAAGGGACAGAACGATATTTCCCGGCACCAGCGCCGCGGCCATGGGCAACGCGATCAATGCGCCGAACGCTGCAGCCCACACCAGGTGGCGCGCGCTTGCCGTCGCACGGAAAGACGCGAGCCAGGCGGCCGCCATGATCAGCGCCGATGCCCCGAACAGATCCGCGGCGAGAAGCAGTATGCGCAACACGTGAAACTCGTTCATCGCCCTTCCTTCCTGGCTTTTTCGATGAGTTGCGACAAGCGGTCGAGGTCCGCCTTCGACATCTCCGCATCCTTCCGGGTGAGCAGCGCCGTCACCGCGCGCTCGACCGAATTGTCGAAGAAGGTTTTCAGCAGGGAATCGATGGCGCGCCGGCCCATCTGCTCGCGCGCCACCAGCGGCTCGTAGATGTAGCGCGTGCCGTCGCTCGCGTGGCGCACATGGCCCTTCTTCTCCAGGATCGACAGATGCGTGCGGATGGCGGTGTAGGTGGGCGGATCGGGGATCAGCTTGAGGATCTGGGCTGCGGACGCAGGCCCCAGCTTGTAAAGCGCATCCATGATCTCCCGCTCCCGGCGGGAGAAACCGCTTTTGCCGGAGTCCTCTGGAAGCTTTTTCGTGCGCCTGCGTCCAACCATGCCAAAAATTTGGCATCAGTTGGGGGAGATGTCAACAGCGCCCCGTAGCGCGCGCGAAATTCGCGAAGAGCATGGAGGTCTCGTCATGCGCGACAGTCAAAAATGCAGCCGCACATCCATTCGCTGATGAAGGACGCGAACGATCACGACCTCATCGTCCGCCAAACGGTAGAATACAATATGCCGCCCGACGATCACGCTACGATAGCCGGACGCAATATCTTCTCGCGCCGCACCTGGCGCCGGATGGCGCAGTAAAGCGGCAAAGCGTTCGCGAATAGCGTCCAGATAGCGAACTTTGCGCGCCGTGCCCCACTCTTTTTCACTGTAGCGCGCGATTGCTTTCAGATCGCGACGCGCGCCTTTGGAGACAACAAGGCGCATCACAACTCCGCGAAAAAAGCCTCAAGCTCACTCTCATCACGAAGTGTGGTGACATGACCCAGCGCAATATCGGTCTCGCCTTCGGCGAGCGCTTCCCTGAGCCGCTTCAGCTTGATCCGGCGAACTTCCTCGCCTTCCTTCATCATGCGCAACGCTTCGCGGATCACCTCGCTGGCATTGTTATAAAGGCCCGATTCGACCTTCTGCTGGACGAGTTTTTCGAGCGCGGGCGTGAGCGAGACGTTCATGGATGAGCCTTCCGTAGAAACACCGCCAGTTTTGTCGAGATAACAGGCTTTGTCAAAGATGGTTATCGCAGCGGTCCGCAAGGCAGGCCTCTGCACAAACCGGAAACACGCACTATATTCCCCCCATGGCTCACAACAACGGCATGATTCCGCGGGCGCGGAAGAGCAAGGCGGCGCGCGGGTTGTCCGACAACGCGGCGAAGTTCCGCGCGGCGGTGGAGAAGGTGCCGGTGCTGCCGGAAGGCACGGCGTACGATCCGGCCCCGCCCGAACCGGCGCCCGTAAGCCAAGAGGCCGGCAGTTTCGTGCCGCATCGTCCGGCGCGGCCGGCGAAATCCGAAGGCGGCCGGAAGTTCAAGCTCGTCTCGGACTACGAGCCGGCCGGCGACCAGCCGACGGCGATCAAGGAACTCGTCGAGGGCCTGATGGGCACGGGCGCGGGTGCGACCGGCTTCAACGACAGCGGCGCGGGCGCGGGGCGGATCGTCGCCGGCGTGGCGCGCAAGAACGTGCCGAGCGAAGGCATCGCCTACGCTGCCGGAACGATCGTTCCAGGCGAGCGCGACCAGGTTCTGCTCGGCGTCACCGGCTCGGGCAAGACCTTCACCATGGCAAAGGTGATCGAGGCGGTGCAGCGCCCCGCCCTCATCCTGGCGCCCAACAAGACGCTCGCCGCCCAGCTCTATGCCGAGTTCAAGAACTTCTTCCCCGAGAACGCGGTGGAGTATTTCGTATCGTATTACGACTACTACCAGCCCGAAGCCTATATCCCGCGCACCGACACCTATATCGAGAAGGACAGCTCGATCAACGAGGAGATCGACCGCATGCGCCATTCGGCCACGCGGGCGATATTGGAGCGCGACGACGTGATTATCGTCGCCTCGGTCTCCTGCATCTACGGCATCGGCTCGGTCGAGACCTATTCCGGCACCGCCGTGGGCATCGGGCGCGGCGACAAGATCGACCGCAATGCCGCGATCCAGAATCTGGTGGCGCTGCAATACCGCCGCAACGACGACAATTTCACCCGCGGTGCTTTCCGCGTGCGCGGCGACATTATCGACATCTTTCCGGCGCATCAGGAAGACCGCGCCTGGCGGGTGGAGCTGTTCGGCGATGTGGTGGACTCGATCACCGAATTCGATCCCCTGACCGGCCACAAGGCGGGCGTGCTGGACGCGATCAAGATCTACGCCAACAGCCATTACGTCACGCCGCGCCCGACCCTGCAGCAGGCGATGAAAGGCATCAAGGCCGAGCTGATCGCCACTTTGGCCGACTTCCGCGCCAAGGGAAAATTGCTGGAAGCCCAGCGCCTGGAACAGCGCTGCACCTTCGACCTGGAGATGATCGAGGCCACCGGCAGTTGCGCCGGGATCGAGAATTATTCGCGCTGGCTGACGGGCCGCAAGCCCGGCGAGCCGCCGCCCACCCTGTTCGAATACCTGCCCGACAATGCCCTGGTGTTCTGCGACGAAAGCCATGTCAGCGTGCCGCAGATCGGCGCCATGTACAAAGGCGACTATCGCCGCAAGTTCACTTTGGCCGAATATGGGTTCCGCCTGCCGTCCTGCATCGACAACCGCCCGCTGAAGTTCGAGGAATGGGACGCGATGCGGCCGCAGTCGGTCTATGTCAGCGCCACCCCCGGCAATTGGGAGATGGAGCGCACCGGCGGCATCTTCACCGAACAGGTGATCCGCCCCACCGGCTTGATCGACCCGCCGGTGGAAATCCGCCCGGTGGAAAGCCAGGTGGACGATTTGATCGCCGAATGTCATTTGATCGCCAAGGTGGGTTATCGCGCCCTGGTCACCACTTTGACCAAGAAGATGGCGGAAGACCTCACCGAATACATGCACGAACAGGGCATCCGGGTGCGCTACATGCATAGCGACGTGGAGACATTGGAGCGGATCGAGATCATCCGCGATCTGAGGCTGGGCGCCTTCGACGTGCTGGTCGGCATCAACCTGCTGCGCGAAGGGCTCGACATTCCCGAATGCGGCCTGGTCGCCATCCTTGACGCGGACAAGGAAGGCTTTCTGCGCAGCGAGACCTCGCTGATCCAGACCATCGGCCGCGCCGCCCGCAACGTGGACGGCAAGGTGATCCTCTATGCCGACCGCGTCACCGGCTCGATGGAGCGCGCCATGGCCGAGACCGGCCGCCGCCGCGCCAAGCAGGAGGCCTACAACAGCGAACACGGCATCACCCCGGCCAGCGTCAAGGCCAAGATCGCCGACATCATGGGCAGCATGTATGAGCGCGACCATGTCACGGTGGATGGCGGCCAGCTGGCGATGGCGGAAGGCGGGCGCGAATTCGTCGGCCACAATATCAAGGCGGTGATCGCCGAGATCGAAAAGAAGATGCGCGCCGCCGCCGCCGACCTGGAGTTCGAGGAGGCCGCCCGCCTGCGCGACGAGCTCAAGCGGCTGCAGACCGCCGCCCTGGCCATCGCCGACGATCCCTTTGCCCGCCAGAGCGACGTGGCCCGGCTGGACGCCGAGATCACCTATTCCACCGACGACAGCCCCTCCAAGCCGATCCCGTCCAAGGGCGGACGCAAGCGGTTGCAGCGGGCAGGACGGCCCAATGTACCCAAGACGTTTGGGAGCAGGGCGCGGTAGCGCAAACTCCGGTGTCATCCCCGGCCGAGCATTACGTCAGCAATGCGAGGGGAAGGGGACCCAGGTGGATGGATCAGACCCGGTCTTCCCGCCTGGGTTCCCTTCCCTCGCCCCGCGCTAACGCGCGTGGCTCGCCGGGAATGACAGATAGAGATGCTGTAAGCCGCTGTTCCCACTGGGCTATATTTGGTTAACCGCTATTGCACCGGCATTACGTTGTCGGTT
>DATATK010000079.1:0-27905 GCA_036268825.1 Rhizomicrobium sp. | reverse complement strand
CCTCACCCCGGCCCTCTCCCCCTCAAAGGGGGAGAGGGAGAAGTAGGCGGTTACATCTTCGGCGTTGTGGCCGGTGCGGGCGCGGCGGCCGGAGCGGCGGGCGTCATCGGCGCCGGTGCCATCGGCGCCGGTGCCATCGGTGCAGGCGCTGCGGATGCCATCGGCGCGGGCGCGGGCATCGGCGCGGGTGCGTCGGTGCCGCTGAATTCACACTCGGTGATTTCGGCGCTGCCCTTCGCGGCATCGACGATCTCCGGCGTGACGTGGCCGACGAACAGGCCCATCGAAACGTGGAAGCGGACATAGACGGTCTGCCCGGCCACCACCGGCACATCGACGCCTTCGGTCTTTTCCGTGGTCGCGCTGATATTGTAGGTGCCGGCCGGACGGTCGACATAGAAATAGTCGCCAGATCCCATGTCGCTGGTGTCGACGCCATCGACCTTGACCACCGGCGACAGCATCGCGCCGGCAAAGGACGAAGGGCGGTACATGTAGATACGGCCCATATTCGCCTGGACCGCCGGCTCCATCGCCTGGTGCTGCGCGAAGGTCGGCTCGCTGGCCATCGCCGCGCCAAGCGGAAGTACTGCGCAGACCAAGACTGCGCACGCCAAATTCCTGAACATCCTGTTTTCCCCTGTTTGACCGGCGCCCCCGGCCGGTTGGCGGCACCGTAGCGCCAAGATGAAAAATACGCAATTTAATCCACAACCACAGATTGACTTCCTGACTATAAGTTCCTACTATGTTCCCATTCAGGAGAGTGTCATGACTGAGGAACAAAAGCCCGCCGGAGCGCATCCGGCAATCGAAGTGCCATCCCGCGAGACGATGCGGATCGCGCGGGAAGCGATGGCCGAGGAGGCGCTGCAAATGGCGGAAGAGCGCGCGCGGCGAGAAGGCAATCCGCTGCCGCCGGAGCCAGACGAAGAAACGCGCAAGCTGAATGCGATGCGCGAGCTTAAGCGCTATCTGCGGGCGAAGGCCGCGCAGGCAAATGAAAATGAGCAGGCGGAACAGGACACCGGCGTGGCGAAGCTGCGCCAAGCCGATCGCGTGCCGCCTCTGTCCTTCGCGCCGGAGCTGTCCGCGACCAGCCATCCGCAAGCGCCCGACATCCGCGACAGCGACGAAACCGAGGCGCTGCTCAATGGGCTGATCGCGGAGTGTCACTTCCTCATGCGCGAGGTGGCGTTCCGCACCATTTGCGACAGCCGCGACCCGCTCGACCGGCTGCGCTTTCTCGAAGCAAGCCGGACCATGATGAAGGCCGGCGCTTCCGTCGGAAAAGCGGTCGCGCGGCTGCGCAACGGAGACGTCAAAGAAGTCCGCCAGAGCTTTCGCCATGAGGACCGGCGAGCGGGAGGGGCAAGTGATCCGATCCGCGAAAACAATGATCAAGATGTTGGGTCCGGCGGACGTGTGGCAGCCAAAGCTGGGAGCACCCGCCGGCAATCGTAACGCTTTGAAACATGGCCGTGAGGATTGTGACGCGCGCGCGTTGCGGCGCCGTATCCACCTTTGGCGCAAGCGCGTGAGACAGGCGCTCGCGGAGCATCCGCCGTGATGCGGGCAAAAAAAGGACGGCAGCGCCGCTGCCGTCCTTTCCAACTCACGTCGCAAAAATCAGTTCGACTGCCGGCGCAGAAACGCCGGGATCTCGAACTGGTCGTCTTTCTGGTGCTCGGGGAACAGGCCGGCGTCGACGCTGGGCTTGGCCTGTTCGTTGCGCATCGGCTGGGCGGCCGCGCGCGGCGCCGGGCGCTGCGCGGCCGGTTCCATGCGTGGTTCGGGCCTGGGCGTTTCCTTGCGCGGTCCGAAGATACCGAAGCGGCGCTTGGCGGGCGCGGCTTCGGGTTCGGGCTGCGGCATGGGGCGAAGCGGCGCCGACATCGCCTTGTGCTGGAGCGAGACCGGCATCGGCGGGATGTCGTCCTCACCGATCACGCCGTGGCCGATGATGTCCTCTTCGTCCATCATCACGGCGGCGGACTGCATCGGCTCGGGCGCGGGGCGCGGATTGTTGAGCTCCTGCTGCAGGGTTTCGACCTGCGCGCGTACCGGGTTCGCCACCGGCGCGTGCGGCTGGACCTGCACCGTCGCCGCGGGGCGCGGCTCGGGCGTGCGGCTCATTTGCGTCGGCGCGGACTGCGCCTTCATCCGGTCGCGCAGGTTCTGCACGTTGGGCGGCAGCTTGGCCATCGCTTCGGACTCGATGCCGGTGGCGACCACCGACACACGCAAACGGCCTTCCATGTTCTCCAGGATCGTGCCGCCGAAGATGATGTTGGCGTCGGGATCGACCTCGGCGCGGATGCGGTTGGCGGCCTGGTCGACCTCGAACAGCATCATGTCCGGCCCGCCGGTGATGTTGATCAGCACGCCGCGCGCGCCCTTCATCGACACGTCGTCGAGCAGTGGGTTGGAGATCGCGGCTTCCGCGGCCTTCATGGCGCGGTCCTCGCCCTCGGCCTCACCGGTGCCCATCATCGCCTTGCCCATCTCGCCCATCACCGTCTTGATGTCGGCGAAGTCGAGATTGATCAGGCCCGGCATCACGATCAGGTCGGTGACGCCGCGGACGCCGGAATGCAACACATCGTCGGCCATCGCGAAGGCCTGGGCGAAGGTGGTGCGGTCGTTGGCGATGCGGAACAGGTTCTGGTTGGGGATGATGATCAGCGTATCGACATACGCCTGCAATTCCTCGATGCCGCGCTCAGCGATGCGCAGACGCTTCTCGCCTTCGAAAGCGAACGGCTTGGTCACGACGCCGACGGTGAGCACGCCTTGCTCGCGCACCGCGCGGGCGATGACGGGCGCCGCGCCTGTGCCCGTGCCGCCGCCCATGCCGGCGGTGATGAACACCATGTGGGAGCCGGCGAGATGCTCGAGGATCTCGTCCAGCGATTCCTCCGCGCCCGCGCGGCCGACTTCGGGGCGCGCGCCCGCGCCGAGGCCCTCGGTGAGCTTCACGCCGAGCTGGATCTTGTGCTCGGCCTTGGATTGGGCCAGCGCCTGGGCGTCGGTGTTGGCGACGATGAAGTCCACGCCTTCCAGCTTGGACGAAATCATGTTGTTGACGGCGTTGCCGCCGGCTCCGCCGATCCCCAGCACGGTGATGCGCGGCCGCAGTTCCCGTGTCTCCGGGGCTCCGATCTTGATGGTCATTCTACTGTCTCCGTCGTTGCCAAAGTCCGCTGCCCTACAAGTCCCAACGATTTTCTTTTTTTGCTTCGCGGCCACGCGAATCACGTTCGCGATTGAATCACCCGAAGAGTCCGCCTGCCAGTCGTTTCAGGAATCCGCCCTGCCTTATCTGCACCGGCGGCTCGTAATCCGGGTTCAAAGCCTCCGGCGGCATGGTCGCGCCCGCCATGAGGAGCCCAAGAGCCGCCGCATAGTCCGGCCCGGCCGACGCGGCGGGCAGGCCCTGGAAGGTCTGCGGCCGGCCGATGCGGACCTGCTTGTTGAGGACCTGCTGGGCCAGTTCACGCGTGCCCGCCAGCTGGCAGGCGCCGCCGGTAAGCACCGCGCGGCGCCCGGCCGCGACGTCGAAACCGCTGGCGCGCAGCCGCGATTGCACCTCGCCGAAGGTCTCTTCGAGGCGCGGCTGGATGATGCGGGTGAGCATGGAGCGCGGCACGCGGACGCTGGATCCGTCACCGTCCTCGCCCATCTGGGGAACGGCCACGACGTCCGTGCCGCTTTCGAGATCGCCGAGCGCGGCGCCATAGAGCGTCTTGATCCGCTCGGCGGCCGACAGGGGCGCGGCGAGCATGCGGGCGAGATCGGAAGTGACGTGGCTGCCGCCCATCGGCACCACGTCGGCATGGACGAGTTCGCCTTCCATGAACACGGCGATGGAGGTGACCCCGCCGCCCATGTCAATCACCGTGGCGCCGAGCTGCTTCTCGTCATCGGTGAGGGTCGAAAGCCCGCTCGCATAGGCGGAGAACAGCGTGCCCGCGACCTGAAGATGGCCGCGCTCCACCGCGAGCTTGAGATTGGCGAGCGGCGAAGGCTTCACCGCCACCGCATGCATCGACACCCCAATGCGCTGGCAGAACATGCCGCTGGGGTTGCGTACGCCGCGCGCGTCATCGACCACGTAGGAAGTCGGCGCGGCCTGGATCACCTCGTAGCCGTCGAGCCGGCATTTGGCGCGGCCTTCGGCGAGGAGGGCGTTCAGATGCGCGTCCGACACCAGCGCGCCGTCGAGCGCCATGCCGACCCGCGCGTTGACGCTCATCGGCGAGCCGCAGGAGACGGAGATGAGCACATTCTGGACGCGGGCATCGGCCATGTTCTCGGCTGCGGCCACCGCCTCGCGGATCGCTTCCTCGGCGAGTTCTATCCCGGCGACGGTGCCGGATTTGACGCCCTGGCTCTCGCGCAGCGCCGCGCCGACGACGCGCAGGTTTCCAGGTTCGGCCTTGCCGATCAGGCAGACGACCTTGGACGATCCGATGTCCAGAATCGCGATGAGGCCGGAGCGGAAGGCTGTCGTCTCCGCGTTTGCGATGCGCATTTTCGTGATCTCGCCCATTTACGTCGCATTCCCCCGTGGCATGGTCTGCTGCAATCCGTTGCGCAGGATGAAGTAGTAATTGTCGCGCGCGCGCAGATCGATTTCCTTGATGTCCCGCTCGAGCACGCCGGTATCGACCAGCAGGTGCTCCAATTCGTCGAGCTGTTTCCGCCAGCCCTCCTCCGGCAGCTGGACCACGACCTGATCGTCGAGGATCAGGTCCCAGCGCCGCCCGCCCATACGCCGCATCGCCCAGACGCGCGCATGCACCGCGCGATGCGCCGCGATCGCCGCGATCAATTCCTCGCCGCCAACGGGCGCCTCACCGACGAAGCGCGGCAGGTGCTGGAATTCCAAACCGTCCGTTTGCGTGATGACCTTGCCGGTCTGGTCGATGACGGCGATGCCGCTGTCGGTCTTCCACAGCGCGAAGGGATGCTTCTCGGTCAGCGTCACCGCGATGGTGTCGGGATAACGCCGGCGCACTTCCGCCGTCGCGACCCAGGGCAGTTGCAGCAACCGCGCGCGCGCGGCGCGAATGTCATAAGAGAGCGAAGTCTGGTCCTTGCCGATATCGAGCACGGCGAGGATCGTGTCCTTCGAGGTGCGGCGCTCGCCGGCGATGTCGACCGTCGAGATGCCGAAGCCCGCATCGGCGACCACCGCATCGGCCGTGTCGGTCACGCCCTTGATCGTGCGGCCGACGAAGCCGCCCACGAACAGAGCCGCGATGAAGGTGAGGCCGAGGAAGCCGACGGTGAGATAGAGCATCGGCCGCGACGGCGTGAGTTTTTCACGCAAGCTGGCGAGCGTGCGCGAGATCACGTTGCCTTTGGGCTTCTTGCGCTGGCCAAGCACCATGCCGCGATCGCCGGGCATGCGCGCGCCGCTTTTGGGGCGCGGCGCCGGCTTGGCGCTGGACCGTCTTCCCGTCTGGCGCGCGTTCAGCGATCGCATGACGCATCCTCCACCATCCAGCGGCATAGCTCACCATAGGAGAATCCCGCATGCGCCGCTTGTTCCGGAACCAGAGAGGTAGGCGTCATGCCCGGCTGCGTGTTGGTCTCCAGGAGCACCAGACGCAGCTTGGTGCCGGTGTCGTCGAAGCGGAAATCGGTGCGCGACACGCCGCGGCAGCCCAGCGCCATGTGGGCGCGCTCCGACAGGCGCATCGCTTCGTCGGCGATGGCTTGCGGGATTTTCGCGGGCAGCGTGTGCAGCGAGCCGCCTTCGGAATATTTCGCCTCGAAGTCGTAGAATTCGAGAGCGGTGGTGATCTCGGTCACGGCCAGCGCCCTGTTGTCCATCACGGCGACGGTGAGTTCGCGGCCGGGCACGAATTCTTCCACCATCATCTCGCTGGACAGGTTCCATTCGGCGGCGCCGAGCGCTTCGGGCGGGCGGTTGTCGCCCTTGCGGATGATGAAGACGCCGACGGACGAGCCCTCGTTCACCGGCTTGACCACATAAGGCGGCTCCATCAGATGGCGCGCGGCGGCTTCGCGGCGGTCGACCACGATGGAGTTCACCACCGGCAGACCGGCGGCGCGGTAGACGTCCTTGGTGCGCTGCTTGTGCATCGCCAGTGCGGAAGCGAGCACGCCGGAATGCGTGTAGGGAATGCGCAGGAGTTCGAGCAGGCCCTGCACGCAGCCGTCCTCGCCCCAGCGGCCGTGCAGCGCGTTGAACACCGCATCGGGTTTGGCGTCGACCAGCATGGCCGCCAGATCGCCATCCTGCGGATCGATCTCGATCACGTCGAAGCCTTCGCCGCGCAACGCATTGGCGCAGCCCGCGCCGGAGGACAGGCTGACCGGGCGCTCCGCCGAGCGCCCGCCGAGCAACACGGCCACTCTCTTATATGCCGTCATGCCACGCCCACCCGCTTGATCTCCCATTCCAGCATCACGCCGGACTTTGCGTGCACGCGCGCGCGGACCTCTTCGCCGAGGCCTTCGATATCGGCGGCGGTCGCATCGCCGTTGTTGATGAGGAAGTTGCAATGAAGCTGGGACACCTGCGCCGCGCCGCGCACGAGCCCGCGGCAACCTGCCTCGTCGATCAGCTGCCAGGCCTTGTGGCCCGGCGGATTCTTGAACGTCGAGCCGCCGGTGCGCGATTTGACCGGCTGGGTGGATTCGCGCTGCTCGACCAGCGCGTTCATCCGCGCGCGGATTTCGTCGGGCGCGCCTGCCTCGCCCGCGAACACGGCTTCGACGAAGATCAGGTCCTCGCCCGCGCCGGATTTGCGATAGACGAACGCCATGTCCTTCGCATCGAGCGTAAGCCTGTTGCCCTCGCCGTCGATGGCCGTCGCCTCGATGAAGATGTCCTTGATCTCGCGGCCATAGCAGCCCGCATTCATGCGCAGCGCGCCGCCAATCGTGCCCGGGATGCCGCGCAGGAATTCGAGACCGGCGATGCCCGCATCCGCCGCCGCGCGCGCCACCGCCGCGTCGAGCGAAGCCGCGCCGGCGCGGATGCGCGTGCCGTCCGCCGTAATTTTTCCGAACGCGCCCGGCAGCCGCACGACGACGCTGGGAATGCCGCCGTCGCGCACCAGAAGATTCGAGCCGACGCCGATCACGCTGACGCGCGTGTCCGCGTCCTTCGCGGCCATGAAGGTCGCCAGGTCAGCGGCATCGGCGGGGCGGAACAACACTTCCGCCGGCCCGCCAGCGCGGAACCAGACGAGGTCTTTCAAGGCCGCGCCCTCGGCATACGTGCCGCGCACGGGCGGGAGCGCGTCGCAGGGACGGGTCATCATCATTGCCCCTCCCGCGCTTTCAGCGCCGCTTCGAGCGCGTGCGCCCAGGCGCTGATCGAACCTGCGCCCAGCATCACCACCGCGCCGCCGGTTTTGGCGTGCTCCGCGATGAGCGCAGTGAGGTCGTCCGCACCGTCGATGGTGAGGACGTTGCGATGACCGTGCGCGCGCAACGCTTCGGCATAGGTGTCGCGGTTAAAGCCTTCGATGGGCGCCTCGCCCGCCGGATAGACCGGCGCGATGATCGCGACGTCGGCGTCGTTCATGCATTTGGAGAACTGCTCGAACGTATCGCGCAGCCGCGTATAGCGATGCGGCTGCACCACCGCGACGATGGGACCCGAGTAAGCCTGACGTGCGGCCTTCAAGGCGGCGGCGATCTTGAAGGGGTTGTGCGCGTAATCGTCGATGATCGCGCTGCCGTTCCATTCGCCGACGCGGGTGAAGCGCCGCGTGACGCCGGCGAAACGGTCCAGCGCGACGCGGATCGTGTCCGCGCCGATGCCGAGTTCGCGCGCCACGGCGATGGCTGCCAGTGCGTTCTGCACATTGTGCTCGCCCGGCATGGGCAGGCGCATCCGCTCGATCCGCGTCTCCTTGCCCTCGCGGCGGTTGGTGATGACGACGTCGAAATGCGAGGCGCCTTCGGAGAAGCTGACATTCACGGCGCGGATATCCGCCTGCGGGCTCATGCCGTAGGTGATGAGGCGACGGTCCTCGATGCGGCCGACCATCGCCTGCACTTCGGGATGGTCGAGGCACAGAACCGCGAAACCGTAGAACGGGATGTTCTCGACGAAGCGCTGGAACGCATCGCGCATCTTGTCGAACGTGCCGTAGAAATCGAGATGATCGGGATCGGCATTGGTGACGACCGCGACGGTGGCCGGCAGGCGCAGGAAGGTTCCGTCGCTCTCGTCCGCTTCCACCACCACCCATTCGCCGGCGCCGAGCCGCGCATTGGTGCCGTAGGCGTTGATGATGCCGCCATTGACGACCGTGGGATCGAGGCCGCCGGCGTCGAGCAGAGCGGCCACCAGCGTGGTCGTCGTCGTCTTGCCGTTGGTGCCGGCGATGGCAATACAATTCTTCAGCCGCATGATCTCGGCCAGCATCTCGGCGCGCTTGACCAGCGGCAGGCCGCGCAGCCGCGCCGCGTCGAACTCGACATTGCCGGGGCGCACGGCGGACGAATAAACCACCGCATGCGCGTCGGCGAGATTGTCCGGCGAGTGGCCGATGGAGACTTCGATGCCCGCCTTCTTCAGGCGCTTCACATTGGCGTTCTCGGCCTGGTCGGAGCCGCGCACTTTGTAGCCGAGATTGTGCATGATCTCGGCGATGCCGCTCATGCCAATGCCGCCGATGCCGATGAAATGGATGGTGCCGATGTCGAGCGGCACGCGCGTCTGACTTTTCATGCCGCCCTCCCGATCGTACCCACGAGATCGGCGAGGCGCGCCGCCGCATCCGGCTTGCCCTGCGCATGGGCCGCGGAGGCGCGCTGCGCCAGCGCCGCGGGATCGGCGAAGGCCTGTTCGAGGATTTGCGCCAGCTTCTCCGCCGTCAGGTCGCGCTGCTGGATTGTCCACGCCGCGCCCGCTTCGCTCAGCACATTGGCGTTGGCGGTCTGATGATCGTCCGTCGCGAAAGGATACGGGATCAGGATCGCGGGCCGCCCGATCACCGCCAACTCGCTCACCGTGGACACGCCGCTGCGCGCGATGACGAGATGCGCCTTTGCCATGCGCTGCGGCATGTCGCCGAAGAAGCTGGCGAGTTCGACGTTCACGCCGGCATAGGCGGCGCGCACCGCGTCGATATCTTCCGGGCGGCATTGCTGCACGATGCTGAGGCGCGACTTGAGCGCGGGCGGAAGCTTGGCAATCGCCGCCGGCACGATCTCGCTCAGCGCGCGGGCGCCCTGGCTGCCGCCGAAGACGAGCAGGTTGAGTGGGCCGTCGGCCGTGGGCGTCTCGTAGGGCGCGTCCTTCATCGCCACGACTTCGGGGCGCACGGGATTGCCGGTATAGGTGACCTTGTCCATGTCCTTCGGCAGGAACCGCGCCAGCGGCAAGCCACCCGCGATCACGTTCACCGAATTGGCGAGGAGGCGGTTGGCGCGGCCGAGCACGGCGTCGGGCGCGAGGATCGCGGTGGGCACGCCGGCGAAGATCGCGGCCAGCATCACCGGCAGGCTCGGATAGCCGCCGAAGCCGACGACCGCTGCGGGCTTGAGACTAATCAGCTTGGACAGGCCGATGGCAATGCCGGCGAGAATCTTGAACGGCGCGGTGAGCGTCGAAAGCCCGCCACTGAACGTGGCGGACGGAACGATCTCGATCCGCGCGCCGGGGAAGAAGGTGGGGTATTGCGTGCCGCGCGCATCCGTCATCACGACGATCCTGCGGCCGCGGCGCGTCAGCTCCGCCGCCAGCGCCTGCGCCGGAAACAGATGGCCACCCGTGCCGCCCGCGGCCAGAACGATGGTGCTCATGCGCGCGCCTCCCGGAGGAAGCCGAACAATTCGACATCAAGTTCGGCCGCTTTCGGCCGCTGGCGCGTGACCGACAGCGCGAAGCCCATGGTCAGCGCCACCGCGAAGAGCGAAGAGCCGCCATATGAGATAAACGGCAGCGTCATGCCCTTGGCCGGCAGCAAAGTCGTCGCCACGCCCATATTGATGAAGGCCTGCAACGCGACAAGAAGCCCGAGCGACGCGCCCGCCAGCCGCGCGAACGGATCGCGCAGCCGCGACGAGCGCAGCAACAGCCGCACACTGAGCACGGCGAACAGCACCGCAATCAGGCCGCACATCCAGAGCCCGAACTCCTCGCCAGCGACGGCGAAGATGAAATCGGAATGCGCATCGGGCAGGCGATATTTCACCGTGCCCGCACCGGGGCCGACACCGGCCCAGCCGCCATGCTCGAACGCCTTCTGCGCCAGGCCCGTCTGGTACCCGGCGTTCAGCCAGTATTGCATGATGCGGTCGTGAAAATGTTTGACCAGGAAGAAGCCCGCAGTGCCCAGCGCGACGCCTGCACCGGCAAGTCCACCCATCCAGGCATAGGACGCGCCGTCGAAGAACAGCATGATCGCCCACAGCGCGAGCAGCAGCGCGGTCTGTCCGTCGTCGGGCTGCAACACCAGCAGGACCAGCGCGGGCAGGATCATCAGGAAGGTGATGATCTCCTTGCGCGCGATCAGCCGCGCCTTCTCGGCGAACACCGCGGAGGCGAGGATCGCGAAACTGGGCTTGAGGAATTCGGACGGCTGCAGGCTGATCCAGCCGAAATCGATCTCGCGCCGCGCGCCGAGGACTTCCTTGCCCCACAAGACCACGAACAAGCAGCCGAGCAGCGACACGACGAACATCGCGGCCGAGCCGATCTTGATGGCGCGCGGCGTGAGCTGCGAGGAAAAGAGCATGATCGCGGCGGCGATGGCGGCGAACACGATCTGCTTGGCGGCATAGCGGAAGTCGCCCTCGCTGAGCGGGCCGCCGCTGGCGGCGGGGCTCGCGGCGAAGGCGAGCACGAGGCCCACGGCGATCAGCGCCACCGTTGTGAACAGGACGACGCGGTCGATCGTCCACCACCAGTCGGCGAAACCGCCTTTGTCCGCGCGCGACAGGCTCATGATGCCTGCCTCTCAGGCGACGCGAGCACCTTCACCATAGCGCGGAACGCATCGCCGCGCTCTTCGAAATCGCGGAACTGGTCGAACGAGGCGCAAGCGGGCGACAGCAGGATGACCGGCGACGGCGATGCAGCGTTGCGCGCATCGGCGAAAGCGGAGGCCACGGCGTGATCCAGCGTCTGCGAGATCTCATGCGGCACGGCGCCCAGCGTGCGCGCGAAATCGCCCGCCGCCTCGCCGATCAGATAGGCTTTGCGCACGCGGCCGAATTGCGGTTTGAGGCTTTCGATGCCGCCTTCCTTGGCGCGGCCGCCGGCGATCCAGTAGATGTCCGGAAAGCAGACCAGCGCGCGCTCTGCGGCTTCGGCGTTGGTGGCCTTGGAATCGTTGATGAAGCGTACTTTTCCGATGCGGCCGACGTCCTCGATGCGGTGCGCGAGGCCTGCGAAGCTTTCGATGGCGCGGGCGATGGCGCGGCCGTCTTTCACCAGCGGCTTTGTCGCGGCGTAAGCGAGCGCCGCGTTCTGCCAATTGTGCGCGCCGGGAAGATGCGCGGCGATCGTCATGTCCATCACCTTGGTCGCGCGCTGGCCTTGTGCGTCGTAGAGCGTGCCATCCACTGCGAAGATGCCGCGGCCCAAAACCTTCCCGACCGACACCGGCACGGCTTCCGCGCCGCCATTGATCGACAGGCGTGTATAGATCGCGGCGGATTGCGGATCGTCCACGCCGATGCAGACATGGCCGTCCTTCGCGGTGTTCTCCAGCAGATGCGCCTTGACCGACGCGTAATTCTCCAGCGTGCCGTGGCGATCCAGATGGTCGGGCGTGATGTTGGTGAGCACCGACACGTCGGGAACGAGCCCGGGCGACAGATCGACCTGATAGGACGAAACTTCCAGCACATAGACGGTACGCCCGTTCGGCGCGGCGAGATCGAGCACCGGCTTGCCGATATTGCCGCCGACCTCCGCCGCGAAGCCACAGGACGACAGGATATGGCCGATCAGCGCCGTGGTCGTCGACTTGCCGTTGGTGCCGGTGATGGCGACGACAGGTGCGCGGCCGCGTCCGTTGCGCTCGGGCCGGATCTCGCGGGCGAACAATTCCATGTCGCCGATGATTTGCGCGCCGATGGCCTGCGCCGCACGCACAACCTCATGCGGTTTGGGATGCGTCAGCGGGATGCCGGGGCTCAGGATCAGCGCCTTGAAGCGCGGCCATTCGCCGAAGGGCGTGACGGTCGCGCCGTCCTTCGCGGCAGCCTGGCGCAGCGTCTCGTTGTCATCCCACGCGAAGACGTTTGCGCCGCCGGCTTTCAGCGCGCGCACCGACGCGCCGCCGGAACGGGCAAGCCCGAACACGCCGACAGTCTGGTTCGCGAAGCTGCGCGCGGCGATCATGGTCTATCTCAGCTTCAAAGTGGAAAGGCCGATCAGCGCCAGGACCACTGCGATGATCCAGAAGCGGATCACGATGGTGGGCTCGCGCCAGCCGAGCTGTTCGAAATGATGATGGATCGGCGCCATCTTGAAGACGCGCTTACCAGTGGTCTTGAACGACACGACCTGCACGATCACCGACACCGCTTCCATCACGAAGAGGCCGCCGACGATGGCGAGCACGATCTCATGCTTGGTGGCGACGGCGACCGCGCCCAGCGCGCCGCCGAGCGCGAGCGAACCGGTGTCGCCCATGAACACCATCGCGGGCGGGGCGTTGTACCAGAGGAAGCCGAGCCCCGCGCCGATCAGCGTGGCGAGGAACACCGCCAATTCGCCGGTGCCCACGACATAATGAAGCTGCAGGTAATCGGCGAACTTCACGTTGCCGACGAGATAGGCGATGAGCGCGAAGGCGAGCGCGGCGATGATGACGGGCACGGTGGCAAGCCCGTCGAGGCCGTCGGTGAGGTTCACCGCGTTGGAGGCGCCGATGATGACCAGCGAGCCGAAGACGAGAAAGCCCCAGCCGAGCGCCAGAGACGTCGCCTTGAGGAACGGGATCGCGAGTGTGCCGGAAAGCGCGGGATCCTCCAGTTTCATCACCGCATAGCTCGCCGCGACCGCGACGACGAGCTGCACGATAAGCTTGATGCGCCCGCTGACGCCGGCGGAGGAACGCTTCGTGACTTTCAGATAGTCGTCCGCGAAACCCAGCATGCCGAAGCTGATCGTGACCAGCAGCACGATCCAGACATAGAGATCGGTGAGATCGGCCCAGAGCAGCGTGGCGATCACGGCGGGCACGAGGATGAGCAGGCCGCCCATTGTTGGTGTGCCCTGTTTCTCGACGATATGGCGCTGCGGACCGTCGGCGCGGATCGGCTGGCCCTTGCCCTGCTTGAGGCGCAGCCAGTTGATCGTCGACGGGCCCATCAGGAACGCGATCAGAAGCGCGGTGAGCAATCCGCCGCCGGCGCGGAAGGTGATGTAGCGGAACACGTTGAAGAACGAGACGTGGTCGGCGAGCGGAAACAGGAAATAGTGAAACATCAGGCGCTCCCACGCGCTTTCAGCGCCTCGACGATCACGTTCATCTTGCTGCCGTTCGAACCCTTGACCAGCACGACATCGCCCGGCGCGACCGTCTCGGCCACGCGCGACACGATCTCTGCCGACGTCGCGCCATATGCGCCGCGGCGCGATGCCGGCAGCGCATCCCAGAGCACCTTCATCTGCGGCCCGATGGCGAAGACCAGATCGACACGCGCTTTTTCGATCTCGTTCGCGAGGGCGGCGTGATGCGCGGCGCCAGCCGAACCCATCTCCAGCAGGTCGCCCAAGACAGCTATGCGGCGCGGGGCGCGCGCGGTGCCGAGCAGCGACAAGGCCGCGGCCATCGAGGCGGGATTGGCGTTGTAGCTTTCGTCCACGATCTCGGCGCTGCCGCCGGCGAGCGACAGCTTGAAGCGCGCGCCGCGGCCCTTGAGCGCGGCGAATCCGGACAACGCGGCGGCGGCATTGAGCACGTCGCCGTCCAGCGCCGCGATAGAGAGCAGCGCGCCCACGGCGTTGCCGGCGATATGCGCGCCCGGCGCGCCGATGCGGAAGGTGACGGACTTGCCGAGGATATCGGCCTCGACCTTCATGCCGTCATCGACGTCATGCATCGCGATAAGACGCGCATCGCTGCCCGCTTTCGCGCCGAATGTGAGCAAGCGCGAAACGCCGACCTGTTTGGCGCGCGCGGCAAGGCGCTCGGCATAGGGACTGTCGGACGGAATGAGCCCCGCGCCGCCGGGCAATATGCCTTCGAAGATTTCGGATTTTGCGTCGGCGATGGCCTCGCAGCTGCCGAAGAATTCCAGATGCGCCGGCGCGATGGTAGTGACCAGCGCCACGTGCGGGCGCACGAAGCCGACCAAATTTCGCAACTCGCCGAAATGACTCATGCCGACCTCGAAGATGCCGAACGCGGCCTCGCGCGGCATCAAGGCCAGGCTCAGCGGCACGCCCCAATGATTGTTGTACGACGCCGCGGAGGCATGCGTGGCGCCGAGCGCGCCGCATGCCAGCCGCAGCATCTCTTTCGTCGTCGTCTTGCCGGCGCTGCCGGTAACGGCGACGATCTTCGCATGGCTGCGCGCGCGCGAGGCTCGCGCGAGGTCTTCGAGACCGCGCAGTGTATTGGCGACGGTGAGCAGTGGCCCGCCCTCCATAGCGCGCGACACCAGCGCGCCCGATGCTTTTGCCGCCAGCGCAGCGTTCACGAATTCATGGCCGTCGCGCGCATCGCCTTTCAGCGCGACGAAGAGATCGCCGGGCTTCAGCGTGCGTGTGTCGATGGAAAGCCCGGTCGCGTCGAAGGGTTGCGACAACCGGCCGAGGGTCGCCGCGATCATTTCCGGGTTGGTCCAAAGCGCTGTCATGCCGCGCTCCCGCCCAAGGCCTTCGCGGCCTTGATCGCTTCGTCGCGGTCTGAGAACGGGCGCGTCTCGCTGCCGATGGTCTGGCCGCTCTCATGACCCTTGCCGGCAATCACCAACCCGTCACCGGCGCCAAGCGACGCGACAGCTTGCGCGATCGCTTCCGCGCGATCGCCGATCTCGCGCGCGCCGGCCGCACCCGCAAGCGCTTGTGCGCGGATCGCAGCGGGGTCTTCGCTGCGCGGATTGTCGTCGGTCACGATGACGTCGTCGGCGAATTCTGCCGCCGCGTTGCCCATCAGCGGGCGCTTGCCGGTGTCGCGGTCGCCGCCGCAGCCGAACACGACGCGGAGCCTGTTCGCGATATGCGGGCGGATCGCGGTGAGCACCGTCTCCAGCGCATCAGGCGTGTGCGCGTAATCGACATAGATCGGCGCGCCGGATTTGGCGTAGGCCACTTTCTCCAGCCGCCCCGGCGCACCCTTCAGCGACGCCAACGCCGCGAGCACTTTATCTGCCGGCTCGCCGAGACCGATGGCAAGACCCGCGGCGACCAATGCATTCGAAGCCTGGAAACTGCCGGCCAAAGGCAGATCGACAGCGAACATCTTCCCGTCCGCTGCGATCCTGAGCGTCTGGCCATCGCCATGCGCCTCGCGCGCGACGAGCTTCAGCGCGTCACCCTTCTCCCCAACGGTGAGGATTTTCAGTCCGCGCGTCCTGGCAGCGGCAATCGCCGCGTCCGCACCGGGCGCATCGGCGTTGATCACCGCGACGCCATCGTCGCGCACCACTTCGCGAAACAAACGCAGCTTCGCGCCCAGGTACTGTTCGAAATCGCTGTGATAATCCAGATGATCGCGCGTGATGTTGGTGAAGCCGGCTGCGGCGATCTCGACGCCGTCGAGCCGGTTCTGGTCGAGACCGTGGCTGGAGGCTTCCAGCGCCAGGTGATCGACGCCGCCGCGCGACAATTGCGCGAGCAGTTCGTGCAGCTCGATCGGGTCGGGCGTGGTGTGGTGCAATGCGATCTCGCCATAGGGCGTGACGACGCCGATGGTGCCCATGCTCGCCGCGTTGCGGCCGAGATGCTGCCAGATCTGGCGCAGGAACACGGCGACCGACGTCTTGCCGTTGGTGCCGGTGACGGCGGCGACGACGCGCGGCTGCGCGCCGAACCAAGCGGCGGCGAATTTCGCCAAACTGGCGCGCGGGTTCTCGTCGACGATGAAGCGCACGCCGAGCCTCTCGGCATCTTCGCGCGCTTCGGGGCGGCCGAGCACAGCCACCGCGCCGCGCCTCACCGCGTCGGCGATGTACGCTGCGCCGTTGGCGCGGCTGCCCGGCAGCGCTGCGAACAGATAGCCGGGCTTGACCGCGCGGCTGTCGCTCGCGAGCCCGGAGAATTCCCGAACCGAAACCATGGGGGCTTTGCCCACTTTACCCGACCCGATACTCGCTCCCGATTGTGTTTCCATTATGATTTCGCCTTCGCCGCGACGGCGGGAGCAGGCGGAATTTCGGCCACGGGCATCTGCAACATGGGAGCGATGCGCGCGATCACGCGGCCGGCGAGCGGGGCGGCGGTATGACCGGCCAGCGCCATCACGCCCTCGGCGTTCGCACCGTGCGGCTCGTCCAGGAGAACGAACACCAGATAGCGCGGATTGTCGATGGGAAACACCGCGCAGAACGACGTCATCAGCTTGTGCGCGACATAGCGGTGATTGACGGCCTTTTCCGCCGAGCCGGTCTTGCCGCCGACATCGTAGCCCGGAACGTCGGCCAGCTTGCCGGTGCCGTTGGTGACGACATAGCGCAGCAATCCGCGCATCGTGTCGCTGGTTTCCGGCGAAATAACCTGTTCGCCGCGGCGGTCGCCGTCCTGTTTCAGGAACGTCGGCGTGATCCGCCGACCGCCATTAACCACGGTGGCCGCGGCCGCCACGAAAGCCAGCGGCGAGACCTGGATGCCATGGCCAAAGCCGATGGTGGCGGTCTCCACCTGTCCCCATCGCGCCGGAAAGGCCGGGTAGCTCGGCCACGCTGTTTCCGCCAGCTCGGTGCGCGGCGCGCGCAGGAGGAACATGCTCTTGAGGAATTCATATTGCCGCGCCGGGCCGGAGAGCAGCGCGATCTGCGCCGTGCCGGCGTTGGAGGATTGCGCCAGGATATCGCGCGCCTGCATCACCGCCGGCATGTGCTCGGCGTCGTGGATAGTGTACCGGCCGATCTTGAAGCCGGGGCCGATCGGGAAGGTGCGATCCAACGTGGTGGTGTGATCCTGCATGGCGAGCGCGAAGGTGAAGATCTTGAACACCGAGCCGAGCTCGTAGGTGTCGCGCACCATGCGGTTGCGTCCGGGCAGGAGACCGTGCGCGTCGGGCGGCCCCGAATCCGGCAGCGACACCATCGCGAGGATTTCGCCGCTGTTCACGTCCATGATGATGCCGCCGGCGGCGATGGCGTGATAGTCGGCCTGCGCCTGCGCCAACTCGTGCGCCAGCGCATATTGCACGCGCATGTCGAGCGACAGCACGACGCTGCCGCCCTGGCGCAGCGTCTTGTCGAGGCCGCGCTCCAGCCCGTTGAGCCCCGTGCCGGCATTGTCCGTCACGCCCAGCACGTGTGCGGCGGCCATGCCTTGGGGATAGATGCGCTTGGTCGAGGCGTCGAACTCGAGCCCATCGAGATTGAGGCTCTTCACTTTGGCCACGACGTCTTCGGACAGTTGCCGCGCGACGAGGACGGACTTGTGCTTGCCGCTGAACAGCTTCAGCAGGTTGGCTGGATCGAGACCCAGCGCGTCGCCCAGGTCGCGCGCGGCGGCGGCCTTGTCGCCGAGGTTGTTGGGCGTGGCGTAGAGATCGGCGACGGGGATGTCCCGGGCGAGGAGCTCGCCGTTGCGATCGGTGATGTCGGCGCGGATGATGACGGGCTTTTCGGCGGCGGCGACGGTCGCGCCGGAGACCGCGCCCTTCAGCACCGCCACGTCAAACAGCTTCACGCCGACGAGGCTGAAAGCCATCACGCAGAATCCCGCCGCGATCACGATGCGGCGCTGATGGATTGCTGCGTCGGCCATGAACTAGTTTCCGCTGCGAGCCGCCGTGAGGTGGAGCACCGTCGTGGGCGCGGGGGATTGCGTGACCATCGAAGCCGCGCGGATCGGATTGTCGGCCGCAGCGTCGCCGCGGCGCGGGAGCAGTTCGAGCGAGGCCAATGCGACGGTCGGCGTATCGGTCAGGCCCAGATGCGCCTGCGCCAGTTGCTGGATGCGCTGCGGATCGGCGACGGTCTGCCATTGCGCCTGCAGGAGTTTCGTCGATTGCTGCTCCAGCACGATCTGGTGGTGCGTCGCATTCAATGCGATGTCGGCGAGACGGGTTTTTTCCGCAATATGGTTCACCGCGAAGCAGGACAGGCCCGCCAGCGCCACGAAGAGGAAGTTGAGGATGCGAACCATGGTGTTCTCTCCTTATGCCGCCAGCCGCTCGGCGACGCGAAGGCGTGCGGAGCGGGCGCGCGGGTTACGCGCAGTCTCGGTATCGCCCGGCGCGCGCGGCTGCTTGCCGACGAGCCGGAAGGTCTGGGTATGCGACGGCGTGCGTTCCGGCGCGTGGCGCGATGGCGCCGCGACACGGGCGCGCGCGGTGAGGAAGCGCTTGACGATGCGGTCTTCCAGCGAGTGGAACGCGACGACGGCGAGGCGGCCCGCGGGCGCCAGCATGCGTTCTGCCGCTTCCAGGCCGCGCTCCAACTCGCCGAGCTCGTCGTTCACGTAGAGCCGGATGCCCTGGAAGGTGCGCGTCGCGGGGTGGATCGCGAAGCGGTTGGCTTGCGGGCCGAGCGCCTTGGTCACGACCTCCGCCAGCTCCGCGGTGCGTGTCAGCGGGCGGGCGGCGACGATGGCGCGGGCGACCTTGCGGGCGAAACGCTCCTCGCCCAACTGGCCGATGATCTTGGTCAGCGCCATCTCGTCGGCGGTGTTCACGACGTCGGCTGCGCTCTCGCCGTCCGCGCTCATCCGCATGTCGAGCGGGCCGTCGGCGCGGAAGGAGAAGCCGCGCTCGGCCTCGTCGAGCTGGAACGAGGAGACGCCGAGGTCGAGCATCACGCCGTCGCTCTTCGTCTCGCCCGACTGCGCCAGCAGCGCTTCCATCTGCGAGAACTCGCCTTGCAGCAGCGTCAGCCGGCCTTCGTAGCGCGCCACGATCTGTTGCCCCCGCGCGATGGCGGCGGGATCGCGGTCGATACCGAGGACGCGGCATCTGGCGGCGTCGAGCAGCGCGGTGGAGTAGCCGCCGCCGCCGAACGTACCGTCGACGTAATGCGCGCCGTCGCGCGGCGCCATCGCGTCCACCACTTCGGCCAGCATCACCGGAATGTGGCTGCTCACAGCACACCGCCGTTCGCATTGCGCACGGCCAGCGCGCGCTGCAACCGCTCGGCCTGTACCGGCGCGAACTTCTCGCTGTCCCAGATCTGGAACTTGCGGCCCATGCCGACGAAGGTAATGCGGTCCTTCAAGCCGGCATGCGCGATGAACTCCGCCGGCAGCACGACGCGGCCATTGTCCTCGCGCGGCAGGAGCCGGCTCATCGACAGCACCGCGAAGACCTTGTCGTCGCTCGCGGGCGCGAAGAACGGGTCGGCCTGGCTCTGCTGCGCGTGGAACTGCTGCAGCACCTCGTCGCCGAAGCCTTCCAGCGCCGCTTCCGAGAAGGACGGCAGGATGTAGACGCCGGTTGTGCCCTGGGCGGTGAGGATGTCCCGGAAGGGCGCGGGGATGCAGACGCGGCCTTTCGCGTCGAGCGTGCCGGATACCGTCGAAATGAACGGCTGAACCCCGACGGACATCCTGAACCGAACCCCCTCGTCCCGGCGCAGGAACCTCGGACACGCGCCGAGGCGAATCACTGGCTATGGGACAGGATGGGATATCATGGGATTGGCGGACCGGTCAATGGAAAACCCAATAGATAGAGGGGTTTGCGCCTACCACCCCTAGACTTGCCGAGTCCAGAGCTTGCGGTTTCATGAACGAACCAGAAACATCGTAAGGTTGCAGCAATCTTCAAAAACGCTACTGCCCCCGTTGTTAAGAATGGCTTAACCATCGCCCGCCAAGCCGCCGGAGCAGACTCATGGACATCATCCTCAAGCCCATCGGCATCGTGCGCAGCGCCCGCGACGCAGCTATCGACGACAACTGGGACGCCGTCGCCACCCGCATCGAACTCGACCCCGCGCAATTCACCGCCGACGCTACCGCGAGCCTCGGCGATTTCTCCCATATCGAAGTGATCTTCCACTTCGACCGCGTACCGCTCTCGGAAATCCAGACCGGCGCGCGCCATCCGCGCGGCCGCAAGGACTGGCCGATGGCCGGCATCTTCGCGCAACGCGGCAAAGGACGGCCGAACCGTTTGGGATTGTGCGTCTGCCGCCTCGAACGCGCCGACGGGTTGACGCTGCACGTCAAAGGCCTCGACGCGATCGACGGGACGCCCGTGCTCGACATCAAGCCGGTGATGAAGGGGTTTCTGCCGCGCGGCGAAATCCGCGAACCAGATTGGGCGCAGCAGATCATGCGGGAGTACTGGTAGCGCGCGTTTAACAAGATTATGGCGCGCGGAGACGCGGAGACGCGGCGCGCGAACACGCGTTTTCTTCCGCGTCTCCGCGGCTCCGCGTGAGATTTTGCTTTCGTCCGGCACGCACAGAATCCGGTCGACTTCACGCATCGCGTCCTTCACGCGCGCTTTCCAGTCGCGCACGCGCGCCTGGAACGCACGCATGTCGCGATCGTACCGGCCGAGCTTGCGGGCGTTGCGGTTGCCGAGCGGCGCCCCAATCCTTGGGTGCCAGACTTCGTCAGACCGCAACAGCTTGATCGTTGTTTTCATGGCGTCACGCCGCCCCCCTCCCCCCTCGGCGTTTTCTCCAGATATTCGACGCTGATGAGCTGGCGCGTCTGGTTCACCACCGCCGCGTTGCCGCCTTGCAGGCGCGCGATCGACCCGGCGACTTCCGCGCCGGTCTTGGCGAATTCCATTGCCGATGCCATGAAACTCCGCCGGTCGCCCGGATCGGTGCACTGGCATATCGAGCGGAACGCGGTCTCGCGCATCAGGAAATGGCATTCGCCGATCAGGTCGTTGAGCAGCGCTTCGGTGCGCACGCGTTCGCCATCGACGCGCGGCGGCATCTCGGGCTCGGGAATGATGAGTGCATCGATAGGCGTGTTGAACGCCGCCATAGTACTGGGATCCAGCGGTGCGACCTGCGGGATCCCGCCGGTGGCGGTCTCTCGGGCGCGGGCTTCGGCCTCATAACGCCGTTGCCGCTTCTGTTTGTTGGTCTCGGTGGGCGGCGCGTCTTCGGGCAGCGCATCGTTCGCCGGATCGCCGTTCGCCGGTTCGGCCGGGCCGCCCATCTCCGGACGCATCGCCTCCATCTTCAGGCGCAACTCCCGAACCCGTTTGGCCAGCGCCGTCGCGCTTTGCTCAGGGTCCTGGCCGGCGCCCACTTGGGGCTGCTTTTCGTCTCTATCCATGGCACCTATCCTAGGTTGAATGGTACAGAATAGGAACAGAAAGGCAGGAAGTCAAGCCGTATGGCTGGGTAATTTTCTTATCGTAGGAGGCCAGAATCCAGCCAGAATCCCCCTCTCCCGTTTGAGGGAGAGGGCGGGATGAGCATCTCCGCAGTTGGACTCCGATGTCGGCTTTACGCGCGGATCACCAAAGAAGTTCACGCGGAGACGCGGAGCGCGCGTCGAACGGCGTGCGAAGAAGCGGCACACAGTTCAGGCGCGGGCATCACTGAGCACGCGAACTCGGCCACGCGCGCGACTGCGCGGCGTATCGCGCAGAATGATATCGACGTCCTGTCCAAGCGCAGTGAGCAAACGCATCAACCGCTCACTGGAGAAATTCGCAAGGCGGCCATTGAGAAGTGCGGAAACTTTTGGCTGATCGACACCCATGGCTGACGCTGCTGCCACTTGCGTCAAGCGGCGCACCTTGACGATTTGCCGGATGCGGTTTGCCAGTTTCGCCTTCGCCAACTCCTCTTCCGGCTCCGCGAAGCCAAGATCGGCGAAGACGTTTCCGCTGCTTGGCGTCACGACAGCTTTCGGCTTCTTAGCCATAGTTCGTAGTCCTCTTTCGCACGCCTGATCCGCCGTTCGATCATTTCCAACTCGGCTTTGGGCGTGGCGATTCCATGCTTCGATTTCTTCTGAAATGCGTGGAGCACATAAACAGCTTGCGCGAAGCGAACGGTATAAACGGCCCGGTAAGTATCGCCGTCATAGTCGTCTACGACCTCCAATACGCTGGCGCCGCCGAAGCCCTTCAGCGGTTTCGCAAACGGAGCTTTGCCGCCGAGTTGAGCATCCCAAAGCGCGCCACCCACGCGGCGCTGGACGTCTTTTGGAAACGCCTTCAAATCGTCCAGACTGCTCCCGATCCACCGCACAGGCTTGGGATTTGGCTCACCAACTTTTGTTGCCATGCCCGCGTCCTATATATGCTCGTTCCGGCATATCCGCAAGTCTGTTTGAATTGAAGCCTTTTTATACCCTCCCCTTGGGGGACGGTAAGTAAAATTCAAGCCTCCGGGCTCAGCGCCAGCAGGTTCGTCAGGGCGGCGACGATCAGGTAGGCGAGCGCGAGTGGGCCGAGGCCGATCAGCACGTCGCCGGGCAATCCCACCAGCATGCCGCACGGGATCAGCGGATAGAGGCCGCCGACGAATAGGAGCTGGATGCCGATCACGGCGATCAGGCCGAGCATGAAGGTGAGCGGCGTGGCGCCGCGTGCCTGCGTGCGGGCCTTGCGTTCGAGGCGCATCAATCCGGCTTGCAGGCGCAATCTGGAGAACGACGAGCCGATGAAGATGAAGGCGAGAAGCCACGACGTGGCGGAGGCGAAGCTCGCGCCCATGTCCTTGCCGCAGACCGCCAGCGCGGTTTCAAGGGCGCGTTGGCCGGGGATGGCGAAATGCATCGCGCTCGCCAGCGCACCCATCGCCCCGGCCGGCGGCTGGCCGGAGGCAGAAACGAGCTGCACGATGAAGATCGCGGCGGCGAAGGCGATAAAGACGATATCGTTGAAGCCGGGCAGGAAGGCGCTCGCCGTGAGCTTGGAGAAACCGCCGGATGCGGCGCCGTAGCCCGCGACGAACAGCAGGCCCATCGCGCCGAACAGCACCACGCACATGCCGATGAGGGAGACGGCCTGTTCGGGCTGGATATGCTGCGCCAGAGCGCGCGCGAGCGCATGCGCGCCGGCGAAGACGCAGAATGCGATCCAGAACTTGGCCAGCAAGCGTGCCGCGCCCATGCGTTCGACTGGCCCCCTGGCCTGCTACTCGCCCAAACCGTGCGCGGTCATGCGGAGAGCCGCGCGTCTTTCTTCTTCTGCGCGTCCATCAGCTCGGCCATCAGGAACGCGAGCTCCAGCGCCTGGCTCGCATTCAGGCGCGGATCGCAGCGCGTGTCGTATTGGCGCGCCAGATCGGCTTCCGAGATTTCCTGCGCGCCGCCGGTGCATTCGGTGACGTTCTGGCCCGTCATCTCCAGATGCACGCCGCCGGCATGGGTGCCTTCGGCGCGGTGCACCTCGAAGAAATTCTTCACTTCCTTGACCACGCGGTCGAACGGGCGGGTCTTGAAGCCGGTCGCGGACTTGATCGTGTTGCCGTGCATGGGATCGCAGGACCATACCACTTTGGCGCCTTCGCGCTCCACGGTGCGGATCAGCTTGGGCAGCGCCTCGCCAACCTTGTCGGCGCCGAAGCGCGCGATCAGGGTGAGGCGGCCGGGGATGTTCTTGGGGTTCAGGATTTTCAGTAGCCGCGCCAGGTCGTCCTCGCTCAGCGAGGGGCCGCATTTGAGGCCGATGGGATTTTCCACGCCGCGGCAGAACTCGACATGCGCGCCGTCCGGCTGGCGGGTGCGGTCGCCGATCCAGACCATGTGGGCGCTGGTGTCGTACCAGTTGCCGGTGATGGAATCCTGACGCGTCAGCGCCTGCTCGTAGGGCAAGAGCAGCGTCTCGTGGCTGAAATAGAAATCGACCGAAGAGGTGCGCGCGGCATCGGCGAGGCCGAACGCCTTCATGAAGCCCATGCCGTTGCCGATGCGGTCGACGACGGAGAGATAGCGCTGGAGCAGATCGGGATGGTTGTGATCGTCGCGGTACCAATAGCGGGCGCGCGACAGATCGGCATAGCCGCCGCTGGCGAAGGCGCGCACCAGATTGGCGGTGGCGGCGGACTGGAAATAGGCGTCCGTCATGCGCGCCGGATCGGGGACACGGGCTGAGGCGGTGAAGTCCTCGCCGTTGATGATGTCGCCGCGATAGGACGGCAAGGCGTTGCCATCGCGGACTTCGCTGTCGTCGGAGCGCGGCTTGGCGAACTGGCCCGCGATGCGGCCGATCTTCACCACCGGCACGTCGGCGGCGAAGGTCAGCACCGTCGCCATGCTGAGGAAAACGCAGAACGTGTCGCGGATGTTGTTGGCGCTGAACTCGGCGAAGCTCTCGGCGCAGTCGCCGCCCTGGAGCAGGAACGCCTTGCCCTCGGCAACCTCTGCGAGCGCGGCGGTGAGGTTGCGGGCCTCACCGGCGAAGACCAGCGGCGGGTGGCTGGCGAGCCGTGATTCGACGGCCGACAGCGCGGCGGCGTCCGGATAGGACGGCGCCTGCGAAATCGGCTTCGAACGCCAGCTATGGGGGCTCCAGCCCTGGGCCACGGTGCGTCTCCATCGTCAGGAGGGATATACGAAATGGACCAGCGGTTTACCAGAACCGGAACATGGACTGGTGAACGGCCTTTGCCGGGAACTCTCGCCGTTTTGCCGCGTTGCAATATCCCGGCTGGTCAGGACCCTTCTTCGCGCGACAAGCGGCTATAACAGGTTCCGGCGCCCTCTCCGGATGCGGGCGGACGTGGACAGGATCGGCAGACACATGAACCGCCTCAAGGACTTGCAGCGTTTCGGCCAATCGGTCTGGCTCGATTTTCTGAGCCGCCCCCTCTTCCGCTCCGGAGACCTCGAGAAACTGATCGAGACGGACGGCGTGCGCGGCATGACGTCCAACCCGTCGATCTTCGAGAAATCGCTCGCCAAGGGCACCGATTACGACGACGAGATTGCCCATTATGTGGGCAAGGGCGAGGACGTGGGCGCGATCTTCCGCCACCTCTCGGTCGAGGACATCAAGCAGGCCGCTGATATCTTCAAGCCGGTCTACGCCGAGACCAAAGGCGGCGACGGGTTCATCTCCATCGAGGTCTCGCCCTATCTGGCGATGGACACGGACGGGACCATCGCGGAAGCCAGGTCGCTCTGGGCGGAGATCGCGCGGCCCAACCTGATGGTGAAGGTGCCCGGCACGAAGCCCGGCGTGCCCGCGATCCGCGCGCTGATCGAGGCGGGGCTCAACATCAACGTCACGCTGCTCTTCGCCCGCTCCGCCTATGCCGCAGTGGCCGAGGCCTATATCGCCGGGCTCGAAGCGCGCGCGGCGAAAGGCGAGGATGTGGCGAACGTCGCCAGCGTCGCCAGCTTCTTCGTCAGCCGCATCGACAGCAAGGTGGACGCCGTGATCGACGCCCAGGGCGGTGACGCGCTGAAGACCCTGCGCGGCAAGGTCGCCATCGCGAACGCCAAGCTCGCCTATCAGCAATACAAGACATTCTTCTCCGGCCCGCGCTGGGAGAAACTGGCCACGAAGGGCGCGCGGCCGCAGCGGCTGCTCTGGGCGTCCACCGGCACGAAGGACAAGTCCTATCCCGACACGCTCTATGTCGACACGCTGATCGGCCACGACACCGTCAACACCATGCCGCCCGAAACCATGGACGCGTTCCGCGACCACGGCACGGCCGCCGACACGATCGAGACGGACGTGGCGGGCGCGCAGAAGGTGCTGGACGATCTGAAAGCGTCCGGCATCTCGCTCGATGCGATCACGGACGCGCTCGTCATCGACGGTGTCGACCAGTTCGCGCAAGCCGCCGACAAGCTCTACGGCGCGCTCGCGGCGAAGCGCGCGAAGATCCTGGGCGGCGGGTTGGCGAAGCTCACGCTCACCTTGAGCGACGAGGCGCAGAAGGAAGTCGATGCGGCGATCAAGGCGCATGGCGATGCCGGGCGCAGGATGTGGGCGCACGACAAATCGCTGTGGACGGGCGCGGACGAGGACAAATGGCTCGGCTGGCTGGATATCGCCAAGCGCGAGACGGACGACCTGCCCCGCCTCGCCGAGTTCACGAAGTGGGCGCAAGGTTTCAGCGACGCGGTACTGCTCGGCATGGGCGGATCGAGCCTGTGCGCCGAAGTGCTCAGCGACGTGTTCGGCAGCAAGCCCGGCTCGCCGAAACTGCATGTGCTGGACTCCACCGATCCGGAGCGCATCGCGACGGTGCGGGATGCGGTGGATCTTCCGCGCACGCTGTTCATCGTCTCGTCCAAATCCGGCACGACGCTGGAGCCCAACATCCTCAACGCCTATTTCCAGGAGCAGGTGAAGGCGCCGCGCCAGTTCGTGGCCGTGACCGATCCGGGCTCGGCATTGGAGAAGACGGCGAAGGAGGAAGATTTCGCGCGCGTCTTCTTCGGCGATCCGGCCATCGGCGGGCGCTTCTCGGTGCTCTCCAAATTCGGGCTCGTGCCCGCCGCCGCGATGGGGCTCGACGTCGGCCGGCTGCTGGATGACACACAGCGCATGGTGACGAGCTGTGCGGCAATGTCGCCGCCGGCGCACAATCCCGGCGTGAAGCTCGGCCTCGCGCTCGGCGCGCTGGCGACCAAATGCGGCCGCGACAAGATCACGATCGTTCCGTCGAAAGCTTTGGCGAGCGCCGGCCTGTGGCTCGAACAGCTCATCGCCGAATCCACCGGCAAGAAGGGCAAGGGCCTGATCCCCATCGCGGGCGAGCCGCTCGCCGGGCCGGAGACCTATGGCAAAGACCGCGTCTTCGTGCACCTGCATCTGGCGGGGACCGAGGACAGCGCGGCGCAATTGCGCGCGCTCAGCGACGCCGGCCATCCCGTCATCCGCCTCGACATCGAGGACAGCTACCAGATCGGCCAGGCCTTCTTCCTGTTCGAGGTTGCCATCGCGCTGGCCGGGGCCGTCATCGGCATCAACCCGTTCAACCAACCCGACGTGGAAGCCGCAAAGATCAAGGCGCGCGAACTGACCGACAAGTTCGAGGAGACCGGCACGCTCGACAAGCAGGTGCCGCTCTTCGCCGCCAAGGACTTGACGCTCTATACCGGCGGCAATGCCGGGCAGCACGACGGCACGACGCTTGTGGAAATCCTGCGCGGGCTTTTCGCGCGCATAAAGGAAGGCGACTATTTCGCGATCCTCGCTTATCTGGAGCAGACGCCGGCGCACGAAGCGCCGATCCAGGCGATCCGCCTGAAGCTGCGCGACAAGAAGAAGGTCGCGACCTGCGCCGAATTCGGGCCGCGCTTCCTGCATTCCACGGGACAGGCCTATAAAGGCGGGCCCAACACGGGCGTGTTCCTCGTCATCACCCATCACAGCGAAGACGATCTCTCCATTCCCGGCCGCACCGCGACGTTCGGCACGGTGGAGATGGCGCAGGCGATGGGCGATTGCGCGGTGCTCGCCGAACGCGGGCGGCGTCTGTTGCGCGTGCATCTGCATGACGAGGAAGCGGGCTTGCGCGAACTGGGCGAAGCCATCGACGCAGCATTGGGTGCAGCATGAAGATCGCGATGATCGGCCTGGGCCGGATGGGCGGCAATATCGTGCGCCGCCTGATGGCCAAGGGGCACCAGGCCGTCGCGTTCGACCGGGATCCCAAGGCGGCTGCGGCGCTCACCGGCGCGGTGGCGGCCTCGTCGCTCGAAGACGTGGTGAAGAAGCTGGAGGCGCCGCGCACCATCTGGATCATGCTGCCGAACGGCAAGCCGACGGAAAGTACCGTCGATGCGCTCGCCCGGCTTCTGGAGAAGGGCGACACGATCATCGACGGCGGCAACACCTTCTACAAAGACGACGTGCGCCGCGCCAAGGCGCTTGCGGAAAAGGGCATCCATT
>DATATK010000078.1:0-2119 GCA_036268825.1 Rhizomicrobium sp. | reverse complement strand
CCGCGACCCCCGCGGCGGCAAGAAGACCGGCTTTTTCGGCTCTTGGGGGCCAAACAAGCAGTCCAGAATCGTTCTATTGGCACCCTTGCCGAAAGAGCGCAAGCCCACTATCCGCCAGCCCACGTGCAATGCACTAAATCCCTTCAGACCGTTGTTTTATTCATACATTCCGGAGACACGACCAGGATGGAATTGGCTTTATTCCAGCCCGACATTCCCCAGAACACGGGCACCATCCTGCGGCTTTGCGCGTGTCTCGATGTGCGGGCCCATATCATCGGGCCGGCGGGGTTTGCGGTCTCGGACCGCACCTTCCGCCGGGCGGGAATGGACTATCTCGACCAGGTGACATGGATGCGTCACGATTCCTGGGCGCGATTCGAGGAATGGCGCCGCGGCCAGGGCTACCGGCTGCTGCTGTTCACCACCAAGGCCGCGGTTTCCTATCTTGATTTTCGCTATGCCGCGTCGGACATCCTGTTGTTCGGACGGGAGACGGTTGGCGTGACGGACGAGGTGGTGGCGGCCGCGGATGCGCGGCTGAAGATCCCGATGAAGTCCGCCTTGCGCTCGCTCAATGTCGCGATGGCGGCGGCCATGGTTGTCGGTGAGGCGCTGCGGCAGACCCGAGAGGACGCGATTTGATGGACGCAAACGTCATCGAGCATCGCAAGGCAAGGGCGCGCGCCTGGTTCGAGGCGTTGCGCGACGACATCTGCGCCGCCTTCGAGCAGCTCGAGGACGAGGCGCCGGATGCGCTGTACGGCGGCGAGCCGGGCCGTTTCGAGCGCACGCCATGGCAGCGCACCGATCATACCGGCGCGGCCGGCGGCGGCGGGGTGATGTCGATGATGCGCGGCCGGCTGTTCGAGAAGGTCGGCGTGCACTGCTCGACCGTGCATGGCGAGTTCGCCCCGGAATTCCGGGCGCAGATTCCGGGAGCTGCCGACGACCCGCACTTCTGGGCGTCCGGCATTTCGCTGATCGCGCATTTGCGCAATCCCCACGTCCCGGCGGTGCATATGAACACGCGCTTCGTCGTCACCACCAAGGCGTGGTTCGGCGGTGGCTCCGATCTGACGCCGGTACTGGAGCGGCGGCGCACGCAGGAGGATAAGGATTCGCTCGACTTTCACGCCGTGATGCGCGCTGCCTGCGACGCGCATGTGACGGTTGCGCCCTACGAGAAATACAAGAAATGGTGTGATGACTATTTCTACCTGCCGCATCGCAAGGAGGCCCGCGGCATCGGCGGCATCTTCTACGACTGGCATGACAGCGGCGACTGGGACGCCGATCTCGCCTTCACCCAGGACATCGGCCGCGCCTTCCTGAAGATCTATCCCGATCTGGTTCGGCGCAATTTCGCGCAACCATGGACGGCGGAGGATCGCGAGGAGCAGTTGATCCGGCGCGGTCGCTACGTCGAGTTCAACCTGCTGTACGACCGCGGCACCATTTTCGGGCTGAAGACCGGCGGCAATGTCGACTCCATCCTGTCGTCGATGCCGCCTGAGGTGAAATGGCCGTGAGAAGCGAACTGCCGCGCGCGATGCTGATCGACTTGGACGACACCATCCTGTCGGCCTACGGCAGGCCGGAGATTGCGTGGAATCACATCGCGAGCGAATTTGCAGCCGAGCTCGCACCGGTATCGCCGCGACAGGCGGCGGCTGCGATCCTGACCTTCGCACGCAATTTCTGGGCGACTGCCGAACCAGCATGGCGATTGAAGCTGGAAGAAGCGCGCCGCGTCGCGGTGAAAGGCGGGTTCGCGGCGCTGGCGGCGAACGGCCACCCTCTCCTCTCCGACGATCTCGCTGCCCGCATCGCCGACCGCTTCACGCGATATCGCGAGGAGGAGATGTTCGTCTTCCCCGGCGCGCATGAGGCGATCGACGAATTGAAGGCGCTCGGCGTCAGGCTGGCGCTGGTGACCAACGGCGCGGCCGATACCCAGCGCGCCAAGGTCGAGCGTTTTGCGCTGGCGCACCGCTTCGATCACGTCCAGATCGAGGGCGAGCACGGCTTCGGCAAGCCGGACGAACGCGCCTATCTGCACGCGATGCAGGCGCTCGGCGTCAGCGCGGGCGAGACCTGGATGATCGGCGACAATCTG
>DATATK010000077.1:0-1950 GCA_036268825.1 Rhizomicrobium sp. | reverse complement strand
GGCGGCGCCTCGTGCATGTCTCGACGCCGGCGCAATTGAGCGTGCTGGGGAAGGACGAGTTCGAAGGCTATGCCTCGCTGTTCGGCGTGGCGGACAGTTCGGGCGATATCGTCGCGCCGGGCGCGTTCGCGGCGTCGCTCAGGCTGCGCGGCGCGCGGCGCGTGCGCATGCTCTACCAGCACTTCGCGCACGAACCCATCGGCGTGTGGGACGATATCGCCGAGGATTCCACCGGCCTTTACGTCAAGGGCCACATCCTGACGGACATCGAGCGCGGCCGCGACGTGCTGGCGCTGTTGCGCGAAGGCGCGCTCGACGGATTGTCGATCGGCTTCCGCACCCGCCGCGCGCGCCGCGACGTGGCGGCGGGCACGCGCACGCTGCTTGAGATCGAGCTTTGGGAAATTTCGGTCGTGACCTTCCCGCTGCTCACCGGAAGCCAGGTCACGGCCGTGGGCGCAAAGAGCGAGGCCGCCGCCGAGATAAGGCGCGCGGCGTCGCTGTTGCGCGTGTAACGAACGTCACTTTTTTTGAAGGAGAAAGAGAATGGAATTCGAAACCAAATCCCTGGAGACCAAGGACGGCGCGCAGGGGCGCGAGATCAAGGAGGCGTTCGGCGATTTCCTGCGCGCCTTCGAGAGCTTCAAGGACGCCAATGACGAGCGCCTGGCGCAGCTCGAAAAGTACAGCGGCGATGTCGTGACCGACGAAAAGGTCGACCGCATCAACCGCGCGCTGGACGAGCAGAAGAAGGTCATCGACGAGTTGTCGCTGGCCGCTGCCCGCCCGGCCTTCGGCGAGAGCAAGAGCCTCGGGCCGGACCGCGCGACGCGCGAGCGCAAGGCGGCGTTCGATCGCTACATGCGCAAGGGCGACACCGCGGGCTTCAACGCGCTCGAAGTGAAGGCGCTGTCGGAAGGCTCCAATCCCGATGGCGGCTATGTCGTGCCGCTGGAGATCGCGGCGACCATCGACCGCATCCTCACCAGGGCCTCGCCGATCCGCGCCCTGGCGACGGTGCAGCAGATCGGATCGAGCGTCTATAGGAAGCCGATCACCACGGTGGAAGCCGCGTCCGGCTGGGTGGGCGAGACCGGTTCGGTTTCGCAGACCAACACGCCCACGATCTCGGCCATCGATTTTCCGACGATGGAGCTCTATGCGATGCCCGCCGCCACGCAGCCTCTGCTGGACGACGCGCAGGTCGACATCGAGCAGTGGCTCGCCGGCGAAGTGCAGATCGTGTTCGCCGAGCAGGAAGGCGCGGCCTTCGTCAACGGCGACGGCAGCAACAAGCCCACCGGCTTCCTGCACTACACCACGGTCGCGGATGCGTCGTGGGCGTGGGGCGGCATCGGTTACATCGCGAGCGGCGCGGACGGCGCCTTCGCGGCCGACGATCCGGCCGATGCGCTGATCAACCTCGCCTATGCGCCCAAGCAGGGCTACCGCGCCAACGGCACTTGGGTGATGAACCGCAAGACCGAAAGCGTGGTGCGCAAGTTCAAGGACACGACGGACAACTACATCTGGCAGCCCGGCACCGCGGCCGGCCAGCCGTCGAGCCTCCTGGGCTATCCCATCGCGGAAGCGGAGGACATGCCGGACATCGCGTCGGGCTCGTACTCCATCGCGTTCGGCGATTTCGCGCGCGGCTATCTCGTCGTCGACCGCGTCGGCATCCGCACCCTGCGCGATCCCTACTCCGCCAAGCCCTACGTGCTGTTCTACACCACCAAGCGCGTCGGCGGCGGCGTCCAGAACTTCGAAGCGATCAAGCTGATGAAGTTCTCGGCGTCGTAACGTACGTTTCCTCCCCCGCTGGTGCGGGGGAGGGGGACCACGAAGTGGTGGAGGGGGTGGCTGTAGCGGAGACAAGTTGTCCCAGCCGCAGCCACCCCCTCCGTCTGCCGCGCTGTAGGCGCGGCATCCACCTCCCCCGCAAAGCGG
>DATATK010000076.1:0-11808 GCA_036268825.1 Rhizomicrobium sp. | reverse complement strand
CCGCCTCGTCCGCGCAAACCTCATGCATCGAAGGCGGCTCGACCGACTGATCGAGCCCCCGCCACACCACCAAGCCGCTTCCCAGCAGTTGGCGATACAATGGCGCTAAATTTAAACCGGACAGCCGTGGGTCAAGCCCGGCCATGACGGTGGAGGGAGTGGAGCGCGTTTCCTAACACCTGCATCTCTCCTCCGCGTCTCCGCGGCTCCGCGTGCCAAATTTCCTTCTCCACCTGCGCGAACTTGGATAAGTTCGCCCCATGAAAACCTTCCGCATCGGCATCATCGGGCTCGGGCAGCGGATCGCGCATGTGCTGGCGGCGATGCAGGAAGTGGGCTGGCGGCTCGACATCGCGGGCTATGCCGATCCGGCGCCGATCGGGCTGCCGATCCTGCAAGAACATGATATCGCGCCGGGGCGCGTTTATGCCGATGCACAGGCGCTGCTGAAAGACGGCCCGTTCGATCTCGTCATGATCGGCTCGCCCAATCATCTTCATCTCGAACATCTGATGGCGGCATTCGCGGCGGGTTATCCAATCTTCTGCGAGAAGCCCATCGTGCGCACTGAAGCCGAGTCGATGACGCTGGCGCGGTATCTCGCGAACGCGCAGACGCCGCCGGTCTATGTCGGGCTCGTGATGCGCTCTATGCCCATCGTGCGCGAGACGATCGCGCGAGTGGATTCGGGCGCGCTGGGCGAGATCGTGTCGATGGATGCGACGGAGCACCTTCATCCCGAACATGGCGGCTATCTGGCGCGCAACTGGCGGCGCAAGCAGGAATGGGGCGGGTCCTATTTCCTCGACAAAGTGTGCCACGATTTCGATATCTTCAACCGGCTGACCGGCGCGCGGCCCGCACGCGTCGCCAGTTTCGGCGGCCGGCGCATCTTCCACGAAGGCCGCGCCCACGTGCGGCGCAGCTACGACGACGGCACGCCCGCTTATGCGCTGCGCGATGCCGGCTGGGGTTCGGCGAACGATGCCTTCCATTCGGACATGGACGTGACGGATCACCAGACGGCGCTGGTCGAATATGCCAACGGCATCCAGCTTGCCTTCCACTCCAACACCCATGTCGCGTTGCAGGAGCGCCGCTGGTACATCGCGGGCGCCGAGGGCACGCTGCTCGCCGATCTGGTGCGCAACAAGATGCTCGTCCGCGGCGCCTTCGCGCGCGGCAAGCCGGAGCGGCTGGAATGGAACGAGCGCACCGACGACAACCACAACGGCGCCGACCAGGCGATGGCGCGCGATCTCCTCGCCACGCTTGAGGATGGCGCGCCGTTCCCCGTCACGCCGCAGGATTCGCTGGAAGCGGGATTGACCGTGATGGCGATCGACCGCGCGATGGAGACGAAGTCCGTCGTCGATTGCGCGGCGATGTGGGCGGATTACGACGCGGTCAGCGCCTTGAAATAGGCGATGGCGGCCGCGTCGTCCCAATCGGCCGGGCCGGCGGCGCGGGCGACTTCGCGCCCTTGCGGATCGATCAGCACGCTGAGCGGCAGGCCGACGGCGCCGAAGGCGCGGATCAGCGCCGTGTTGGAATCCACATAGACGGGCAGGCTGGCCGCCCCGTGCGCCTTGAGAAACGCGGCGGTGTCGGCCACGCTGCCGCGGCCCACATTCACCGTGACGACGGTCAGCTTGGCCGTGGGCAGCGCCGCCTGGAGCCGCGCCAGGGCGGGAAGCTCCTTCACGCAGGGCGCGCACCAGGTCGCCCAAAGATTGAGCAGCACATAGCGGCCCTTGAAGGCCGAAAGCGGGTGGTGGGCGCCGCTTGCGTCGGCGAACGCCACGTCGGGCATGGTCACCGGTGCGGGGTCGAAGGCGAGGGCCGCGAGCGATGGGGGTTCCTGCGCCGCGTGGACAGCGCGGACATGGATCACATATAGAACGACAGCGCCCACGATGACGATGAGGGCGGCGGCAAGGGCTGCGATGCGGACGTTCAGACGAGGCATGGTGTGACCAACAAGATGTGGGGCGGACGCTTCGGCGAAGGCCCTGCTGCCATCATGGAGGAGATCAACACCTCCATCGAGTTCGACAAGCGCCTCGCCGGGCACGATCTAGCGGGTTCGAAGGCCCATGTCCAAATGCTGGCGGCCCAGGGGATCATCTCTGAGGCCGATGCGGACGCGATCCTGGGCGGCCTCGCCCAGATCGAGGCCGAGATCGAAACCGGCCGCTTCGCCTTCAAACGTGAATTCGAGGACATCCATCTCAACATCGAGGCGCGGCTCACCGAACTGATCGGGCCGGTCGCGGGGCGCCTGCACACCGCGCGCTCGCGCAACGACCAGGTCGCGACCGATTTCCGCCTCTGGGTGCGCGACGCCTGCCAGCGCGCCGAGGCCGGGCTCATCGCGCTGCAGAAGGCGCTGATCGAGCAGGCCGAGCGCCATGCCGACACCATCATGCCCGGCTTCACCCATATGCAGCCGGCGCAACCCGTCACCTTCGGGCATCATTGCCTCGCCTATGTGGAGATGTTCTTCCGCGACCGCACGCGCTTCGTGGACGCTTGCGCGCGGCTGAACGAGTCGCCGCTGGGCGCCGCGGCGCTCGCGGGCACACCGTTCCTGATCGACCGCGACGCGACGGCCAAAGCGCTGGGCTTCGAGCGGCCGATGCGCAATTCGCTGGACGCGGTGAGCGCGCGCGATTTCGCACTGGAGTTCCTGTCCGCCGCCACCATCGCCTCCGTGCATCTGTCGCGACTGGCCGAAGAGATCGTGCTGTGGGCCTCGCCATCTTTTGGTTTCATCAAATTGTCGGACGCGTTCACCACCGGCTCCTCGATCATGCCGCAGAAGCGCAATCCCGACGCCGCCGAACTGGTGCGCGCCAAGACGGGGCGCATATTGGGCAGCTTCGTCGCGCTGACCACCGTGATGAAGGGCCTCGCGCTCGCTTATGCCAAGGATCTGCAGGAGGACAAGGAAGCGGTGTTCTGTGCCGCCGATGCGCTCGATCTGTCGCTTGCCGCGATGGCGGGAATGATCGCGGACCTGGCGCCGCAGCCGGACGCGATGCGCCGCGCGGCGGAGGCCGGCTATCCCACCGCCACCGATCTCGCCGACTGGCTGGTCAAGGTGCTGGGCAAGCCGTTCCGCGACGCGCACCATATCGCGGGCGCGCTGGTGAAGAAGGCGGAAGGCCTGGGTGTGACGCTCGACAAATTGCCGCTCGCCGAGATGCAGAAGGTCGAGCCCGGCATCACGGACGCGATATTCTCGGTGTTGTCGCTCGACGCCAGCGTCAATTCGCGCGACAGTCTGGGCGGCACCGCGCCGTCTCGCGTGCGCGCGCAAGTGGGATTCTGGCGGGAGAGATTGCAATGATCCTGCGGCTGTTCCTCGTCCTGTCTCTCACGCTCTCGGTCGCCGCTTGCGGCACCAAGAGCAACCTCGATCTGCCCAACGGCAACACCACGCCCAAGGGCCAGAAAGACCCCTCGCGCCCGCCGCACCCGATCGGCCAATGAACCATTTCGCCTATCGGGGCGGCCGCCTCTTCGCCGAAGACGTCGATTTGACCGCGCTCGCGGATGAAGTCGGCACGCCGTTCTATTGCTATTCCAGCGCCACGCTCGTCCATCACTACCGCGTTTTCGCCGGCGCATTCCCCAAAGACGCGCTGATCGCCTATTCGGTGAAAGCGAACGGCAATGTCGCGGTGCTGAAGACGCTCGGCGCTGAGGGCGCGGGCGCCGATGTCGTCTCCGGCGGCGAACTGAAGCGCGCATTGGCCGCCGGCATCCCGGCGCACAAAATCGTCTTCTCCGGCGTCGGCAAGACCAAGCCCGAAATGCAGCTCGCGCTCGAAGCGGGCATCCACCAGTTCAATGTCGAGAGCGAGCCGGAGCTCGCCGCACTGAACGAAGTGGCGATCGGGCTCGGCAAACGCGCCGCCATCGCCTTCCGCGTCAACCCGGATGTGGACGCCAAGACCCACGCCAAGATCTCCACCGGCAAATCCGAAAACAAGTTCGGCGTGCCGTGGAGCCGCGCGCGCGCGGCCTATGCGATGGCGGCGAAGATGCCGGGCGTCCAGATCGCCGGCGTCGACGTCCATATCGGCAGCCAGATCACCGACCTCGCGCCGTTCGAGGCTGCCTTCTCGCGGGTGGTGGAGCTGATCCACTCGCTGCGCGCCGACGGCCATACCATCGCCCGCGCCGATCTCGGCGGCGGGCTGGGCGTGCCTTATGGGATCGGCGCAGCCCCGCCGTCGCCGTCCGCCTACGGCGCCATCGTCACCCGGCTTACCGAGGGTCTCGGCGTGTCGCTGATCCTGGAGCCGGGACGGCTGATTGCCGCCAATGCGGGCGTGCTGGTCTCGCGGGTGATCTATGTGAAGCAGGGCGAGGCGCGCGAATTCCTGATCCTGGATGCCGGGATGAACGACCTGATCCGGCCCGCGATGTACGAGGCCCATCACGAGATTTTGTCCGTTAACGAAGGTTCCGGCGCGACCCGGCCCTATGACGTGGTCGGGCCGATCTGCGAGAGCGCCGATATTTTCGCCGCCGGCCGCGCGCTGCCCCCGCTTGAAAGCGGCGATTTGGTGGCGATACTGTCTGCTGGCGCCTATGGCGCCGTGATGTCTTCCGCCTACAATGCGCGCACGCCGGCTCCGGAGATTCTCGTCAAGGGCGAGCGCTGGAGCGTGGTGCGGCCCAAGATGAGCGATGACGACCACATCCGACGCGATATCCTCCCCGCCTGGCTCGCCTGAGCGACACGTCGCGCTGGCGCGCGGCGTATTGTGGTGGGAACGCGTCTGGCCCGCTTTATGGCCGGCCAGCGGCATCGCGGAATTGTATTTCGTCGCTGCCCTGTTCGGCCTGATCGATCGCGTCCCCGCCTCGCTGCACGGGCTGGTGCAGGCCTTCACCCTCGCCTGCATCGGCCTCGTCGCTTACGAAAGCTTCCGCGGGCTTCGCTGGCCCGGCTGGATGGAAGGCGCGCGCCGGGTCGAGCGCGATAGTGCGCTGGCGCACCGCCCGATCAGCGAAGGCGGCGACCATCTCGCCGCCGGCATCGGCGATCCCGCCGCCGAAGCGCTGTGGCGCCTGCATCTGACACAGCTCCTGCGCCGCATCGCGAATCTGCGCGTCGCGCGTCCGCGCTCCGCTCTGCCGGCGCGCGATCCGCATGCGTGGCGCTATGTGCTGCTTGTCGCGCTCGCCGGCGGCGTGGTGTTCGCCGGAAGCGACAGCGTGCGCCGCATCGAAGCTTCGCTCGTCCCCGATTCCGGCGCGGGCGCATCGGTCGCGGGCATCGACGCCTGGATCGATCCGCCGGCCTATACCGGCCTGCCGCCGGTCTATCTGGCGCGGAGCGAGGCGCGCATCATCCCGGTCCCGGCGGGTTCCGAACTCGAAGTGCGCGTGCACGACGCGTCGGCGCGCCCGCATCTCGCCGTCGACGTGGGCGACGCGCCGTCCTTCACCGGCGGGCATCGCGAATACGGCACGCGGTACACCATCACCGCGAGCGGCCTGGTGCGCGTGCGCGCCGACGGGCGGACCTTGGGCGACTGGCGCATCCAGGCGATCCCCGATCTGCCGCCGCAAATCGCGTTCCTCGAGCCGCCCAGCCGCACGCCGCATGATGCGGTGAAATTCGTGTTCAGCGCCAGCGACGATTACGGCGTGACAAGCGTGCGCGCGCTGATCCGCGCCGTGTTGCCGGCCGGCAAGACCGGCACGACCCAGGCCGTCGATCTGCCGCTGTCCGCTTCGTCCAAGACGATCAAGGAAACCATCTTCCGCGATCTCACCGAGAATCCCTTCGCCGGCCTCGACGTCACCATCACGCTGGAAGCGCGCGACTCGCTGGGCCAGGCGGGTCTTTCCAGGCCCGTGCGCTTCCACCTGCCCGCCCGCATCTTCACCAACCCGCTGGCCCGCGCCCTTGTCGAGCAGCGCCAGATCCTCGCGGTGAATGCGAGCGGCGCGCGCGAGAAGGTGGAGGAGATGCTGGACGCGCTCTCCATCGCGCCGCAGATTTTCTACAAGGACCAGAACGCGGCCTATCTCGCGCAGCGCACCATCTTCCGCGCGCTCACTGGCGCGAAAACCCCGGCCGACATAGCGCGCGTCGAAGACCTGTTGTGGCAGACGGCGCTGTCGCTCGACCAGGCGGGCCTCGCCAGCGCCGCCGAAGAACTGCGCCGCATCGCGCAGCTCTTGTCTCAGGCGCTCGCGCAAGGCGCGCCGCAGGACCAGGTCGATGCGCTGCTGCAGCGCTATCAGCAGGCGCTCTCGCGCTATCTGCAGATGCTCGCGCAAAGCGCGCAGCACGGCGGGCAGCAGCCGCAAGGCCAGGCGATGAACATCAGCCCGGACGACCTGGAGAAGCTGCTCAAGGCGATCCAGCAGGCCGCCGCGTCGGGCTCGCGCCAGTCCGCGGCGCAAATGCTCGCGATGCTGCAAAGCCTGCTCGAAAACCTGCACATGACGCAGGGCGGCGGCGGCGGCGGCCAGGCCGACAAGGCGCTCAGCGATGCGATCCAGGGCCTCAGCGATCTGCTCGGCCGCCAGCGCGAATTGATGGACAAGACCTATCGCCAGAGCCAGGGCGCGGGCGATCCCAAGGACGGTGGCGCCAAGGGACTCGCGCAGCAGCAGGGCAAGCTCAAGGACGATCTCGACAAGGCGCTGAAAGGCCTCGGCGCCGGCAAGAAAGTGCCGGACAAGCTCGGCCATGCCGGCCACGAGATGGGCGATGCGCAAGGCGAACTCGGCGCCGATTCGCTCGAAGGCGCGGGCCAGTCGCAGAAGAACGCGCTGGACGATCTGCGCGGCGGCATCGGCGATCTGGCCAACCAGCTGATGAAGGAGCAAGGCGGCCAGCAGGGCCAGGCCAACGCCGACCCGCTCGGCCGCTCGCAAGGCAACGGCCTCGATCCGGACGGCAATCTCAAAGTCCCCGATCAGTCCAGTCTCGCTCGCGCGCGCGGCATCCTGCAGGAACTGCGCCGCCGCGCCGGCGAACAAGGCCGCCCCAAGCGCGAACTCGACTATCTGGATAGATTGCTGAAGCAATTTTGATCTGCGTGCCAGTGCGGGTTCTTACAAGCACAATTGTCATCCCCGGCGAGTGCGCGCTGCAAGGCGCGCGCGAGGGAAGGGACCCAGGTAATGAAAGTCTATTTGGTGTTGATGTTTACAACTCAATCCCAAATCGTCATGGCCGCCCAAGTGGCGGCCATCCATAACCGCGATCTTTACGCGCTGTCTCAGACCGCAGGCATGAGATAGTCGGGACGCGCCGGCCATGACAATTGGATCAAGTGTGAAGTGGTGAGTGCAGCGCGTGTCGCGGCCTGGGTCCCCTTCCCTCACATTGCGCTCACGCGCAATGCTCGCCGGGGATGACAATTTGTTGGTCGGGAGCGATTTAGCGACTCAGCAATCTCTGCAAAAGGTCAGATAGATTATTGGTCCTTCAAATGCGCGTTGGCAGGCTTCCGTAGTCGCGCCTTTCAAGCTTCACACCCGCCTTGTTCGGTTGTGTCCGCTTAAGGAACGGAAATTGATCGATCGGAGGCAATGGGCTGCTTGGTTCTGCGCCGAACCAGTAATAGTTCTGAAGATCAAGGTCCTCGGAGATTTGCACATATACCACGCACCCTGATTTCTTCTTTGCGAGCGACTGCGCAACGCCAATTCGGCTGGGTTACCCAATCCCGACTTTAGTTGAACGTGGCGGGTGGTGTCGCCGCGTTCCAACACGAGATCGTAGCCGAACGCGTCAAATTCGGAGCGCAATATTTCCGCATCGAAGATTTTTTTTCGCCAAAGCATTCGCAATGCCTCGCCGATGAAGACGTGCTCGACAATTTTCTCGCGCAGTGAGGATTTCTGATAGTGAACCGATTCAGTCATTGGAAAGCCTGAGAGAGACGCGCCGAACTACTCCCGCCCTTCCGGCAGCAGCACTTCTCTGATGCCCTTGTGGTTGGGCTTGGAGATGACGCCTTCTTCTTCCATGCGTTCGATCAGGCGGGCGGAGCGGTTGTAGCCGATCTCCAGGCGCCGCTGGATGTAGCTCACCGTCGCCTTGCGCTCGCGCGCGACGATGGCGAGCGCCTTGTCGTAGAGCGCGTCGCCGCTGTCGGCGTTGCCGCCATAGAGCGAGAACGGATCCTCGGCCTCTTCGTCGGGCTCCTCGGTGACGGCGTCGAGATATTCGGGCGTACCTTGCGTCTTCAGGAACCTGACGACATCCTCAACTTCGTGGTCAGTTACAAAAGGTCCGTGGATGCGTTTGATGCGCCCGCCCGCCATCATGTAGAGCATGTCACCTTGGCCGAGCAGTTGTTCGGCGCCCTGTTCGCCCAGGATGGTGCGGCTGTCGATCTTGCTTGTCACCTGGAACGAGATGCGCGTCGGGAAATTCGCCTTGATCGTGCCGGTGATGACGTCGACGCTGGGGCGCTGCGTCGCCGCGATGAGGTGGATGCCCGCCGCGCGCGCCATCTGCGCCAGGCGCTGCACCGCGCCCTCGATCTCCTTGCCGGAGATCATCATCAGGTCGGCCACTTCGTCGACCACGAGCACGATGTACGGCATCGGCTCCAGTTCGAGCACTTCGTCTTCGTAGATCGGCTTGCCGGTCTCGCGGTCGAAGCCGGTCTGCACGTTGCGCTTGAGGGTCTCGCCCTTGTCCTTCGCCTTGCGGACGCGGTCGTTGAACGCCTCGACGCCGCGCACGCCCAGCTTGGACATCTTGCGATAGCGCTCTTCCATCTCCCGCACCGCCCATTTGAGCGCGACGACGGCCTGGCGCGGCTCGGTGACGACAGGGGCGAGCAGATGCGGAATGCCTTCGTAGACGGACAATTCCAGCATCTTGGGATCGATCATGATCAGCCGGCAATGCTCCGGCGCCATGCGGTAGAGCAGCGACAGGATCATGGTGTTGAGGCCGACCGATTTGCCCGAGCCCGTCGTGCCCGCGATCAGCAGATGCGGCATCTTGGCGAGATCGGCCATCACCGGCTCGCCGCCGATCGTCTTGCCGAGCGCGAGGGTCAGCGGCGCGCGCGCCTTCTCGAATTCGGGCGCGGAGAGAAGCTCGCGCAGGAACACCGTCTCGCGGTTCTGGTTGGGCAGTTCGATGCCCATCACGTTGCGGCCCGGGATCACCGCGATGCGCGCGGCAACGGCGGACATCGAGCGCGCCACGTCGTCGGCCAGGCTGATGACGCGCGAGGATTTGACGCCGGCCGCCGGCTCGAACTCGTAGAGCGTGACGACCGGGCCGGGGCGCACCGCCATGATGCGGCCCTTGACGCCGAAATCGCCGAGCACGGCTTCCAGCATGCGCGCATTTTCTTCCAGCGCCTCGTCCGACAACGCGGTCTTGTCGTGCAGCCGCATCGGCTCTGCGAGAAGGCCGAGCGAAGGCAGCTGGTATTCGCCCGAGGTGAGCGCGAGCACCGGCTGTCGCGAAGTGGCCACCTTGGCTTTCACCGGCGCGAGCGCCTTGTTGCGCAATTCCTCACGCCGCACGCGCGTGGCGCGCGACGAGGCGGCGACGGGCTCGGGCGCCACGGCGAGGCCGTAGGCGTCCGCATCGTCGTCGATCTCGTCATGCGGCTCGAATTCGTCGTCGTCCGCGTGGTGGTCGTAATCGTGCGGCCGGTCCGGCATGCGCACCAGGCCCTTGAGCCAGACGAAGGTGGCCGGAATGTTGGCGGCGGCGCGCAGCATCGCGCGGGGCTCCAGGCCCGTGGCGAGGAAGGCGAGCGGCAGGCCGATGGCGAGCAGCAGCAAGGGAACGAACGTGCCGATCCAGACGACGCCGTAGACCTGGCCGATATGGGCGGAGAGATTGGCGACGGTGATCCCGATCATGCCGCCGCATCCCGCGGGCAGCGCGAGCGGCGCGGGCAGGACGCCGAGCCCCGCCGCGGTGCACAGCGTGCCCAGGAACCACGCGGTCAGCCGCGGCAGGCCGTGGCGCATGTGGTAGCCGAACAGCGCCCGCGCGCCCCACACGGCAGGGGATGCGAGGAAGGCGAGGGCCGCAAGCCCGAAACTCTCGAACAGAAGATCCGCTGCCGCGGCGCCAAAGCCGCCCAGCAGGTTGTGCGGGCCAGCGGCCGTCGCGTTGTTGAGGCTGGAATCGGCCGGGTTGTAGAAGCCGAGCGCGAGGCCGCCGGCCAGAGCGACCAGCAGCAGCAGCGCGCCGGCGCCTCTGAGGCTCACCTGGCGGCAGAAGCGGACGACGGCGCGCTTGGCGTCGTCATATGCATCGGCCCATTCGGCACGCCGCGACCGCGGCTGGTAGATGCCCGTTTTCATCGTTGCCCGCTGAGGATTTCGCCCATCCGGCCAAGTGCCGCCTCAATGGTTGACAAATCACTAACGAGCGCCACCCGGATGAAGGAAAACCCAGGGTTTGACTGGCTTTTTCCCGGTTCCGTTTCGCGCCCCATATAGGCGCCGGGCAGCACCCTTATGCCCGCCTCGCGCCAGAGTTTGCGGGTCGCGGCCACCCCGTCGCCGACGTCGAGCCAGAGGAAGAAGCCGCCATCCGGCAGGCGGAAATTGGACCGGTTGCCGAGCAGGCGGCGCGCCGCCAGGAAGCGCGCGGCATAGGTGGCGCGGTTGGCCGCGACATGGGCCTCGTCGCGCCACGCCGCCGCCGAGGCGGCCTGGATCGGCATGGCCACTTGCGGCGCGGAGTAATTGCGGAACTGGCGGAAAGTGGCGAGGAGTTTTGCGTCGCCCGCCACGATACCAGAGCGCAGGCCCGGCAGGCACGAGCGTTTCGACAGCGAGTGGAAGGTGAGCAGCCGCGATACGCCGCCCGTTTGCGCGAAGCGTGCGGTGAGCGCGCCGGTCGGCCTCTTATCCAGATAAATGTCCGCATAGCACTCGTCCGCGAAGACGGTGAAGTCGTACGCATCCGCCAATCCGAACAATGCGCGCCAATAGTCCGCATCCGCCGCCGCGCCTTCGGGATTGGACGGCGAGCAGATATAGGCGGCGACGGTGCGCTCGAGCACGGCCTTGGGCAGCGAGACATAGTCGGGCAGGAAGTCCGCGCCGGTGCGCACAAAGATCGGCTCGGCGCCCGCCGCCAATATCGCCGCCGCGTAGCATTGGTAGAACGGATTGGGCAGCAGGATCGCGGGCCGCGCGCCGGCCTTGGTCTCGGGCGTCACGACGAAGGGGGCGAGGAACAAGCCTTCGCGCGTGCCACTCAGCGGAAGCACGTTCTTCTCAGGATCGATGACGCTTTGCGGCAGGCCGAAGCGCGACGCGATCCATGCCGCCGCCGCGGCGCGCCAGTCCGCCGTGCCGTTGATCGGCGGATATTCGCCGAACTGATGGGCATGCGCGACGAGCGCCTCGGTGACGAAGGCAGGCACAACGCCGCGCGGATCGCCGACGGAAAGATTGACCACCGGCGCGCCCGGCGTCTCGTGCTCCAGCAGATCGCCGAGTTGCGCGAACATGGCAGGGGGAAGTTGTGAAAGCCGGCCGGGGAACAAACGTGACTCCTGCGATTTGTGGCGCCCCGTTAATCTATCCACAGCTTCCGCTTTCCGCCATATCCGCGCGCGCGGGGCACTCCGAGCGCAAAATGACGGCTCCTCACCGCGCAATTCGCAAATGGCGTCAAAGACTTCAGGTGCGTCACTTTCGAAGCAGGCGGCGCGCCTATATTTGGTTCCGGACGTTGCGATGACTGCTGCAAGTCGAATCGTTATTGCCCTGTCATTTGACACTGAAGACTATCGATACATAGTATCCAGCATAGTCACAGCGGCCCTT
>DATATK010000075.1:0-18321 GCA_036268825.1 Rhizomicrobium sp. | reverse complement strand
CCGCCTCGTCCGCGCAAACCTCATGCATCGAAGGCGGCTCGACCGACTGATCGAGCCCCCGCCACACCACCAAGCCGCTTCCCAGCAGTTGGCGATACAATGGCGCTAAATTTAAACCGGACAGCCGTGGGTCAAGCCCGGGGACCCATAACCACGGTCTCGACAGCACGGCCACAGACCGCGGCTATGGGCGGCCGCCACCCGCCTACGCTTCGCTTCGGCGTGGCGAGTGAGGCACCTCCGGCACGCCATAGCGTCTTCGCGAAGGCGGCTTGGGCGGCCATGACGTATTTTGGGGTATGAGGGTGTGAGCGATGAGAGACGGTGCGAACCACCTGCATCTCTCCTCCGCGTCTCCGCGTCTCTGCGCGCCAAATCTTCTTCTTACGGCTCTGCCGGAATATCCGCGCTCTGTGCCTGGGCGCGGAGGGCGCCGGCGTTAAGGGTGGGGTCGGCTTCGGGATTGGACGAGCGTGCGCGCGCGATGGCGAGCGGCTCGTAAAGCCGCATCAGGCTGACGAAGGCGGCTATGATGGCGAAGCCGGTCGCCATCAGCAGCGCGACGGTCGTCGCGTCGTGCGGGACGCGGGCGAAGAGGAGCGCGACGATGGCGGCGCCCGTCGTCTGCCCCAGCAAACGCGCGGTGCCGAGCATGCCGCTCGCCCCGCCGCTGCGTTCGCGCGGCGCGGCGCCGATCATGGCGCGGTTGTTGGGCGACTGGAACAGGCCGAACCCCGCGCCCGCCAGCGCCATGCGCCAGACGATGTCGAGCGCGTCCGGATGTTCCGGCAGGAAGGCCAGCGACAACAACCCGGCCGCGAAGACGCCAAGCCCGATGCCGCCGAGCATCCCCGCCGAATAGCGATCCGCCAGACGCCCCGCGATGGGCGCGGCGATGCCGATGGCGATGGGCCAGGGCGTAAGGAAAAGGCCCGTCTGGACGGCGGAATAATGCAGCCCGTTCTGCAACAGGAACGGCAGCGAGACCATCGCCAGCATCTGGCCCGCGAAAGACGAGATCGAGGTGCCGACCGACAGCGTGAAGATCGGGATGCGCAACAGATCGACCGGCAGGAGCGGCGCGGGGCTGGCAAGCTGGCGGCGCACCAGGAGCCAGCCGAGGCCGACCACCGCCAGGATCTCCAGCAGGAAAAATGGATAGGGCTCGCCATGGCCGAGCGCGTCGATGGCGCCGATCAGGACGCCGAAGGTGAGCGCGCTGAGGCCCGCGCTGGCGAAATCGAATGTGTGCTGGGCGCGCGGGCTCATCGGCAGGTAGCGCAGGCCGAGGACAAAGGCGGCGATGCCGATGGGCACGTTGACCGCGAACAGCCACGGCCAGGTGCCGACCGACAGGATGGCTGCCGCGATGGTCGGGCCGGCGGCGGCGGAGACCGCGACGACCAGCGCATTGATGCCGATGCCGCGGCCCAGCAGCTTCTGCGGATAGATGAAGCGGATGAGCGCGGTGTTGACGCTCATGATCGCCGCGGCGCCGAAGCCCTGCACGACACGCGCCGCCGTCAGCCAGACCAGCGTGCCGGAGAACGCGCATCCGAGCGAGGCGAGCGTGAACAGCACGAGGCCGGCCAGATAGATGCGCCGGTAGCCCACGATATCGCCGAGCGCCGAAAGCGGCAGGAGCGAGATGGTGATCGCGAGCTGGTAGCCGTTGACGATCCAGATCGAGAAGGCCGGGTCGGAATGGAAATCCCGCGCGATGGTGGGCAGCGCGACATTGGCGATGGCCGAATCGATCACCGCCATGGTGATGCCCAACCCGATCGTCGCCACCGCCCAATAGCGGCGCGGGATGGGAAGGCCGTCGGTTTCGGCTGCTGCGTTCGTCACGATTCGCATTCCACCGCATTTGCTCGCGCAAAGCGAGAACGCACAGAGGCAAGACCGGTCGCAACCATCTTGCCAGATTCGCATTACTTCCTTACAGTAAGGACACAAGGATACGGCCATGAACGCGGTTTTCAGCAAGCTGACCACGAAGTCCCAGACTACGGTGCCCAAGGAAGTGCGCGCGGCTCTTGGCGCCAAACCCGGCGATATGCTGGTCTATCGCATCGCCAAGGGGCGGGTGACGCTTGCCCGTGCCGAGCCGCTCGACCGCGCCTATCTCAAATCGCTGGAAACCACGCTGTCGGAATGGGACAGCCCTGAGGACGCCGCGGCCTATGACGATTTGTGACGCGCACGACGTCGCCATCGTCCCGTTTCCCTTCACGGACGCCGCGCGTTCCAAGACACGGCCCGCACTTGCGCTTTCGACACGCGCGGCCAACGCAGCCAGCGGTCAGACCGTATTCGCGATGATCACCACGGCCGCGGGTAGCCAATGGACTAGCGACGTTCCTTTGTCCGATCTGGCCGCATGCGGGCTCAGCCATGCCTCGGTCGTGCGCTTCAAGCTGTTCACTTTGGACAACAGGCTGATCGCACGCCGGATCGGCGTACTCGCGGCCGCCGACCGGACCGACGTCCGGCGCGCGCTGCGGCTTCTTCTCGGAATGTGAGTGTTACCGCGTCGGCACCGGGTGTTCGCCGCGGTAGTCGTAGAAACCGCGGCCGGTTTTCTTGCCGAGCCAGCCGGCTTCGACATATTTCACCAGCAGCGGGCACGGGCGGTACTTGGAGTCCGCGAGGCCTTCATAGAGGACTTGCATCACCGACAGGCAGGTGTCGAGGCCGATGAAATCCGCCAGCTGCAACGGGCCCATCGGGTGGTTGGCGCCGAGCCGCATCGCGGTGTCGATGGCGTCGACATTTCCGACGCCTTCATAGAGCGTGTAGACCGCCTCGTTGATCATCGGCAAGAGGATGCGGTTGACGATGAAGGCGGGGAAGTCTTCGGCATAGGCCGCCGTCTTGCCGGCCTTCTTCACCACTTCGAGCGCGGCCTGGAAGGTGTTGTCGTCGGTCGCGATGCCGCGGATCACTTCGACCAACTGCATCAAGGGCGCCGGGTTCATGAAGTGAAGCCCGATGAAATGCTCGGGCCGGTCGGTCGAGGAGGCCAGCCGCGTGATCGAGATCGACGAGGTGTTGCTCGCGACCATCGTGTTCTTCGGCAGACGCGGGCAGAGGTCCTGGAAGATCTTGCGCTTGACGCTCTCGTCCTCGGTCGCCGCCTCGATGACGAGTTCGCGGTCCGCCATGTCGTCGAGATTCTGCGAGGCGTGGATGCGGCTGATCGCGGGCGCGATCGCATCGTCCTTGATGATGCCGCGCGCGGCCTGACGGTGCATGTTCTTCTCGATCATGCCGATGGCGCGCTTCAGCGCCTCGTCGTTCACGTCCTCGAGAATGACGTCCATGCCGGCGAGCGACAGGACATGGGCGATACCCATGCCCATTTGCCCTGCGCCGATTACGCCAATACGTTCGATGCTCATGTAGTCAAACTCCCTGCGCCTCAATACCCGAGGCGCGTCAACTCTTGTTCCATTTCCGGGATCGCCTTGAAGAGATCGGCGACGAGGCCGAAATCGGCGACCTGGAAGATCGGGGCTTCTTCATCCTTGTTGATCGCGGCGATGATCTTGGAGTCTTTCATCCCGGCCAGATGCTGGATCGCGCCGGAGATGCCGACGGCGATGTAAAGCTCCGGCGCCACGACCTTGCCGGTCTGGCCTACCTGGTAGTCGTTGGGCACGAAGCCCGCATCCACCGCCGCCCGGCTCGCGCCGACCGCCGCGTGCAGCTTGTCGGCGATCTTGTCGAGCAGGTGGAAATTGTCGCCCGACTGCATGCCACGACCGCCGGAGATCACGATCTTGGCGGACGTCAGTTCGGGCCGCTCCGATTTAGATAGTTCTTCGCCGACGAATTTCGAGAGGCCGGGGTCAGCGGCCGGGCTCACTTTTTCGACAGTCGCTGTTCCCGCGCCGTCCTGCGGCTTGAACGCCGTGGTGCGGACGGTGATCACCTTCTTGCCGGACGCCGCCTGCACCGTGGCGATGGCGTTGCCGGCATAGATCGGGCGCTCGAAAATGTCGGCGCTGACGACTTTCAGGATCTCGGAAATCTGCGGCACGTCGAGCTTGGCGGCGACGCGCGGCATGTAGTTCTTGCCGCTGGTCGTGGCCGGCGCGAGGATCGCGTCGTAGGGGCCGGCAAGCGAGACGATCAGCGCCTCCATCGGCTCGGCCAGCATCTTGGCGTAGAGCGCATCGTCGGCGACAAGCACCTTCTCCACGCCCGCGAGCTTGGAGGCCGCTTCGGCCACGCCGCCCACATCCGAGCCCGCGACCAGCACATGGACCGGCGTCGAAACCTGCGCGGCGGCGGTCACCGTCTTGGCGGTGGAGTCTTTCAAATTCTTGCCGTCGTGTTCGGCGATGACGAGCGATGCCATCAGAACGCTCCCGCTTCTTTGAGCTTGTCGACGAGTTCGGCGGCGGTCTTCACCTTGATGCCGGCGACACGCTTGGGCGGCTCGGTGACCTTGAGGACCTTCAGCCGCGGCGTGACATCGACGCCGTAATCGCTCGGGCTCTTCTCGTCGATCGGCTTCTTTTTCGCCTTCATGATGTTGGGGAGCGACGCGTAGCGCGGCTCGTTGAGGCGCAGGTCGGTGGTCATCACCGCCGGAAGCTTGACCTCGATGGTCTGAAGCCCGCCGTCGATTTCGCGCTCGACGGTCGCGGTGCCCTCGCCCATTTCGAGCTTGTGCGCGAAGGTGGCTTGCGGCCAGCCCAGCAGCGCGGCGAGCATCTGGCCGGTCTGGTTGCTGTCGTCGTCGATCGCCTGCTTGCCGGTGATCACCAGGCCAGGCTGCTCGGCGTCGCAAATGGCTTTGAGGATCTTGGCGACCGCCAGCGGCTCAACCTCGCCGTCCGTCTTCACCAGGATGCCGCGGTCGGCGCCCATGGCCAGCGCGGTGCGGATCGTCTCGCCGCACTGCGCGGGTCCGATGGAGACGGCGATGATTTCGCTCGCCTTGCCCTTCTCCTTCAGGCGGATCGCTTCCTCGACGCCGATTTCGTCGAAGGGGTTCATGGACATTTTGACATTGGCGAGATCGACGCCGCTCTGGTCCGCCTTCACGCGGGCCTTCACGTTGTAGTCGATCACCCGTTTGACGGGGACGATGACTTTCATGCTGTTCGAATGCCTTCCCGAAAGGCGGCGTTTTATCCCCACTGGCGATGAAGTCGCCCCGGGGCCCCTCTGGCCGCTCTTTGTGCGGCGCAAAAACTAGGACTCCGCCTGACCGCCTGTCAACGAAGCTTCACGGCGGCCGGTATGGCTTTTATGGGGGCGGTTAACCCCGGGATTTCCGTGTTGCAGTGCGGTAACGCCAAAAAACTGCGTCGTTCCGCCGCAGCCTATTTCAGCGTGCCCAGATAGGCGACGAGGTCACTCCGGTCCCTGGCGCTGCTGATCCCGGCGAAGGACATGCGATTGCCGGGAACCATGGCAGCGGGGCCGGCCGTCCATCTGTCGAGATTGGCGGGTGTCCAGACGATGCCGGAATTCTTCAGCGCGGCGGAATAGGAGAAGTCGGGTTGCGTGCCCGCCTTGCGGCCCACGACGCCGAACAGGTTGGGTCCGATGCGGGCGGGTGCGCCCTTGGTGTTGGAATGACAGATCGCGCAACGGGCGAAGACCTCGGCGCCGTTCTTCGCGTCCGCCGCGACGGCCTGCGTCGCCATGGCCACCGCGCCGATCACCAGAATTCCCGCAAGCCTGCCCTGAAACATCCTATGTCTCCCCACTCTGCTGGAACCGTTTTACCCCGGCGGGGCATTTCCGGGTAGAGGGCGCCCAGTGGTCAATCCGACATCCCAGCAGGAGCTCGCGCTCGCGCGGACGCGGCGCGTCGAACTCATCATTATCCTGGGCGCGCTCACCGCTTTCGCGGCGCTGTCGATCGATATGTACCTGCCGGCGCTGCCGTCCATCGCGCGGGATTTCCGCGTGCCCATTGGGGCCGCGGAGCGGACGCTGTCGGCGTTCTTCCTCGGCTTCGCGTTCGGGCAGGCGTTCTTCGGGCCGCTGGCCGACCGCTTCGGCCGCAAGCCGCCGCTCTACGCGGGGCTCGCCTTCTATGTGCTGATGTGCGTCGCGTGCGCCTCGACGCAAAGCGCGGACATGCTGATGGTGGCGCGCTTTTTCCAGGCCATCGGCGCCTGCGCCGGCGGCGTGATCGCGCGGGCCTGCGTGCGCGACCTGTTCGGGCCGGAGGAAGCGCCGCGCATTTTCGCCTATATGATGCTGGTGCTCGGCGTGGCGCCGCTGATCGCGCCGTTCCTCGGCGGCTATCTGCTGATCTGGGCAAGTTGGCGCGCGATCTTCTGGACGCAGGCGGCCACCGGCGGGATCGCCGCCATCGCGATCATGCTGCGACTGCCGGAGACGCATGGCGGCGCGCATCGCACCTTGCATCCGCTGAAGATCCTGCGCGACTACTGGATCATCGCGCAGGACCGCCGCTTCATCGCCTATGCGATGGCGGGCGCGATCAGCAACGCCTCGATGTTCGCCTATATCACCGGCAGCCCGCATGTCTTCATCGACCTGTTCCATGTCCACGCGGAAAACTTCGGCTGGTTCTTCAGCGCCATCGCGGCGGGGCTCATCACCATGGCGCAGATCTCCGCGCGACTCCTGAAACACGCCAGCGCCGAACGCGTAATGCTGACGGCGCAGACTTCGCAGGCGCTCGCGGGCGTATTGCTGGTGATCATCGCATATCTGAGCCTGGGCGGGATGATCGGCCTGGCGCTGGCGCTGTTCGTGTTCGTGGCGCTGAACGGCGCGATCATGCCGATGGCGACCGGCGTTTCGATGCGCCATTACGGCCTCAACGCCGGCATGGCGAGTGCACTGATCGGCGCGCTGCAATTCGGCGCGGCGACCATCTCATCCCTCGTGATGGGTGCCTTCTCGCCGCACAGCGCCGTGCCCATGACCGCGATCATGGCCGGCTGCGCCATCGCGGGCCTGGCGCTGCACATCGCGGTGCGGCCGCGTTAAGGCATGGGCCCGCCGGCACCTGGTTACGGCGGATCGAGCGCGCTGATGGTGACGCAGTATCCGTCATGATCCCGGAGCGAGAACTCCATGGTTCCCGTGCTGGGATTGCCATGCGGCTCTTCTTCCAGCCGGACCGCGAGCCCGCGCGCATTTTTCAAAGTCGCGTCGAAATTGTCGACCCGGAAGAACAGGAGCAGGCCGTTGCCGGGCTTGGCGGTGTCGGGACTGGTCAGCGAGGGATGCTCGTGGGCGCCCCATTCGTGGAGGCAGAGCAGGACCGTGCCGTTCGTATCGACGATCTGCCCGAAATCGTCATGGGCGGGAGCCGTCTGCGGCAACCCAAGCAGCGATTGATACCACTGGAAGCTCCGGGATACGTCCACCACGCCGATGATCGTCCATAAGCGCTTCATATGTTCGTCTGCGATCTGACAATCATGAGATCGACCCCTGAATGCTGCCACAAGAACTCACGCCGGGCGCGCCGGCATGCCCGACTTCGCCGATTCGATCGCGGCGCGGAACGCGATGGGATTCGCAATGTTCGGGATTTCGACCGCATCGACCCCCGTGCCCTCGATGCGCAGATGGCCGTAGCCGAAGATGCGGCCGAAGACGGTCTGCTCGACCTTCACGCCTTCGATATTGGGCAGCGCCACTTCGTTGGTGTGGAGCGAGAACAGGCCGGTCTTCTCCACGAAGCGATGCGTCGTCACGCCGATCTCGGTGGAGGCGCGGCGCACCATCATCTGCACGAAGATGACGATACCGATGATGCACCAGAACAGGAAGATCAGCGCCAGCCACGCCTTCATCGTGTAGGACCAATGGAAATGCGCCTTGGCGACCAGGGTCTCGCCCTGGCCCAGCGACTGTTCGATATAGGTGGACATCGTTTCTCCCGCGGACTCGCCAGCCCTCTATATAGGGGCTGCCTCGACGCGGAGCTATTGGCCCGCGAAGCGCAGTTCCATGTGGCGGGCGGCGGCGGGCGGGCTGGAGAGGCGGGCGAGGAAGCTGGCGATCTGGCCAGGCTCCAGCGCGGCGACGCCCGGCGCGAAGCTCTTGCGCAACACTTCATGACGGCCGGCATCGGTCAGCGTCACCTCGATGGGGGGGACAGACACTTTGTGGTGGCTCAGATTGACGAGCTTTCCCGCGATGGAGAGCACGGCCTGGCCATCTTCGGTCTCCTGGCTGTGGGTGACGTCGGCGAAACCGATGCCCACGGCATTCACCTTCACGCCCAGAGCCGCGTAGAGCGAAGCGCTGCGCGGCCAGGCCTGCGCCACCTGCTGGCGCCAGACGAAGGACGCGAAGCCGATCACCAGCACCACGCCGACCAGCGCCACCCAGCCGAAGCCGAGCCCCAGCCGCGCCGCCCAGCGCGAGGGCTGGCGGGGCTCCGCTTCCACATCGGGCTCGGATTCGTATACCGGCTCGGGCGCGACATAGGCCGCGCGGGCGGGGCGCGGTTCGGGTGTGGTGAAAATAGGCACGGGATCGGGCGCCACGAATGCTGGCTCGGGCACAGGTTCCGCGACCGGCGCGTCCTGATGCCAGACATGGCTGCATTTCTGGCAACGCACATTGCGGCCGGACGCCGGGAATTTGGCCGCGTCCACGCGATATTGCGTGGCGCATTGCGGGCAGGTGAGGATCATTTTTCGAGCTTGCGCGTGACTTGACGAAAATACGCTTAACGCTCTCGCAATCGCAACACGGATCGCGCTGGCTTCGCAGAAGTTTCGTGTTACTCCTCGTCGCATGCTCCGCTTCGAAAATGTCGGCATGCGCTACGGGCCCGGACCCGAGGTGTTGCGCGATGTGACCTTCCGGCTGGAGGCGGGCTCCTTCACCTTCCTCACCGGACCGTCGGGCGCGGGCAAGACGACGCTTCTGAAGCTGATGTATCTGGCCGAGCCGCCCAGCCGCGGGCTGATCAACCTGTTCGGCGAGGATCTCGCCACCCTCAAGCGCAAGGGTTTCCCGGCGCTGCGCCGCCGGATCGGCGTGGTGTTCCAGGATTTCCGGCTGCTGGCGCATCTGTCGGCCTTCGACAATGTCGCGCTGCCCCTGCGCCTCGCCGGCGGGAGGCCGGACGAGTACGAGCGCGACGTGGTGGAACTCCTGACCTGGGTGGGCCTCGGCGAGCGGCTCCATGCCAAGCCCGCGACCCTGTCGGGCGGCGAGCAGCAGCGCGTCGCCATCGCTCGCGCCGTCGTCGCCCGGCCTGACCTTCTGCTGGCCGACGAGCCCACCGGCAATGTCGATCCCGACATGGGCGAGCGGCTGATCCGGCTGATCGGCGAACTCAACCGGCTGGGCACGACCGTGATGATCGCCACCCATGACCGCGCTTTGATCCAGGCCGTGCCCAAGGCCAGCGAGATGCGGCTGGTGGACAGCCGCCTCGTGGAACTGCGGAGCGGCAGGCCATGAGCGAGCGCCGCATCGGACGCATCCTGCCGCGCGAAGCCGGGGCTGCCCCAATGGACGTGGTGATCGCGATCATGGCGTTCCTCGCAGCCCTCGCGCTCGGCGCCTCGCTCATCGCGGACCGCGCCGCCGAAGGCTGGCGCGCGGGATTGGCTGGACACGTCACCGTCCAGATCTTGCCGCCGGCGACCGGCGATCCGGGACCGGCGCTCGACCGCGAGATCGAGGCTGCGCTCGCAGTACTGCGGGCGACATCGGGCATCGCGCATGCGGCGCCCGTATCGCAAGCCGATACCGAGAAACTTGTCGAACCTTGGCTCGGCAAAGGCGCGCTGGTCGACGATCTTCCGCTGCCGCGTCTGATCGATGCCGAGGTTGTGCCGGGCGCGAGTCTCGATGAGGCGACACTCACCGCGCAACTCAAAGCCGCTGCGCCGGATTCGCAGCTCGACGATCACGCGCACTGGATCGCGCGGCTGAAAGGTCTTTCGGACACGCTGATCTGGTCGGCCTATGCGATCCTTGCATTGATCGCGGTGGCGACCGCCGCGACCGTTGCGTTCGCGACGCGCGCGGGGCTCGAAGCGCATCACGACATCGTGACGCTGCTGCACCAGATGGGCGCGCAATCCTGGTTCATCGCGCGCGCCTTCGAGCGGCATTATTTTCTCTCGGTGCTCGGCGCATCCCTGGCCGGCGCGAGCATGGCGGCCGTGCTGTTCGTGATCGCGCGCGGCCTGGAATTCGCCGGCGTCGAAGCCGTGCCGTTCCTGCCGCCGCTCGCGCTCGCCCCCATGGAGCTTTTGTGGCTCGCCGCCGTTCCGGTGGTGTCGGGCCTCATCGCGCTGGCGACAGCAAGAATGTCGGTTTTGGCGGCTTTGCGGACCATCTATTGAAACGCTTCGCCACAATGTAAACTTTATGTCGGTTAGACTTTGTGACTGAACGTCCGGAACCTCTCGCATGTCGCTTGTCCTGAAAACCATGGCCGTCGTGTTGGGGCTTTATCTCCTGGGCTTCGTGCTGTTCGCGGCGAACCTGCCGGCGGCGCCGGCGAATATCGGCAAGCCCGACGCGATCGTGGCGCTGACCGGCGGCGGCGCGCGGCTGGACGCGGCCGTGGCGCTGTTCGAGCGCGGCGTCGGCAAGCGGCTGCTGATCTCAGGCGTCGCGCCCTCCACCACCAAGAAAGAACTCAAGGCTCTCTCGCATGGCGGGCCGCGCTTCGATTGCTGCGCCGATCTGGGCTTCATGGCGGCGGACACGCACGGCAATGCGGAGGAAGCCGCCAACTGGGTGCGCACGCATCACTACAAGAGCATCGTGGTGGTGACGGCGGCCTATCACATGCCGCGCAGCCTGTCGGAATTCTCCGCCCGCATGCCCGGCGTGAAACTGGAAGCCTATCCGGTCGAGCCCGAGGGCATCGATTTGCGCGAATGGTGGCGCGATCCGCGCGCGCTGCGCGTGTTGCAGGGCGAATACGCCAAGTATCTGGCGAGCGTCACGCTCACCCATGTGCGGGCCGCCAAGACCGATACGCCTCTTGACCCGCACGCACGGCAGGGCAAGGCTTCGCGCGCTTCCTGATCGGCCCTCCATGGTCCTTACCCGCTCGACGCTGTTCTTCGTCTATTTCATCGCGGTCTCGGCGATCATCTTCATCGGCGTGCTGCCGACGCTGGTGATGCCGCGGCAGGCGGTGATCCATGCCTCGCGCTTCTGGTCGCGCTGCGTGTTCTGGGGCGCGCGCGTCCTCGCGGGCCAGCGGTTCGAGATTCGCGGGACACCGCCCCAGAGCGGCGTACTCGTCGCGTCCAAGCACATGAGCCTGTGGGACACGATCGCGCTTTATCTCGCGCTCTACGACGCCGCCTTCGTGCTCAAGCGCGAGCTGCTGCGCATTCCGTTCTACGGCTGGTACATCAAGAAGGCCGGCATCATCGCGATCGATCGCGGCGGCCACGCCTCGGCCTTGCGCAAGATGGCGGCGGATTCGCGCGCGGCCTTCGCGGCGGGCCGCAGCGTGCTGATCTTCCCGGAAGGCACGCGGCAATTGCCCGGCGCGGCGCCCGCCTACAAGCCGGGAGTCGCGGGGCTCTATGGCCAGATCGATGTGCCTTGTGTGCCGGTGGCGCTGAACTCCGGCCTGTTCTGGTCGGGGCCGCTCGGCTTCATCAAGAAGCCGGGCGCCATGGTGCTGGAATTCCTCGAGCCCATTCCGCCGGGCCTCAAGCGCCAGGAATTCATGGCGACCTTGGAGACCCGCATCGAGACCGCGACCGCGAAACTGGTGGATGAGGGGCGCAAGGCCTTGGCCGCCAGAGGCATCGCGTAGCCCGAAATCTCTGGAACATTAGGCGAACGCACTATATAGTGAGTGCAGCAACCAATCGCTCAGCAGAGCGATGTTACGATAGGCCAATGAGCGATATCGCGCGCCAGATCTGGGACATGAAATACCGGCTGAAACAGCCGGACGGCACGCCCGTGGACCGCGACCTGGCGGACACTACCTTGCGCGTCGCGCTGGCGGCCAGCGCGGCGGAGGCGCCGGAGGATCGGGCCACCACTGCGCTCGAATTCGCCCAGGCGCTCGCCGGACACAAATTCCTGCCTGCCGGCCGCATCCTCGCGGGCGCGGGTACGGGGCGGAACGTCACGCTGTTCAACTGCTTCGTGATGGGCACGATCCCCGATTCGATGACCGGCATCTTCTCGGGCTTGCGCGAGGCGGCGCTGACGCTGCAGCAGGGCGGCGGCATCGGCTACGATTTCTCGACGCTCCGCCCCAAGGGCGCGCTGGTCGAAGGCGTGGCCGCGGACGCATCCGGCCCGGTATCGTTCATGGAGGTGTGGGACTCCATGTGCCGCACCATCATGAGCGCGGGCTCCCGCCGCGGCGCGATGATGGCGACGCTGGCCTGCGACCATCCCGACATCGAAACCTTCATCGACGCCAAGCGCACGCCCGGCCGGTTGTCGATGTTCAACCTCTCCGTCCTCGCCAGCGACGCGTTCATGGACGCGGTGAAGAACGACGGTCCCTGGGATCTCAAATTCGCTGGAAAAATCTATCGCACCGTCGAGGCGCGCACGCTATGGAACCGAATCATGCGCGCGACCTACGACTACGCCGAACCCGGCGTGATCTTCATCGACCGCATCAACCAGGAAAACAACCTCGGCTATTGCGAAACCATCCGCGCGACCAATCCCTGCCTGACGGCCGACAGCTGGATCATGACAGGCGATGGCGCCCGGCAGATATCGGAACTTGTCGGCAAGCCTTTCGAAGCGGTTGCGGACGGCAGGCTCTGGCCGAGCGATGAACGTGGCTTCTTTTCGCGCGGCGAGAAACCGGTCGTCGAATTGCGCACACGCGAAGGCCATCGCCTGCGGCTGACCGCCGATCACCGCCTGCGCAAAGTCACGCGCCGCACACGCTGGTCCTGCGAATGGGAATGGGCGCAAGCCGGTTCATGCAATCCCGGCGACGAGGTGCTGATCCACGATCACCGCAGCGCGCCACAATGGGGCGATGAACAGGCCGCCGAACGGGACGCCGCCGAAGCCTATCTGCTCGGCCTCTTGATCGGCGACGGCACGCTCAAATCCGACATGGCGGTCCTGTCGGTCTGGCTGGGACGGCGCGTGGCGAACGGCGCCGATGAAAGATCCGGCGGACGCGGGATCATGGAGGCGGCGGCAGAGGCCGTGCGTCACTTCCGGCATCGCGCGGATTTCAAGGGCTGGACCGAGATTCCCGGCCGCGGCGAATGGCGGCTTCGGTCTGCCGCGCTCAAGGGCCTCGCCAACGAACACGGCCTCGCTCCCTGCGGAAAAATGGTCACACCCGCGATCGAGCGGCGGTCCAGTGCATTCCATGCGGCATTCCTGCGCGGACTGTTCGATACCGATGGAAGCGTGCAGGGCGCGCAGGAAAAGGGCGTCAGCGTCCGTCTCGCGCAAAGCGGCCTGGGCGCGCTCGAAGCCGCCCAGCGCATGCTGCTGCGCCTGGGCATCGCCAGTTCGATCTATAAAGAGCGCAGGCCTGCCGGCATGCGCGAATTGCCCGATGGACGCGGCGGCACCAAAGCCTATGCGACGCGCGCGCAGCATGAATTGGTGATTTCCGGAGAAAATCTCGCGCGCTTTTCCGAGCGGATCGGGTTTTGCGATACCGACAAATCCGCGCGGCTGACCCGAGCGTTGGCTGGGTATCGCCGCAAATTGAATCACGAACCGTTCGTCGCGACGGTCGAGGAAATCATACCGGCCGGCAGCGCCGAAGTGTTCGACGCCGCGATACCGGGCCTCAACGCCTTCGACGCCAACGGCTTCTGGGCGCACAATTGCGGCGAACAACCGCTGCCGCCTTATGGCGCGTGTTTGCTCGGATCGATCAATCTGGCGAAGCTGGTGAAGCATCCCTTCGAGGACGATGCGGCGCTCGACGAAGAGGAGCTCGCGCGGCTGACGGGCACCGCGGTGCGCTTCCTCGACAACGTGATCGACGTTTCGCGCTTCCCGCTGGAGGCGCAGCGCGCCGAAGCCTTCGCCAAACGGCGGATCGGGCTGGGCGTCACGGGGTTGGCGGATGCGCTGATCTTCTGCCGCACGCGTTACGGCTCGGCGCAATCCGTCGCGCTGATCGATCGCTGGCTCGGCGTGCTGTCGCGCGCGGCCTATGCGCAATCGGTGGAATTGGCCCGGGAGAAAGGCGCGTTCCCGCTCTTCGACCGCAGCGAATTCCTGGCGCGGCCCTTCGTGCAGCGCCTGCCGCAGGAGATCCGCGACGGCATCGCCAAGCACGGCATCCGCAACGGGCTTCTCACCTCCATCGCGCCGACGGGCACGATCTCGCTGTTCGCGGGCAATGTCTCCAGCGGCGTGGAGCCGGTCTTCGCCTTCGAATATTCGCGCAAGGTGCTGCAGCCGGACGGCACACGCACCGAGGAAGCGGTGAGCGATTACGCCGTGCGCGCCTTCCGCGCGCGCTTCGGCGCAGAGGCGGCGCTGCCGGATTATTTCGTCAACGCGCAGACACTTTCTCCGCAGGATCACCTCGCGGTGCAGGCCGCCGCGCAGAAACATATCGACAGCTCGATCTCCAAGACGATCAACCTACCGCGCGATATCGCGTTCGATGCGTTCCAGCACATCTATCTCGACGCCTATGCGATGGGCTGCAAGGGCTGCACGACCTACCGGCCCAACGACGTGACGGGTTCGGTGCTCGAGACGGCGCCGGTTGAGCAACCAACGATTTCCGTGGTGGACGACGAGCGCCCGCCGCCGCGCGACGGCGGGGTGGTCTATATGACCAAGCCGCTCGACCGGCCCGAGGTGCTGCTCGGCCAGACCTACAAGATCAAATGGTCGGACCTCGACCACGCCTTCTACATCACCATCAACGACGTGGAAAAAGACGGCCGCCGCCGGCCGTTCGAGATCTTCATCAACTCCAAGAACATGGCGGCCTATGCCTGGACCGTGGCGCTGACGCGGATGATCAGCGCGGTGTTCCGGCGCGGCGGCGATGTCTCTTTCGTGGTCGACGAGCTGCAAGCCGTGTTCGATCCGCGCGGCGGCCAATGGATGGGTGGGCATTACGTGCCCTCGTTGCTGGCCGCCATCGGCGAGGTGATCGAGCGGCACATGGTGGCCACCGGCTTCATGGCGCCACGCGAGGCGCCGCCATTGCCCGAGGAATTGCGGGCCGCAGTGGGCGAATCGGCGCCGGGGCGCACCTGCCCGCGCTGCGGCTCGCCCAGCCTGGTGCAGCTGGAAGGCTGCGACACCTGCGTCTCCTGCGGCTTCTCGCGTTGCGGCTAAGATAGCCGGACCCGCAGGGACACATCATGCGCTTTTCCCATCGTTTCTTCCTCTATGCGCCGTTCGCGCTCGTCGTGCTCGTGGCGCTGGCCGCGGGGGCGTGGTGGTGGGTCGCGTCGCGCGCGGTGTCGAATTATCTGGACGCGTCCAACGGCCATGCGATCGCGCCGGGCGTGACGTTGCACTTCACGGGCAAGCAGATCGCGGGCTTCCCGTTCCGCGTCGATGCGATCCTCGACAATGCGCAGATCGACGTCGCGACGTCGCAAGGCCCTGCCTCGTGGCGGTCCGAGCATTTCGCGATGCATGCGCTGACCTACGGCCCGCGACAGGCGATCTATGAGGCGGCGGGGCAGCAGACGCTGCGCTGGACCGGGCTCGACGGAAAGCCGCATGTCTGGACGTTCACGCCCACCGTGTTGCGCGCAAGTTCCTACAACCAGAGCACCGGCCCAAATTCCGGCCTGGCGCGCTTCGATCTCGACGCGATCGCGATCCGCTCGCCCGAATTGAACGCGGATCGCTTCCAGTTCCACCTGCGCCGCAATCCCAAGCGCGATGGGCTCGACATCGTCGTCACCGGTCAGGGCATCCATCTGTCGCCGGCGTTGCAGGCCGGTTTCGGCGATACGATCCGCACCTTGCATCTGGACGCCTCCGCCGTGCCCGCGACGCCACTCACCGCCCTGCTGGGCGGCAAGAGGGACTGGCGCGCGTCGCTGGAGAATTGGCGCGGCCATGGCGGCGCCTTCACGCTCAACGCGCTGGGCGTGGACTGGAACACGCTGAAGGCAAGCGCCACGGGGCAATTGTCGCTCGACGCGCAGCACCGGCCCGCGGGCCTGCTCAAGCTCAATCTCGATGGCGTGCAATCGCTCGCGGCCGGGCTGGCCAGGCTCGGCCTCGCGCAAGGCGACAATAACGGCCTGGCGCCGGCGTTGCTGATGATGGCCGAGGCGAGCAACGCGCAGATTCAATTGTCGGCGGACGTCGGCTTCCAGGACGGCATTGTCACTGTCGGCGGTACGCCGGCAGGAGTTCTGCGGCCGATCTACTGATCCTTCTTCGGCGTGCGGCCGAAGTTGGGGGTGGCGGTGTCCTGGCCGGCGTCGACGATGGAGCGGCGGATGGCGCGGGTGCGGGTGAAGAGGTTGAACAGCGCATCGCCGTCGCCCCAGCGGATCGCGCGTTGCAGGGCGCTCAGATCCTCGTTGAACCGGCCCAGCATCTCCAGCACCGCTTCGCGGTTGTTGAGGAAAACGTCGCGCCACATGGTGGGGTCGGAGGCGGCGATGCGGGTGAAATCGCGGAAGCCGCCGGCGGAATATTTGATCACTTCGCTTTCGGTGACCGACTCCATGTCCGCCGCCGTGCCGACGATGTTGTAGGCGATCAGATGCGGCACATGGCTGGTGATCGCGAGCACCAGGTCGTGGTGGCGCGGCTCCATCACCTCCACCTCGCTGCCGAGGCCGCGCCAGAAGTCGCTCAGCGCCGCGACGGCGGCGGCGTCCGTGCCCGGCGGCGGGGTGAGGATGCACCAGCGGCCGTCGAACAATTCGGCGAAACCGGATTCCGGGCCGGACTGCTCGGTGCCGGCGATCGGATGGGCAGGCACCAGATGCACGCCTTCGGGAATATGCGGGCCGACATCGCGCACCACTGCGGTCTTGACCGAGCCGACATCGCTGACGATGGCGCCTGGCTTCAGATGCGGCGCCATCTCCCTGGCGATCTCACCGAACGCCCCGACGGGAGTGGCGAGCACCACCAGATCTGCGCCACGCACGGCGTCAGCGAGTGAAGCGTGCAGCGAATCCGCGAAGCCGGCTTTGCGGGCGCGCTCCAATTCGTCTTCGGTGGGCGCATAGCCCGCGATGTGGGTTGCGAGTTTGCCGCGCCGCGCGGCATGGGCGATGGAAGAACCGATCAGGCCGATGCCGACGAGCGTGATCTTCGCGAACATCTCAGCCGCTCTTCATGAAGTCGGCCAGCGCCGCGATCACCTTGCGGTTGGCCACTTCGGTGCCGACCGTCAGCCGCAGGCAATTGGGCAATCCGTAATTGGTGACGCCGCGCAGGATCAGGCCATGCGCGCTCAGATAGGCATCGGCCTGTTGCGCGCCATGCGGCCCGTTTTCCGGGAAATGGATCAGCACGAAATTGCCGACGCTGTCGTCCACGCGCAAGCCGGTCTTGCGGATCCCGGCGGTGAGAAAATCGCGCCACGTCTCGTTGAAGGCGCAGGCCTCTTCGATGTGCTTGCGGTCCTTCAGCGCGGCGGCGGCGGCGCGCTGCGCCGGCACGCTCACATTGAACGGCCCGCGCAGGCGGTTGAGCACGTCCACCACGCTCGCCGGGCAGAACGCCCAGCCGACGCGCAAGGCGGCGAGGCCGTAGATCTTCGAGAAGGTCCGCGTCATCACCACATTGTCGAACTGCGACACCATCTCGACGCCGCTGTCGAAATCGTTGCGCCGGACATATTCGGCATAGGCCGCGTCGATGACGAGAAGTACGTCCGGCGGCAGGCCCGCGTGCAGCCGCCGCAGCTCCTCGCCGGTGAGATACGAGCCGGTGGGATTGTTCGGGTTGGCGATATAGACCAGGCGCGTGCGCGGCGTGACGGCGGCCAGCATCGCATCGACGTCGGCGCGCAGATTGTCTTCCGGCACCGCCACCGGCACCGCGCCGCTCGACAGGATGGCGATGCGGTAGAGCAGGAAGCCGTGCTCGGGGAAGATCGCCTCGTCGCCCGCGCCGAGATAGGCGGTGGCGAGCAAGGTGAGGATCTCGCCCGAGCCGTTGCCGCAGACGATGCGGTCCGGGTTCAGCCCGTGAACCTCCCCGATGGCCGCGCGCAAGATGTCGGCGCCGCCATCGGGATAAATCTCGAGCGAGGTTTGCGCGGATTTGAAGGCTTCGACGGCCAGAGGGCTCGGCGGCAGCGCGGATTCGTTGGAGGAGAGCTTGTAGACCGAGCCTGTCGCGCCGGGCGCGCGCGCGCGGCCGCCCACATAGGGATCGATGTCCAGCACGCCGGGTTTGGGCAAT
>DATATK010000074.1:0-49452 GCA_036268825.1 Rhizomicrobium sp. | reverse complement strand
CGATGTACATGTTCGCCGAATGGGGCGCGAAGCGCCGGGTCCACAGATTCTTCGACCGCATACCGGACGACGCGACGCTGATGCAGCTGATGTGCGACGCCGATGCAGGTCTGCTCAGCCCCCTGACCGTGACGGCGCGCTACGCCGAACCCGGCAAGCCGCTGCACCTGGATCCATCGCCCGATCCCGTCACCCATGCGCAATGTCGCACGGTGCTGACGATGGATGCGCCACTGGTCACGGCGTCCTCCACGCCCGACGCTGCGGCGCCAGACGCCGTTCCGGCGGGCTGGCTGCGCAACGATGGCGGCACGATGCTGCACAGCGAAAGCAACGTAAAGTGCACGCCCACGATCGGGGAGTTCCGTTTCGTGCGGCTGGACGGCGCATCCGGGATGACCGCGCTCGGAACCTGCGTCTATGCCGACGGCAGTGCGCGCCAGGCCTTCGTGCGCGTGCGGCGTTTCGTCGACGGCGTGGGCGAGACGCAAGCCGCCATCGACGGTGATCGGGTGCTCATGGGCACTGTCCCGCCGCCGCCTTCCTCGGACGGAAAAAAGCCCGCTTATCTTTTCAGCAAAGCGACCACGCCGGACGGTGAGGCCCGCCAGACCGTCACGTTCGTGCTGCACGGCCTACTAGTGGATTGCGCGGTTGTCACGGCGGATACGGCGGACGAGATCCAGTCGGCGCCAAGAACTTCCTGTCGCCGGCGCTGGCCGTCGGGGATTGAACGGGCTTCGCGGGCGGCCTAGCCTTGGTCCCGAAAGGATATCGCCATGTTCTTCCAGTTCTTCGATGAGCTCCGCAGCGCCCGCATTCCGGTCACGCTGAAGGAATATCTCGCGCTGATGGATGCGCTGGACAAAGGCGTGATCGATCTGAAGATCGACGAGTTCTATTACCTGTCGCGCGCCGCGCTGGTGAAGGACGAGCGCAATCTCGACAAGTTCGACCAGGTCTTCGGCCATGTCTTCAAGGGGCTCGAAGGCATCGATGCCTCGATGCTGGCGCAGATCCCCGAGGAGTGGCTGCGTGCGCTGACCGAGAAATTCCTCTCCGACGAAGAGAAGAAGCAGATCGAGGCGCTCGGCGGCTGGGACAAATTGATGGAGACGCTGAAGCAGCGCCTCGAGGAGCAGAAGAAGCGCCACGAGGGCGGATCCAAGATGATCGGCACGGGCGGCACCTCGCCCTTCGGCGCCAACGGCTACAATCCCGAAGGCGTGCGCATCGGCCAGGACAAGTCGCGCCACGGCAAGGCGGTGAAGGTTTGGGACAAGCGCGAATACAAGAACCTGGACGACAGCGTCGAGCTCGGCACCCGCAACATCAAGGTGGCGCTGCGCCGTCTGCGCAAATGGGCGCGTCAGGGCGCGGAGACCGAACTCGATATCGACGGCACGATCCAGGACACGGCGAACAAGGGCTATCTCGATCTGCGCCTGATCCCCGAGCGGCACAACACCGTGAAGGTGCTGATCTTCTTCGACATCGGCGGCTCGATGGACGCCTATATCAAGCTCTGCGAGGAATTGTTCAGCGCCGCGAAGACCGAATTCAAGCACATGGAATTCTTCTACTTCCACAACTGCCTCTATGAGAGCGTATGGAAGGACAATCGCCGCCGCCACAATGAGAAGAGCAACACCTGGGACGTGCTGCACAAATTTCCGCACGACTACAAAGTGATCTTCGTCGGCGACGCGACGATGAGCCCCTATGAGATCTCCTATCCCGGCGGCAGCGTCGAGCACTGGAACGAAGAGCCGGGCGCGATCTGGCTGGACCGCGTGACGCAGATCTACGAGCATGCGGTGTGGCTCAATCCGGTGGCGCAGAAGCACTGGGAATACACGCCGTCCATCGGGCTGATCGGCCAGATCATGGCGGACCGGATGTTCCCGCTCACGCTCGGTGGCCTCGATGCGGCGATGCGGGAGCTGAACCGCTAGACGGGGTGTGTGCATGGGTCTCTACGACCATTTCATCCTGCCGCGCCTGCTCGATGCGGCGATGAGCACCAAGCCGATCCGCTATCAGCGCAGGAAGGTCGTGCCGCGCGCGCAAGGCCGCGTGCTCGAAGTGGGCTTCGGCGCGGGCCACAATCTTCCGTTCTACGATGCAGCGAAAGTCACGCATCTGTGGGCGCTGGAGCCGTCACCCGAAATGCGGGCGCGCGCGGCAGAGCGCGTCGCGGCCTCGCTTATCCCGCTCGAATTCATCGACCTGCCGGGCGAACAGATTCCGCTGGACGCCGAAGCAGCCGACACGGTCCTGATCACTTACACGCTCTGCACGATACCCGATGTGATGAAGGCGCTCGGCGAAATGCGCCGCGTGCTGAAACCCTCTGGCCGGATGATCTTCTGCGAGCATGGCGAAGCGCCGGACGAAGAGGTGCGCGTCTGGCAGCGCCGGCTGACGCCAGCCTGGAAGTTCATCGGCGGCGGCTGCCATGTCGGCCGCCCGATCCCCAAGATGATCCGCGATTCCGGCTTTCGCGTCGAGAGCATGGAGACCATGTACCTGCCCGGCACGCCGCGCTTCGCCGGGTTCAACTACTGGGGCGACGCGGTGAAGGCATGAACCCTTTCGCGGCCACCGCATTGAAGGCCCTGCTCACCGCCATCTTCATCGTCGGGGTGAGCGAATTGGCCAAGCGCTCCAACTTCGTCTCGGCGCTCATCGTCGGTTTGCCGCTCACTTCCGCGCTCACCATCGCGTGGCTCTATCTCGATACGAACGACGCCGCGCGCGCCGCGCAGTATTCCGCGAGCATATTGTGGCTGCTGCCGCCGGGCTGCGTGTTCCTCGCTGCGTTGCCGTTCTTCATCCGGCTGGGCGCCGGTTTCTGGCCAAGCTTCGCCGGCGCCATCGCGGTGACCGGAGTAGTCTACTATGTCTATGCGGTCGCGTTGCAACGCGTGTTTGGCGTGACGCTGTGAGACGCTTACTCCAGCGCGGCCACGCCTTCGAACGGCTCGTCGATGCTGGCGGAGGGTTCGGTGAACCATTTCGCGCCCGTCTCCGTCATATAGAAATGGTCTTCCAAGCGGACGCCGAATTTCCCTGGCACCACGATCATCGGTTCGTTGGAGAAGCACATGCCGGCTGCGAGCGGCGTGGTGTCTCCCCGCACCAGGTTGGGTGCTTCATGGACGTCGAGGCCGATGCCGTGGCCGGTGCGGTGGGGCAGGCCGGGGAGCGTGTAATCCGGGCCGAAGCCGTCGCTTATGAGCGAGGCGCGGGCGGCGGCATCGACGCTTTCGCACGCCGCGCCCGGCCGGGCGGCCGCGAACGCGGCGGCTTGCGCGCGCTTCTCGGCGTCCCAGACGCGGCGGTTGTCCGGCGTGGGCTCCCCGAAGACGTAGGTGCGCGTGATGTCGGAATTGTAGCCGTCAACGGAGGTGCCGGTGTCGATCAGCACGACGTCGCCTTTCGCCAGGGCGCGGTCGGTCTCGCCGCCATGCGGCAGCGAAGTATCCTCGCCGAACGAGACGATGCAGAAGATGTTGCCGCTGCCGCCCAGCGCGCGGTGTTGCGTGTCGATGAAGCTCTCGACTTCGGAGGCGCGCACGCCCGGCGCCAGGCTCTTCCAGGCGCGGCGCTGCACGTCGAGCGTGATGGTCTTGGCGTATTGCATCAGCGCGATTTCGGCGGGCGATTTGCTGCGGCGCAGGGCGTTGATCAGCGGCCCGGCATCGGCGAGGCGCTCGGGCGCGATATGTCGGGCAAGCGCGCGGTAGAAGAACAGCGCCATCTGGTCGTCCACGCCCAACGTGCCCTTCACACGGCCGGCGATCAGGGCGGCGGGGCTTTGCTCTTCCTCCCAGTTCGACATCTCGCCGTCCAGCGTGATGAGGCCGCTCACCTTGTCGCGCTCGAAACGCGGACAGATATATTCCAGCCGTCCATCCGCGTGAACGAGCGCGCCGGTGAAGCGTTCGGACGGATGCCAGCCTATGCCGGTGAAATAGCGCAGGCCCGTCGTCGGGCCGAGCAGCACGGCGGAGAGGTTCTGCGCCTGCATGCCGGCGGCGAGTTTGGCGATGCGCGCGCGGCGCTCCGCGGCATCAATGGCGGGCGGCGGCACCAGTCTTGTCATGTCAGCCTCTGAGAAAGTTCACGGCCTCGATCTTGTTGCCATCGGGGTCGAGAATGAAAGCCCCATAATAGGTGGTCATGGCGGCCGCGCGCGGGCCTGGTGCGCCACCGTCGCGTCCGCCGGCCGCCAGCGCCGCGGCATGGAAGGCGCGCACCGCGTCTTCGCCCGGCGCGCGCAACGCGATGTGCGTGCCGTTGTTTTCGGGCTGGGGATCAAGATTGTTGCGAGCGTTGAGCCAGAATTCGGGATAGGCCTTGCCGAAGCCGACGCTGCCTTCGCGCGCGACGAGCCGCTTGAGCCCCAAGGGCGCCAGCACGCGTTCGTAGAACGCCGCACTTTTCTCCAGATCGCGTACGGCGAGCGAGAGATGGTCGATCATTTGGCCTCGGCGGGCGTCGCGTAGAGCATCTGCTCCTTGTAGGCGATGTAGAGATGCAGCTGGCGCAGCACGTTCGCGCCGATGACGAGCGGCGGCGCGTCCTTGCCGAGCGCGGAGTCCGGCATGATCTCGATATCGGGATGCTGCACGGCGATGCCTTCGATGTTCAATACGCCGAAGGGATAGCGATAGATCGTGGTCGGCCGCGTGCCGTTGATGGAGACGTTGGTGCGTTTCTCCATGCCGGGGCTGTCGGGCGTGAGGCCGTAGAGTTCCCGCACCGTGCCCAGCGTCATGAACGAGCGGGCCGCGCCGGTGTCGATGAAGGCGTTGAGCGGCTTGCCGTCCATGGTGAGCGGCACGGAGATGTGCCAATCCTCGTCCACATGCATCGGAACCTGGGCATAGGCGCCGCGCGTCCAGTAGACGACCTGCCCGGGGCAATGGTCCTGCGAATACAGGTTGAAGCGGCCGTGGGCGTAATCGATCTCGACGTCGTAATTGTTCATCGCGTCGGGGCCGAACAGGCCATCGGTATCGTAATTCAGCGAATTGGGCGAGGTGACCAGCAAGCCGACGCGGCCCGTCGTCATCGTCCCGACCTTGAAGCTGTGCGAATAGGCGACCTGATAGATCGGAATGCCGCCGGCCATCACATAGACCTGCGCGCTCAAATCGCGCTCAAGCTGCAACTCGTCCGCGACGCGCGAGGTGATCACCGTGTGGATCGTTCCGGTATCGACGGCCAGCATATAGGTGCGGTCGTCGATGCTGACCGGTATGGCGACTTGCCCGCTCGGTTCGGTGGTGAGCTCGAGGTCGGCGACGCGCGTCTGGTGGCAGGGTGCGCCGGGCGTGGCGGCCGGCGTCGCAGGTATTGCCGGCGATGTGTCCGGCGGCGTGGCCGCGGGGGCGGCGACGGGGCCGCCCGCCGATTGCGGCGTGACGTTGAAGACGGGTCCCTGCTGGGCGAGGCCCGCCGTCGCGGCACAGGCCAGCGCGGCGGCGCCAACAAGACCCAGTTTGATCGCGCGGTTCATGCGGTCTGCCTCGTCTATTTGGTTCGGGCGAGTTCGGCGATGGCGGCGTTGCGCTCGATGAAATCGTATGGACAGGTGGCGCGCGCGGCCTGCAGCAGCGGAATGGCGGCGGCTTGCGCACCATGCATCAGGTCCCATTCGCCGGTGTAGAAATTGGCTTCGCAGGTTTGCTGCCTGGCGATTTCCGGATCGGGATTGGCGGCGGCCCGGAACGCTGCGTCGGGCGCCGATTGTCCCTGGAACAATCTGACCAGCGGCGCGGGCCATTTGGCCATGTCGAGCTTGGCCGTGTTGGTCGCGAATTCCGCAGTGTAGTCCTGGCCGGTGCGCGATTGCGACAGCGCGCGCCATATCATGGCATAGGGGAAATCGGGGCGAACCTGCACCACCTGTCCAAACGCGGTGGCCGCGTCGGCGAAATTGCCCGCCTCCCATTGCGCCAGCCCGAGCTGCAGGCGCGCATCCGCATTGCTGGGGTTGAGGCGCAGGCCGTTGGTGATGTCCGTCACGGCGCCGGTGTAGTTGCCCTCGTCCTGGTAGGCCTGGGCGCGTTCGAACATGACGCCGGCCGCGCGCGGCTGGAGCGCGAGCGCATTGGTGTCGTCGGCGATCGCCTTGCCGGTGTCGCCTTTGCGGCGCCAGGCGCTGCCACGCAACGCGTAGCCCGCGGCGTCTTTCGTGTTGAGACCGATCAGCGTGGTGTAGTCCGCGATCGCGGCATCGAGATTGCCGGATTCATCGTAGCAAACGGCCCGTACACCATAGCCGACCGGCAAGGTTGGACGCAGACGGATCACTTCGTTGAGATCGGCGATGGCTGCGGCGTAGTTCTTCTTTTCGCGATAGATGGCCGAACGGCGCAAGCGCGCTTCCAGATTGTCCGGCGCGATGGCGAGCGCCGCGGAATAATCGATCAACGCGAGATCGTATTCCTTCTTGGCGAGATGGGCGTCGGCCCGGTCGATATGGGCGGGAACCCGGAAGCCGGGCAACAAATCGGGCGCGGCCAGTGCGGCGGTTTCGCGCTGGATGGTTTCGTCCCAATCATAGCGGTCATGCGCGGCGATGCCCGCATTGAAATCGGAATAGGAACTGGCCAGCGCGCCGCCCGCGGCACAGACCAGCACTAGCGCCGCGAACGGCCACGCTTTTTTCATTACCCAACTCCACCCCGGCCAAGACCTTACGCGGGCTCCAAAGCCCAGGCAACGCGCTCCCGCCAATATTGGCAAAGTGTGGCGCGGCTGCGTCTCAAAACCACCTTTTGACTGCTTTTGCTTTTGACGCTTTTCGGCCCGCGAACTTACGGTTAAGACTGGACGGGACGCCGGTTGGCGCCGAGCCCATAGGGTCCGCCCTTGTCGATGGCGCGCTTGTAGGCGGGGCGGGACTGCATCGCCGTCAGATATTTCTCGAGCGCCGGATAAGGCGCGAGCAACCCGCTCGCATCGGCTGCCTCCAGCACGAAGACGAGCTGGACGTCCGCGCCGGTGAGCCCGTGGCCGACGAAATAGTCGTGGCCTTTGATCGCGTTCTCCATATAGGCGAGCTGGTTGGCGATCTCGCTGTCGATGCGCGGGCGCAACGGCGCCGCGCCGTCGCCGAGGAAGCCGGCATAGAGATGCATCATCAAGGGCAGCATCGCCGAGCCTTCGGCGTAATGCATCCACTCGATATATTTGACGTGGTCCCTGGAGCCGGCGGCCGGGCGCAATTTGCCGTTGCCATATTTGTCCAGGATATATTCGACGATGGCGCCGGACTCCGCGATGGTCACGTCGCCGTCGGTGATCACCGGCGATTTGCCGAGCGGATGGATCTTCTTCAGTTCCGGCGGCGCCAGCGGCACCGGGCTCATGCGCTGGTATTGCACGATCTCGTACGGCGCGCCCAGTTCTTCGAGCAGCCACAAGATGCGCTGTGAACGCGAATTGTTCAGGTGATGGACCTTCAGCATGCTCGTCTCCTATTGCGGGGAAATCCGGGTGAGGCGGATCGCGTGTTCCGGACAGGCGGCTACGCACAAGCCGCAGGAATGGCATTGATCGGGGCTGGTGACGAAAGCCTGCCGTCCGCCGTGGACGGCGACCTTGAGGCGCACGAAGAAGGGCAATGCGGCGCGTTCGCCGCCGGTCAGCTTGCGCACGGTGAACACGTCATAGGGGCAGACGCGGACGCAATCGTCCTTGCCCTCGCAGCGCCCGGTGTCGATCACCGGGGCGGCGACGCCGGGCGGCTGTTTGCAATCGTCCGTGTTCGCGCTCACTGGACCGTCACGTCCGTGACATCGTGCACGTCGCGCGCGGCGTGGCCGTCGCCCGGCACGATGAGGATGGGGGCCGCGAGCGGCTGGCCGTTCTCCTCCGTGGCGAGGATCACCTGGCCATTGCCGAGCTTGGGGTGAATCTCGCCCAGGCTGACCACCGCGCCGTATTGATCGGTGGATGACGAGACGAGCATGGCATGGCGCAGGATCGCGTTGTGCTCCGGCCCGTTCACGAACTGCGCGCTGTTCACGAGCGTCCACAACAGCACGCCGTGGAACGTGCCGGCGAAGCTGCCCTTGTCGGTCAGCTGGTCGGCTTTCACGTCGATCTCCGGCAAGGCACGCAGCTCCGCCATGGTGAAGTGGCCCTGATGCTGCACCTGGCCGGAGAGGGTGATGCCATCCGCCAGCGCGGGCGTCGCACACAGGCCGAGCGCAAACAGGATCGCGTGTTTCATGGCCGTGCCTCCCGCCACATCGGCCACAGGGTCGGACCGTTTGGAATCTTGATCTCGCCGGTGATCTTAAAACCGAAGGACTGGTAGATCGGGATGTTCGTGTCCTTGCTCGATTCCAGATAGCAATGCGCGTGCTGCCTGTCGGCTTCCGCCAGTTGCGAACGGATGATCGCGCCGCCGAAGCCCTTGCCCTGTTTGGCCGGATCGGTGCCGATGGTTTGCAGATACCAATGCGGCACTTCGGGATGGTCCTTCTCGATCCGGTCCATCGTCGCCATCGCCCTGAGCACACCGGTGCCGAATACCGAGAGCAGCGCGGGCCCGTTGGCGAGATATTGCCAGATCGTCAGATGCCATTGGCCGGGCGGGCGCCACAGGGTTACGGACTCATAGCCTTCCGTCACGTAGCAGGCGCCGTAAGGCAGGCCGAGTTTGAACAGCACCGCGAACATCGGCGGCAGCTTGGCGCGGCGATGTGTCTCGTCGGGGAAGAAATGCGCCGTCACCGGATCGTCGAAGAAGGCCCGCGCCAGGGTTTGCGACACGGGGCCGGTGTCGGCTTGTGTCGCCAGGCGGACGCCACCTCCCGGTCTGGGAGGCGTTTCGGACGAAAGGGCCATGCTGATCTACTCCGCCGGGTCGGGGCGGTATTCCAGCAGATCGCCGGGCTGGCAGTCCAGCACGGCGCAGATCTTTTCCACGGTGGCGAAGCGCACGCCCTTCACCTTGCCGCTTTTGAGCAGGGAGAGATTGGCCTCGGTGATGCCCACCGCCTCGGCCAGCTCCTTGGAGCGCATTTTGCGCCGGGCCAGCATGACGTCCAGGTTGACGACAATGGCCATCACACGAAGCTTTCGTTTTCGTCCGCGACCCGGCGGGCCTCGGCCATGACGCGCGCGATCACCAGCACCACGCCGGCCATGAACAGGAAGCTGACATCGTGAGAGGTGAAGCCCAGGCTGATCTCGCGATGGCCGGTGGACTTCGACCAGCTGAGCAGCGCGGAGATCGGCGCCTGCGCCACGAAACCCACCAGCACATACCAGAACATCAGCGCCGCCACCCGGTTGAGGCTCTTGAGCGCGGCGGCGGTGAACACATCGCCCGCGGCGTAGCGCAGGAACAGGCGATGCAGTTCCAGCAGCGCCCACACCATCAGCGAAGCGGGGATCAGATCGACGGCGAGCGCTGCGGCGCGATAGACGAACGGGATCGCCTGCGTCACATCCATGCCGGTGTGATGCAGTTCGATGGCGCCGAGCTCGCGGGATATGCCGGGCGCGAGAAAGACAAGGCAATCCGCGGCGACATAGACCACCGCGCCGATCAGCGACAGCCACGCCATCACGCGGCTTCCGCGTATCAGCCGTTCCGAAACTTTCATCGCGTCTCTCCTGTCGTCATGGCTCGTGGTCACGGCAGCTTGTCGCCGTAGATGATCTTGTGGATGCAGAACGGGATATGCGCCAACTTCTCCGCGCCGCATGGATCGGTGGTGCTGCGAATGCGCCAGGCGCGATCCGCCGCGGACATCGGCGGCGGCGGCGCTTTGATGATCAGGCTCGCCGTCTCGCGCGCCTGCGCATCGTAGCCCCATGGCCCGTGCTTGCACGACGCGCGCTCGGCCGGGCTGAGCGAGTCGTAATTGGGTGCGCCGCAGCCCAGCGCCATGCCCAGGCCTTGCGCGCCGGGCAGCGTTTCCGTGTTCGGCGGCGTCACAAAGTTCTTCGGAATCGTGATGGTGATCGCGTGCGAAGCCGGAGTGGGTGCCGGAAGCGTCTTCTCCTCCGGCGGCTTGGGATGCGGCAAAGGCAGGAGCAGCAGAGTGGTCTCGCGCGCCTCTTCGCGGGGCGGCGGCGGACTGTGCATGTCGAGCAGTCCCGCCAGCAGCAGCGCATGCAGCGCCAGCACGCCCGCACCGATCAGCGGTTTGCGCCAGCCCGTCATCGCGCCGTCCGAAAGCCTCGGATTGTCTATATCAGGACGATTTATTATCGCAATACAATAATTCGTAACTCACTCGGGCGCGATGGTGACCTTGATCCCGTCCAACTCGTCCTTGCAGGTGATCTGGCAGGACAGCCGCGAATTGGGCTCCACGGCGAGGGCCATGTCGAGCATGTCGATCTCCGCGTCGGAGCGTTCGGGCAGTTTCCTGTACCAGCCGTCTTCCACATAAACATGGCAGGTGGCGCAGGCACACGCCCCGCCGCATTCCGCCGCGATGGGCAGGCCCGCATCGCGCAGGATCTCCATCACGCTCCAGCCGTCGCGGCCTTCGAGCCTGTGCTCCGCGCCTTTGCGGTCGATGGCGACGATCTTCATGCCACGCCCAGTTTCTTCTGCAGGTTGGAGGACGACGTCGTGTACTGGAAGCGCAATTTCTCGTTCGGCTTCACGATATGGAACGCGGCCTGCGCCATCAAGGCGGCCTCGTGGAAGCCCGAGAGGATCAGCTTCAGCTTGCCGGCGTAGCTGTTGATGTCGCCGATGGCGAAGATGCCGGGCGTCGCGCTTTCGAATTTCGCGGTGTCCACGGGAATCAGGTTCTCGTGCAGGTTCAAACCGAATTCGGCGATCGGGCCGAGCTTGATGGTGAGCCCGAAGAACGGCAGGAACGCATCGGTGTCATGGCGCCATTCGTTCTTCTCGGCGCCGGCCAGCGTCACCGCGTCAAGCGCACCGTCCGCGCCGTGCAAGGCTTTGACGCTCGCGACGTGGAATTTCACCTTGCCGGATTCGACCAGCGCGCGCATCTGGTTGACGCTGTGCTGCGCGGCGCGGAAGCCGTCGCGGTGGTGCACGAGCGTCAGCGACTTGGCGATGGGCGCGAGATTGAGCGTCCAGTCGAGCGCGGAATCTCCGCCGCCCGCGATCAGAACATGCTTGTCCTTGAATGCGTCCATCTTGCGCACGGCATAGTGCACGGACTTGCCTTCATAGGCCTCGATGCCCGCGATGGGCGGGCGGCGCGGCACGAAGCTGCCGCCGCCCGCCGCGATGACGATCACGGGCGCGATGATGGTGGTGTCGGCGTCGGTGGTGAGTTTCCAGCGCCCGTCGGGAAGCTTCTCCAGCGCCGTCGCCATCTGCGCCAGATGGAAAGTGGGATGGAACGGCTTGATCTGCTCCATCAGCCGGTCGGCGAGATCCTGTCCGGTCACGATGGGCAGGCCGGGAATGTCGTAGATCGGCTTCTCGGGATAGAGCTCGGTCAACTGCCCGCCCGGCCGGTCGAGGATGTCGACCAGATGGGCTTTCAGATCCAGGAGCCCCAGTTCGAATACGGCGAACAGCCCAATTGGCCCCGCGCCCACGACGGCGACATCGGTTTCGACTTCAGTGCCCATAATTCACACACGATTCTTGTAAGACGAGCGGAAGGGCCGTCCTTATATGTAGAAATGGCTGGACCCACAATCCCATTCAATGGGAGCCGAGAAAAGAGGGGTAGTCAGCGGCCGAGATAGGCGCGGATGAAGGACTGCACCGCCTGGGCGTTGCTCTCCAGCGTGGCGAGGGCCTTGCCGGCTTCGTCGGGCTGATCGGCGAGATCGAAGGGCTCGGCGGCGGCTGCGGCGTCCGCGAAGCCGAAGGCGCCGATGCCACGCGCGGCGCCCTTCAGCGTGTGGGTGATCTCTTTCCAGGATTTCTGGTCGCGCGCCGCGAGGATGGAATTGAGCCGCGCGACAAGTTCGTTGATCTGGCCGTCGAACAGGCTGAGCACTTCGGCATTGAGCGCCGAATCGCCGCCGGTGTAGCGGGCCAGATGCGCCATATCGACCGGGCGAGACATGCGGATTCCCTTCGCGAACCCCCACCATGACAGAGTAGCGCTCAAAGCCGCGTTAAGCGCGTCGTCCCAAATCGGGACATTGGAGGGTGATGGTCAGACGATGGCGCGCATCATATGGCCGCGGCCGGCGAGCTTGCGGCCGTCGGCGCGGTTCTGGAAATAGCGCGCATTCAGCATCGCGCCGCCGAAGTCCTTGATGCGGGAAAAGCCCATCGTCGTGAGCGATTGCGCAAGCTCCGCCGGATCGAGAAGGCTCTTGAACGGCTCGCCGATGGCGGCGACGCGCGCGGCCATGGCGTCGAACCTCGCGTGATCGGCGCCGGGCGGCTCGGCATAGTCGAACGCCACGCCGCTGCCCGTCTTGAGCGACGCGATGAAGGACAGCGTGGCATCGATCGCTTCGCGCGTCAGATAGGGCGTGACGCCGAGCCAGGCGAAGAACGCAGGATTGTCGAAATCGAAACCGGCGCGGGCAAGGCCGGCATTCAATGTGTCGCGCTCGAAATCGACCGGCGTGTAGGTGACGGTTTCGGGTACGGCGATCGCCGCCTCTTCCAGCCGCGCCCGCTTCCAGATCTGGGTTGCCGGATGGTCGATCTCGAAGATGGCGAGGTCCGCGTAAGCCCGCGCCCGCTCATAGGCGAAAGTGTCGAGACCCGCGCCCAGGATCGCGTATTGCCGCACGCCCGCGGCGTAGGCTTCGGCCAGGCTGTCCTCGGTGAAGCGGCTGCGGGTGGCGATGAAAAGCCGCAACGGCGCGGTTTCGGCCATCGCGTGATGATCCTGGCCCTTGCGCAACTGGTCCGCCGCGTCGTCGCCGACGATGCGCAGCGCCAAGGGATCGGCGAAGACCGGTGGGCTGTCGACGAGCTGGTGGGCGGCCCGGTGAAGGGCAGCGCCCTGGGCTGTGCGGCTGGGCTGGTGGGCTTCCATCGGGAACAACTTTCGCGTGTCGTGTCGGACCCATTGTGACCCCGATCTATCCACAGCGGAAGCTCTCGCTGTCAGGGACTTGAATGGTTAAGGTGGCCCGGTATCTGTCGAAGGATTCACCCCGTGGCGACCGCTCCGGAGCGCAACCAGCCCGTACTTCTGCCCACCGCCGAGACCTTCGCCGAGGAGGCCCGCGCCGAGCGTGCGCCGCGCGTCCCGCAGCATGGTCTGGGCGCGCTGGTCTTCTCCGTCACCTTGGGCGCGTTCTGGATGGGCGCGGCCGCCGCCTATCTGTGGGGCTATCTCGGGCCGAAGGGTTTCGCAGGGCTCGACGTGCAGCAGATCGCGCTGCTCGCGTTTGCGACCTTCGTGCCGCCGATGCTGATGGTGGTTGCCGCTTGGGCGTTCGCGCGCGGCTCGGAGATGAGCGCGGCGACGCAATCCCTCGCCGACCTCACCGACAAACTGTTCTCCGCCGACGAGACCGCGGCGCGCACCTCCGCGCGGCTCGGCCGCGCCGTGCGCCGCGAGATCGATGCGCTGAACGCTGGGCTCGACGGCGCCTTCACGCGGCTGCGTGCGCTCGAAAGCGTGCTCGAGAACAATATCGCCGCGCTCGATGAAGCAGGCGCGCGCGCAGAAGTGCGCGCCGATGCGGTCGGATCGCGCCTCGCGCAGGAGCGCGAACGCATCGAGACGACGGCAGGCTCGCTCAGCGATGTCGCCAGCCGCGCCAGCGAGACCGTCGCGGGCCGCGTCGCGCAGTTGCGCGCCACGATCGAGACCGCCGAAGGCACACTGAAATCCGCCGGCATCCAACTCGACACCCAGTCGGCCAGTTTCCGCGCTTCCGCCGAGGCCGCTGCCGAAGCGCCGCATGCCATCGCGCTGGAACTGGACCGCCAGTCCAAGCGCATCGAGACGGTGTCGGACGCCGCGATGGCGCGCGCCGAATTCCTCCTCGGCCGCCACGAGCGCCACCGCGCCGCGCTCGGCGACCTGCTGAACAAGTTGAAAGACGAAAGCACCGCCTTCGAAGGCGCGCTCGGCGCCGAGCGCGCCTCGATGGAACATGCGATCAACGCGCTCTCCGACCAGGCCGGAAAATTCGAAACCCTGGCGGACGAGACAGACCGACAGCTCGAACATCTGATGGCCAACGCGGCTGCGCGCGCGACGCAACTGACCGCCAGCTTCGGCCGCGAAGCCGAGCGCATGAAGGACGTGTCCGAAGGCGCGATCACCTCGCTGGCGCGTCTGGTGGGCTCGCTGCACGACGCGGGCGCCGGCGCGCAAACGCTCATCGGCGAAACCGCCGCCGAAGCCAAATCCAATGCCAAGGCCCTGGTCGGCGACGCGATGGCCGAATGCGAACGGCTGCTGCGCACCGCGGGCGAACTCGCCGCCGGCGCCAACGAAATCCGCTCGACGCTGTCCAGCACCGTCGCCGAAGTGGAGAAGCACCTGCTCGCGCTGCCCGGCGTGGCGCAGCAGGAAGCCCAGCGCGTGCGCCACATGGTCAAGACGGAGACGGACGAGATCCTCGATCTTTCCGCCCGCACGCTGTCCACTATCCATGCGCGCACGGCGCGGGCCAGCGGCCTCAAGCTGCCGCAAAACGCATCGGCTCCGGTTGCGCTCGAAGCGCCGGAAAGCGACGGGCTGATCGGCATGGCGCGGCGGTTGACGCAGCGCCCGCGCAAGCCATCATCGCAACCCGCCGACAACAAATCCTGGAACATGCGCGCGCTGCTCGCCGCCGTCGAAGACAACGAGACCCGCGCTAAGGATTTGCGTCCCGCGGCCGCCGCCGCGATGGGCGCGCTGCAGGCCGCGCTTGCCGATCTGGCGGTTGACCTCGATCCGATCATGTCGGATTCCTCGCTCGGCGAAGAGGACTGGAAGCGTTATCTCGCGGGCGACCGGTCTGTGTTCGCGCGCAAGCTGGCGCAATCGATCGACGGGGGCGCGGTGGACCGCATCGCGATGCTCTATCGCGAGAACGCCCGCTTCCGCGAAGCCGCCAACACCTATCTGGACGAGTTCGAGCAACTGATGGTGCGCGCCCGCGACGGCGATGGCGGCGGGTTGCTCACCTCCACCATCCTGAGCGCGGACACCGGCAAGATCTATCTGGCGATTGCCTATGCGCTGGGGCGTCTGTCCTAAGCGCGCCTCAGCCGCGCCGCGTAGAACCCGTCCATCCCGCCTTGTTCGGCCATGTGGCACGGCAGCGTGCGCAAATCGCCTTCGGCAGAAATCAGTTCGCGCATTCCGAATACATCCGATCCCGCGACCGGCACGCGTTTGAAGTCCTTGCGCGCGCGCAAGAACGCGGCGATCTGTTCGATGCCTTCCTCCGGCTCCAGCGAGCACACGGCGAAGACCAGCGTGCCGCCGGGCGCGACCATTTCGGCGGCGGCGTCGAGCAACTCGCCCGCGCCCGCTGCACAGAGATTGATGTCGCCGGCGCTCTTGATCCAGGGCCGGTCGGGATGGCGGCGGATCGTGCCGGTGGCGCTGCATGGCGCGTCTAGCAGAACGCATGGCGCGAGTGCGTCTGGCTGATAGTCGCGCGCGTCGGACTCGATCACGATAGCGGAGAGTTGCAAGCGTTCGAGATTGGCTTTGAGCCGCACCAGCCGCGAGGCTTCACGCTCCACCGCGATCACCTTGGCGCCAGAAGCCGCGAGCTGCGCCGTCTTGCCGCCCGGCGCGGCGCAGAGATCGATCACCGTCTTGCCCCGCACGTCGCCCAGAAGATGTGCGGGCAGGCTCGCGGCGAAATCCTGCACCCACCAAGCGCCTTGCGCGAAGCCCGGCATGTCCTCGACGCGTCCGGCTTCGGCGACGCGTAGCATGCCGTTCGGCAATTGCTGCGCGCCGGGAATTTCCAGCGTGCGGTTTTTGCGCAAAATGTCGAGCGGCGGCCGCGCCAGATGCGCATGGATGATCTTGCGCGCGGTCTCTTCGCCATAGGTCTCGCGCCAGCGCGTCCACAGCCAGTCGGGTGCGGCGAGGCGTTCGTCTTGCGCGGCAAGCGCTTCGCGGCCTTCGCGTGAGATGCGGCGCAGGGCAGCGTTGATCAGCGGCTTGAAGTGCACCGCCTTCTTGTCGCGCGCGGCAAGCTGGTTGGCGGCGTCGACGGCGGCGTGCGCCGCGACGTCGAGGAACAGGAGTTCGCAGGCGCCCGCCATCAGGATTTCCAGCGTCGGTCCCGAGCGATGCGGCGGCGGCATCTTGGCAATGAATGTGTGGAGCAGCGTGTCGAGTTGGCCGAAGCGGCGCAGCGTCTCGCTCGCAATGGCGTGTGCGAAACCGGCATCGCGCGGCTCCAGGGTGCCGGGCAGGATCGCATCCAGCGCCGCGTCGAGCGGGCGGTGACGGCGCAGCACTTCGCTCAATATGTCTTGCGCGGCGATGCGCGCGGGAAGACCGGTCATCCCCCCACGGATCCCCAGGGGCCGGGCTTGGGCGCCTGGCCCATTTGCGCGGCCATTGCCTTCAGCCGTGCGACGCGTTCGGCCGTCGAGGGATGGCTGGAGAACAAGCCCGACAGTCTGCTGCCCGCGAGCGGATTGACGATGAACATATGGGCGGTGGCGGGATTGGCGTCGGCTTGCGGGTTGTCGATGGTCTTCGCGCCCGCGTCGATCTGTTCCAGCGCGGAGGCGAGCCAGAGCGGTCGGCCCGAGAGTTCGGCGCCGGCGCGGTCGGCGTCGAATTCGCGCGTGCGGCTCACCGCCATCTGCACCAGCATTGCTGCGATGGGCGCGACCAGCATGGCGAGCAGCACGCCGATGAAGCCGAACGGATTGTTGCGCCGGTCGCCGCCGAAGAAGAAGGCGAAGTTCGCCAGCATCGACACCGCGCCCGCGATGGTCGCGGTGATCGTCATGGTCAGCGTGTCGCGGTGCTTCACATGCGAGAATTCGTGGGCAAGCACGCCGGCGAGTTGCTCGTTGTCGACGCGCTGGAGAAGTCCGGTCGTCACGCACACCGCCGCATGTTCGGGATTGCGGCCCGTCGCGAAGGCGTTGGGCTGCGCGTTCTCCACGATATAGACCTTGGGCATCGGCAACCCGTCCTTCGCCGCGAGCTGGGCGACGAGATGCACCAGTTCGGGCGCGCTCGCCTCATCAACGGCGCGCGCGCCATACATCGACAGCAGCACTTTGTCGGACTTCCAATAGGCAAAGAGATTGCTTCCCGCCGCGAACAGGAAGGCAAGCAGCATCCCCGGCTCGCCGCCGATCAGGAAGCCCACGACCAGGAACAACCCGGTCATTGCGGCCATGAGCAGTCCGGTGCGCAGTGTGTTCGCCATGGGCCTGATGTAAGATCGCAGCGGCTCCCGTCAAGCGAAGCATCGGGCGAATACCCATGACCGAAACAAGGAAACCCTCGCGCCAGCAGATCGCCGCCCGCATCCGCGCCGCGGGCAAACGCGCCAGGGCCGAAGCCGATGCGCGCCGGGCCGCCGAAGTTGCGGCCGCCGGCCCGAAAGAAATCGGCGGGCAAAAGGGGCCGGAACCGACGCGTTATGGCGACTGGGAGAAGAAGGGCCTCATATCCGATTTCTGAGCGGCCTTGATCGCTCCCCTCGCGAGGTCCAAATAGAGCCCATGTTCATCCAGACCGAATCCACGCCGAATCCGGCGACCTTGAAGTTCCTGCCCGGCCGCGCCGTGATGGGCGAGGCCTCCGTCGCCGATTTCCCCGATGCCGGCTCTGCGGAACGCTCGCCGCTTGCCGCGGCTTTGTTCGCGATCCCCGAGGTTTCGCGCGTCTTCTTCGGCAGCGATTTCATCTCGGTCACGAAGAACGGCGGCGACTGGAAGCATCTGAAGCCCTCCATCCTGGGCGCGATCATGGAGCATTTCACGGCCGGCCTGCCGCTCATCTCCGGCTCGGCGGAAGAGAAGGATGAGGACGAACCCGCCTATTCCGACGAAGACACCGCGATCGTCTCCCAGATCCGCGAATTGATCGAGACCCGCGTGCGCCCGGCCGTGGCGAATGACGGCGGCGACATCATCTTCAAGCGCTACGATCCGGCCTCCGGCGTGGTCTCGCTGCATATGCGCGGTTCCTGCGCCGGTTGCCCGTCGTCCACCGCGACGCTCAAGAACGGCATCGAGAACATGCTGCGCCACTACGTCCCCGAAGTGAGCGCTGTCGAAGCGGTCTGAAACTCTCCATTTGAATCGAAGGCGACACCCATGTCCGCTCACGCCATTAACGACGAAGCGCTGGACCTGCTGTTCCGCAACGCGCGGACACAGAACAAATGGCAGGACCGTGCCGTCAGCCCCGCGCTGCTGATGGCGGTCTACGACCTGATGCGCTGGGGGCCGACGAGCGCGAATATCAGCCCGGCGCGGATCGTGTTCGTGACCTCGCCCGAGGCCAAGGAGCGGTTGAAGCCGTATCTGTCCGAAGGCAATCGCGAGAAGACGATGTCGGCGCCGGTCACCGCGATCATCGGGTATGACGTCGATTTCGCGCGCCATGTGCCCAGGCTGTTTCCGCATGCGCCGGGCGCGAAGGACTGGTTCGCCGATCCCAAATTCGCCGAGGTCGTTGCATTCCGCAACGGCACGCTGCAGGGCGCCTATCTGATCATCGCGGCGCGCGCACTGGGATTGGATTGCGGGCCGATGTCGGGCTTCGACAATGCGGGCGTGGACAAGGAGTTCTTCGCCGGCACGCAGATCAAGTCCAATTTCCTTTGCAGCCTCGGCTATGGCGATCCGGCGGGCCTGTTCCCGCGCAGCCCGCGGCTTTCCTTCGACGAAGCCTGCCAGATTCTCTAAGCTCCCCCGCATGAAGCTTCTCGCCGTCGATACCGCGCTCGGCGCCTGTTCCGTTGCGATCCTCGATGGCGCGCGCGTGGTGGCGCATCGTTTCGAACTGATGGAACGCGGCCACGCCGAAGCGCTCGCGCCGATGGTGGAAGCGGCGATGCAGGACGCGGGATTTGCCTTCGCCGCGTTGGACCGCCTCGCGGTGACGACGGGACCCGGCACCTTCACCGGCCAGCGCGTCGGGCTCGCCTTCATGCGCGGTCTGCGCGTCGCGTTGAACAAGCCGCTCGCGGGCGTCACCAGCCTCGCCGCGATCGCCGCGCAGGCGATGGCGGAAACCGGCTGCGCGCGCGCCGCCGCCATCCACGATGCACGGCGCGATGAGTTCTATGTCGAACTCGCGCCCGGTGGCGAGGCGGTGCTCAAGGCGCGCGAAGATACTGTTGCGATGCTGTCGGAATTCGAAACGCCGTTCGCGCTAGCGGGCACGGGCGCCGAGGCGATGTACATGGCGGTGCGCGACGCGATCCTGTCATCCGTGCGCCAGCCCGATGCGCTGTGGGTGGCGCGGCTGGCGGCGGCGATGCCGGAGCCAAGCGAGGTTCCACGCCCGCTCTATCTGCGCGCCCCCGATGCGAAGCTGCCGGCGGCCAGGCCGTGACCCGCGACGCCGCGCCCACCGACCTGCCGCGCCTCGCCGAACTGCATGCGACCGGCTTCCTGGAAAGCTGGAGCGCGGACGCGCTGAACAGACTGCTCGCCTCGCCCGGCGTCTTCGCTTTGATCGCGGACCATGACGGTCAAACCGCCGGCTTCGTGATGGCGCGCGAAGCGGCAGGGGAGGCGGAGATCCTGACCATCGCGGTGGCACCTGCGTCCCGCCGCGCCGGATTGGGGCGGGCGCTGGTCGCCGCCGCGGCGTTGCGTGCCGCCGAAATGGGCGCGACGAGCTTCTTCCTCGAGGTCGCCACCGGCAACGTGGCGGCGCGCGGGCTCTATACCGGGCTCGGTTTCGCGGAAGCGGGGCGACGGAAGGGCTATTATGAAGGCAGCGCGTTCGAATCGGCCCAGGATGCGCTGATCCTCCGGGCAGATTTGCCGCTTCGGGCCCAAGTTCGGGCCTTGGGGATTGCGGGTCAGGTAGACTAGACTTGCCCCACAATCGGAGATTGGCCGCTTGAGCCGCATCGAAAAGCTTTGCACCGAAAAGGGCCTGCGCATGACCGAGCAGCGCCGCGTCATCGCGCGCGTGCTGTCGGATGCCGAGGATCATCCCGATGCCGAAGAGCTTTATCGCCGCGCCGCCGCGATCGATCCGCATATCTCCATCGCCACGGTCTATCGCACGGTGAAGCTGTTCGAGGATGCCGGCATATTGGAGCGTCACGATTTCCGCGACGGCCGCTCGCGCTACGAGGAAGTGCCCGATTCCCATCACGACCATCTGATCGACGTGCAGTCCGGCCGCGTCATCGAATTCCGCAACGAGGATATCGAGCGGTTGCAGAAGCGCGTCGCAGAGGAGCTGGGCTTCGAACTCGTCGATCACCGCCTTGAACTCTATGGCGTGCCGAAGGTCGCCAAGAGCGGCAGCTGACCATGCGCTCCCTCCGCGCCGGCTATGTCCTCTTCGTCTTCCTTCTGACGGCGGCGTTCGTCATTCCGTGGCAGAGCCTCGCGCTGCGCACCAAAAGCCTCGGCTACAAGCGGCTGCCGTTCGTCTATCAACGCTTCCTGATGAAGCTGTTCGACATCCGCGTCACCGTGCTGGGCACGCCGATCCAGAATCGCGGCGTCTTGATGGTCTCCAACCACACCTCCTATCTCGACATCCTGGTATTGGGCGGCACCGCGTCGGTCTCCTTCGTCGCCAAGGCCGAGGTCGCGAACTGGTTCATGTTCGGCACCTTCGCGCGGCTGCAACGCACCGTCTTCGTCGAGCGTGAGCGCCGCTCGCAGACGGGCGCCTCGCGCGACCAGATCCGCGAGCGCCTGCTCGAAGGCGACGCGCTGATCCTGTTCCCCGAGGGCACGTCGAACGACGGCAATTTCGTCCTGCCGTTCAAGAGCGCGCTGATGGGCGCGGCCGAGGCAGTGGTGGGCGCCGACGCGCAAGGCAATCCCATCCGCGTTCCGGTGCAGCCGGTGTCGGTTTCGTACACTTCCGTGCACGGCCTGCCGATGGGCCGCGAATTCCGCCCCTACTTCGCCTGGTACGGCGACATGGAGCTGATTCCGCATCTGTGGGAGGCGCTGGTCGAAGGCCCGATCGACGTGACGGTGCAGTTCCATCCGGCGATGACGGTCGATGCCGCGGGCGGGCGCAAGGCGCTCGCCGCGCGGCTAGAAACCATCATCCGCCGCGGCCAGGCGCAAGGATTGGCGGGCCGCCTGCCCGAAAGGCCGGGCGAAACAGTAGCCCCGCCGCAACCGGCGCCGGCGGGCGCGCTCGCGTGAAGCTTGCCTCAGATGGCGCAAATGCCCATAAACCGCGCTCTTTGGACTGCCGGATTATGAAAAAGCTCTACATCAAGACCTATGGCTGCCAGATGAACGTCTATGATTCCGCTCGCATGGCGGATTTGTTGGCGCCCATCGGCTATGGGCCGACCGATGTGGCCGAGGATGCCGACATGGTGATCCTCAACACCTGCCACATCCGCGAGCGCGCCGCGGAGAAGGTCTATTCGGAACTCGGCAAGCTGCGGCGCATCAAGGAAAGCCGCGGCGGCGCGATGGTGATCGCGGTGGCGGGCTGCGTGGCGCAGGCCGAGGGCAGAGAGATCGTGCGGCGGCAAAGCGCGGTCGATATCGTGGTCGGCCCGCAATCCTATCACCGCCTGCCGGAGATGATCGCGAAGATCGCGCGCGAGCGCGGCCATGCGCTGGAGACCGATTTCCCGGTGGAAGAGAAATTCGACGCGCTGGCGGGAAGCACAAGCGCGTCGGGGCCGGCTGCGTTCCTCACCGTGCAGGAAGGCTGCGACAAGTTCTGCACCTTCTGCGTCGTGCCCTACACGCGAGGCGCGGAATATTCGCGGCCCGTGGTGCAGATCGAAGCGGAGGCGCGGAGCCTCGCGGAGAAAGGCGTGCGCGAGATCACGCTGCTCGGCCAGAACGTCAACGCCTATGTGGGCGAAGGGCCGGATGGCGCGCGCTGGAGCCTGGCGCAACTCATCCGGCAACTCGCAAAGATCGCGGGCGTCGAGCGGCTGCGCTTCATGACCAGCCATCCGCGCGACATGGGCGAGGATCTGATCGCGGCGCATGGCGAGATCGGAAAATTGATGCCGTTCCTGCATCTGCCGGTGCAATCGGGATCGGACCGGATCCTGGACGCGATGAACCGGCAACATACGCGCGAGAACTATTTCGCGCTGGTGTCGCGCATCCGCGCCGCCCGGCCGGGTATCGCGCTGTCGAGCGATTTCATCGTCGGTTTCCCGGGTGAGAGCGACGCGGATTTCGAGGACACGCTTGCGCTGGCGCGCGCTGTCGGTTTCGCGCAGGCCTTTTCGTTCAAATACAGCCCGCGCCCCGGCACGCCGGCGGCCTCGTCGCCTGCGCAGATTCCCGAAGACGTGAAAGATGCGCGGTTGCAGGTGTTGCAGGCGCTGCTCGCCGAACAGCGCCGCGCGTTCGACGCATCTTGCGTGGGCCGCACTATGTCCGTGCTGTTCGAGAAGCCGGGCCGTCAGGCGGGTCAAGCCATTGGGCGCAGTCCCTATCTGCAGCCGGTGCATGTCGACGGCGCCGAACATCTGATCGGCCAGATCCACGACGTGACGGTCGAGGCGGTGTTTCCGAACTCCCTCAAAGCCAGGCTGGGGAGCGCGCGGATCGGCGTGGCGGCGGAATGAGCCCCAAACAGACCAAGCGCGCCACGCGCGAGCAGGTGACGCTCGAATTTCCCGACAATGCGGCGCTGGCCGCGCTCGGCGGCGCGCATCTGAAGAACCTTGTGCGCATCGAACAGAAGCTGGGCGTGCGCGTCGCGATGCGCGGCAATCTCTTGGCCATCGAAGGCGCTGCCGACGCGCGCGAACGGGCCGCCGCGGTGCTGCGCGCACTCTATGCCCGCATCGAGGCCGGCGAACAGGTCGGCACGGCGGAGGTGGACGCCGAAACCCGTTTCGCCAATCACGAATCGGCGCAATTGCCCGCGGGCGATTTCGGCGTGCCGTCGATCCGCACCTCCGCGTCGAAAGTCACACGCGCGCGCACGCCCGCGCAAGGCGCCTATTTCGACCTGATGCGCACCCATCCGCTGGTCTTCGGCGTCGGTCCCGCCGGCACCGGCAAAACCTATCTCGCCGCCGCTTTCGGCGCGCATCTGCTCTATGAGCGCCGCGTCGAGCGGTTGATCCTGGCGCGGCCGGCGCTGGAAGCGGGCGAACGGCTCGGCTTCCTGCCGGGCGATCTCAAAGACAAGATCGATCCCTATCTGCGCCCGCTTTACGATGCGCTGTTCGAAACGATGGGCGAGCAATGCGTCAAGCTGATGGAGCAGGGCACGATCGAGGTGGCGCCGCTCGCCTTCATGCGGGGGCGCACGCTCACCCGCGCCTTCGTGATCCTGGACGAGGCGCAGAACTGCTCGCCCGCGCAGATGAAGATGTTCTTGACGCGGCTCGGCGAGGAATCGCGCATGGTGGTGACGGGCGATCCCACGCAGAGCGACCTGCCCGGCGGGCGCGCGGACGGATTGAACGAAGCGCTGCGCATCCTCTCCGGCGTCGAAGGCGTGTCGGTGGCGCGGTTCGGCGAAAAGGACGTCGTGCGCCATCCGCTGGTCACGCGCATCGTCGGCGCCTATGAGCGCCATACCGGATGATCGAGATAGTGGTCGACGATGTTGCCTGGCGGCGGCGCGGAAAATCGCTTTTGGCGTATATCGAGCGCGCGGCTCGACTCGGCCAGAAGCAAAAAGACCTGTCATCCCCGGCGAGCGCCTTCGCGCGAGGGAAGGGGACCCAGGTCGTGAAGTCTGTCACGGTTGCTGCAGCTGGGTCCCCTGCCCTCACGCGCGCAAAGAGCGCGCGCTCGCCAGGGATGACGATTCTTCTTACCAATGACGCCCAACTGCGGTCGCTCAATCGCCGGTTCCGCGGCAAGGACAAGGCCACCAACGTGTTGTCGTTCCCGGCGGACGAGGCTGGCTATCTGGGCGATATCGCGATCGCCTACGGCGTGGCGGCGGCAGAGGCCAAGCGCGAGAAAAAGCGGTTGATCGATCATGCGGCGCATCTGGCGCTGCATGGCACCTTGCATCTTTTGGGCTACGATCATGAGAGGGATCGCGAGGCCGAGGCCATGGAAGCGCTGGAAGTGAAATTGCTGGCGAAGCTCGGTATCGCCGATCCTTACGCGGGCAGAGGCTGATGGCCGATCCGACGCAAACGAGCGACGCCAGGCCTTCGCTGCTCAAGCGGCTGACCGCCCTGCTGCGCGGCGACGGCACGGCGCACTCCATCCGCGAGAGCCTCGAAGAGGTGATCGAGGAGAGCGAACGCGAAAGCCCGGCGCTGGCGGCGCAGGAACGCGTGATGCTCGCCAACATCCTGCGCTTCGGCGAATTGCGCGTCGATGACGTGATGGTCCCGCGCGCCGACATCGTCGGAATCGAAGAGCAGGCCTCGCTCGCCGAACTGGTCGCGTTGCTGCGCGAGGCGCAGCATTCGCGCCTGCCGGTCTATCGCGAGACGCTCGACGATCCCATCGGCTTCGTGCACATCAAGGACGTGCTCAGCCGCGTCGAGGTGGACGGGCAAGGCGGCTTGCGCTGGCCCGACGTGTCGATCGCCAGCCTCGGCCGTGAGATCCTGTTCGTGCCACCCTCGATGCCGGCGCGCGATCTGTTGCTGAAGATGCAGACCACGCACACCCACATGGCGCTGGTGATCGACGAGCATGGCGGCACGGACGGTCTCGTCTCCATCGAGGATCTGGTCGAGGAGATCGTCGGCCAGATCGCCGATGAACACGACACCGACGACGCCCCCAAGCTCACTCCGGGCCCAGACGGCGGCTACGATGCCGATGCTCGCCTCGATCTCGCCGATTTCCAGGAACGCACCGGCGTCGATCTTTCGCTCGACGGCGCGGGCGAGGACGTCGACACGCTGGGCGGCCTCGCGGTGGCGCTCGCAGGGCATGTGCCGCAGCGCGGCGAGATTGTGCCGCATCCATCCGGATTCGAATTCGAGATCGCGGAGGCCGATCCCAGGCGTGTGCGCCGCTTGCGCCTGCGCCCGCCGCCGGCGCCGGACAAGCCATGATCTTCGCCGCTCTCATCCGCGCCGGCGATTTCGTCCGCGCGCTCGCCGGCTGGCGGCGAATGCTGTTCGCGTTCGCGATGGGGCTGGCGTCGGTTCTTTCCTTCGCGCCGTTCTTCGTCTTCCCGGCGATGCTGCTGGGCTTTGCCGCGCTGATGCTGCTGATCGACGGCGCGCAGAAAAGTGCTCGCCCCATCACAAGCGCGGCCTTCGCGGGTTGGGCGTTCGGTTTCGGCTTCTTCGCCGGCGGTCTTTACTGGATCGCTTACGCGTTCCTCGTCGATGCGGTGGCGCATGCCTGGCAGATCCCGTTTGCCATCGGCTTTCTCTCCGCGTTCCTGGCGCTCTACATGGCGGCGGCGGGCGCTGTGACATCGGCGCTCTGGCGCGCCGGCCCATCGCGCATCTTCGTGCTGGCCGCGTGTTACGGCATCGCCGAATGGCTGCGCGGACATCTGCTCACCGGCTTTCCGTGGAACCTTCCCGCCTATGGCTGGGGCGCGTCTCTGGGTGTGATGCAGGGCAATGCGGTGTTCGGCGCTTACGGCGTTTCGCTGCTGACGGTGCTGTTCGGCGCATCGCTCGCCTGCCTGTGCGAACGGCGCACGCGGGCGTGGATATTGCCCGCTTCGGTGACGGCGCTGTTCTTGTTGATGGGCATCGCCGGCGAAATCCGTCTCGCCGAAACGCCGGTCGTCTATGTGCCGGGGGTCAATCTACGCATCGTGCAGCCCGATGTGCCGCAGACCGAGAAATACGCGCTGGAATATCGCGTGCGCAACTGGCGCGAATTGATGGATCTCAGCCTGTCGGGCAACGGGCCGCGGCCGACGCATATCATCTGGCCGGAAGCGGCCCCGCCGTTTCTGCTGATGCGCCAGCCCGAAGCGCTGGACGATATCGCGCTGCTCACCGCGCAGCACACTGTGCTGATGACGGGTGCGGTGCGGATCGGCGATGACGGGCGCGCGTTCAACAGTTTCATCGTCTTCGCGCATGGCGGCCAGGCCGTATCGACTTACGACAAGTTTCACCTGGTGCCGTTTGGCGAATATCTGCCGCTGAAGTCCCTCTTCAATGCATTAGGGATTTCCAAGCTCGTCGACAGTCCCGGCGATTTTACGCCCGGCAATGGGCCGCAAACGATCGAAATTCCCGGCGCGCCCGCGATCGGTCCGCTCATTTGCTATGAGATTCTGTTTCCCGGTAGCGTCGTTGGTGAGACGCGCCCGGGCTGGCTCGTCAACGTAACGGATGATTCCTGGTTCGGGCCGCCGTCTTCGACGGGCCCGCAGCAGCATTTTCTGACCGCGCGCGTGCGCGCGATCGAGACCGGACTTCCGGTTGTGCGCGCCGCCAACACGGGAATCTCCGCGGTGATTGACGGCGACGGACGCGTGCTCGCGTCGCTCGGCGCCGGAAAACTGGGTGTGCTCGACCACAAACTCCCGCAAGCGTTGCATTCAACAATCTATTCGCGCATTGGTGACGGCGCGTTCGTTATGCTCATCATCGCGTGTTTCGCGCTCGCGTTCGCGTGGCGCACAGATGCACGGCAGCCGGGAAAGTAAGGCTTTGCGTAAGCGGCGAATCTGGGTCTAAGTTCGTCGCGGAAGAGCCATCTCGCGCCAAAGCACCCAGTGCCGAAAAAACAAGCCAATCCCATCGACGCTCAGGTCGGAAACCGCGTGCGCCTACGGCGCATGCTGATCGGAATGAGCCAGGAGAAATTGGGCGAAGCGCTGGGACTCACCTTCCAGCAAGTGCAGAAGTATGAGAAGGGCGTAAACCGCATCGGGGCGGGCCGTCTGTTTCACGTTTCGCGAATCCTCGGCGTGCCGATCACCTATTTCTACGAAGACGTTTCCAGCGACACCTACACGCCCGGCTTTTCGGAAGGCTTGGCGAGCCCGCCGGTGATCGAGTTCCTGGCCAGCTCCGACGGGCTCCAGCTCAGCCTCGCCTTCATGCGAATCAAGGACTCCAAAGTGCGCAAGCGCGTGCTCGACCTGGTCAAAAGCCTGGCCGACGACGAACACGCCGGCAGCATTTGAATTCCGCGCTTTCCCCCCACTTTGACAGGACCGCCTCTGCAACCTAGGTTTGCGCCCGGGTGTCAGAATGACCGTGATGAACAAGAAACAGGCCAATGCCATCGACCGACTCGTCGGCGTGCGCGTGCGCGACCGGCGCACCGCGATGGGCATGAGTCAGGAAGGGCTGGCGCAGAAGCTCAACCTGTCGTTCCAACAGATCCAGAAATACGAAAAGGGCACCAACCGGATTTCGGCCGGGCGGCTATTCGTCATCGCCCAGGCGCTCGCAACCCCGATCGGGTTTTTCTTCGGCGAGGTGATGGGCGTGATGACGCGCCAGCCGGGCTTCGCGGAAGACGCGGCTCCGGCGCCAAGCGAGAATTTCTTCTCGACGCGAGACGGCCAGGAACTCGCCAATGCGGTCCAGCACATCACCGATGCCAAGGCGCGCAAGAACCTGATCAATCTCGCCAAGAGCCTCGCCGCCAAGGAAAAGGGCACGAGCCCGGCGCGTTAAGTCCGCGCTTTCTTTTCTTCGAGGCCCGAGCGGCCGACGCGCGCTTCGAGCGCGACATAGGCGTCCTCCGGCGTCACGCCGCAGGCCGACCACAACACCAGCAGGTGATAGAGCAGGTCCGCCGATTCCGCGATCAGGCATTCCTTGTCCTGTCCGACGGCGGCGAGCGCGGTCTCCACGCCCTCCTCGCCCAGTTTCTTGGCGATCTTGAGCGTGCCCTGGCTGAACAGCTTGGCGGTGTAGGACGTCGCAGGGTCGGCGGTCTTGCGCGACTCGATCACCGCGAACAGCCGGTCGATGGGGTTGGTCTCAGCCATGATTCGCTTTTATGCGCATCCGCGCCGTCTGTCATCTTCCGCGTCAGGGTCAGTTCACCCGCGAATCGAGCAGGCGGCGCGCGATCACCTGCGCCTGGATCTCGGCGGCGCCCTCGAAGATGTTGAGGATGCGCGCGTCGCAGAGCACGCGGCTGATCGGGAATTCCAGCGCGAAGCCGTTGCCGCCATGGATCTGCACCGCGTTGTCCGCCGCCGCCCAGGCGACGCGCGCCGCCAGCAGCTTGGCCATGCCGGCTTCGAGATCGCAGCGCCGCCCCTCATCCTTCTCGCGCGCGGCGTGATAGGCGAGCTGACGGGCAACGGCGATCTCCACCGCCATCGTCGCGAGCTTGTCGCGCACGCGGGGGAAGCCGAAAATCGCGCGGCCGAATTGCTGGCGTTCGCGCGCATAAGCGAGTCCTAGGTCGAGCGCGTTCATCGCCACGCCCACCGCGCGCGCCGCGGTCTGGATGCGCGCCGATTCGAAAGTTCGCATCAGCTGCTTGAAGCCCTGGTTCTCGATCCCGCCGAGCAGGTTGGCGGCGGGGACCTCGAAACCATCGAAGCCGATCTCGTATTCCTTCATGCCGCGATAGCCGAGCACCTTGATCTCGCCGCCGCGCATGCCGGGTGTGGGAAACGGCTCTGCATCGCTGCCACGTTTCTTCTCGGCCAGGAACATCGAAAGCCCGCGATGATCGGACGTAGCGGGATCGGTGCGCGCGAGCAACGTCATCACATCGGCGCGCGCCGCATGGGTGATCCAGGTCTTGTTGCCGAAGATTTTATAACTGTCGCCGTCTTTCACCGCGCGGGTGCGCAGGCTGCCGAGGTCGGAGCCGGTGTTCGGTTCGGTGAACACCGCCGTCGGCAATTTCGCGCCGCTGGCGATGAGCGGTAGCCAGTGTTCGCGCTGCTCCTTTGTGCCGCCATTGAGGATGAGTTCCGCGGCGATCTCCGAACGCGTGCCGAGCGAGCCGACACCGATATAGCCGCGGCTGAGTTCCTCCGACACCACGCACATCGCCGTCTTGGACAATCCTGCGCCGCCGAATTCTTCTGGAATGGTGAGGCCGAAGACACCCAGTTCGCTCATCCGCGAGATGACGTCGAGCGGGATCAATTCGTCCCGCAAGTGCCAACCATGGGCGAAAGGCGCGACTTTGTCCTGCGCGAAGCGGAAGAATTGTTCCCGGACCATCCCCATCGTCTCGTCTAGGCCCGGATCGCCGAACGCCATCGCGCCGGCATGGGCATCCAGATATTCGGCGATGGCCGCGCGCGTTTCGCGGCGCGTGCCGAGCGCGATGAGTTCGCGCACCGCCTTCGTGCAGAAGGCGGCGACTACGTCGTCATCGAGGCCAAGATCGCCGGGACGGGCGATCTCGTTCTGGCTCATCGCGATGCCGCCGGTGAGCTGGGCGAGATATTCGCCGAACGCGGCCTGCAAGATCAGTTGTTCGATTTCGCCGAAGCGTTTTTGTTCGTCCAGCGCGCGGGCCCAGCGCGCCATCTGGCGCAGCGCTTTCACATAGGTCGCGAACCAGGCAAGCCCATGGGACGCGTGCTGCTCGCGATCCAGCGCCGCGGCGTTCACTTGGCCGTCTTCGGAAACCAGTTGCCGGACATTATCCTTGGCGGCGGCGAGCAGGCCTTCGGCGGCGAGCACGGCCTCGTCGCAGCGGGAGAGCAGATGGGGAACGAGAGTCTTCATGGCGATCCGGCACGTGTGTCCAGCCAAGCTTAGCCAAGTTTGACAGGACTCGCGCGCTTCGTGCGCAATTGCCTTAACTTTTTCCCGCCTCGATCACATCTTCGAACGTGCGCATCCCGGGATGTTGCGCGTTGACCAGCACGGCCATGTTGCCGGGCAAATGCTGGTTCTTCCACATCTTGGTGTGGGCGCGGGGGATGTCGGCCCATGGGAAGACTTCGCTCATGCAAGGATCGAGGCGGCGCTCCAGCATCAGCCGGTTCGCCTGGGCGGCCTGGTTCAGGTTGGCGAAATGGCTGCCCTGGATGCGTTTCTGGCGCATCCAGACATAGCGCGCATCGAAGGTGAGATTGTAGCCGGTGGTGCCGGCGCAGAACACGACCATGCCGCCGCGCTTCACCACCAGGCATGAGACCGGGAAGGTCTGCTCGCCGGGATGCTCGAACACCATGTCGACATCGTTGCCCTTGCCGGTGATGTCCCAGATCGCCTTGCCGAACTTGCGCGCCTCTTTGGTCCACGCGTCGTATTCGGGTGTGTTGACCGTAGGCATCTGGCCCCAGCAATTGAAGTCTTTGCGATTGAGCACGCCCTTGGCGCCGAGCGACAGGACGAAGTCGCGCTTGGATTCGTCGGAGATCACGCCGATCGCGTTGGCGCCCGACACCGCGCAAAGCTGCACCGCGAAGGAGCCGAGGCCGCCGGACGCGCCCCAGATCAGAACATTGTGGCCGGGGCGCAGGATATGCGGGCGGTGGCCGAAGAACATGCGGTAGGTGGTGGCGAGCGTCAGCGTGTAGCAGGCGCTTTCTTCCCAGGTGAGATGTTTGGGCCGCGGCATCAACTGGCGGTCCTGCACGCGGGCGAATTGCGCGAAGCTGCCATCGGGCGTCTCGTAGCCCCAGATGCGCTGGCTGGGCGAGAACATCGGGTCGCCGCCATTGCACTCTTCGTCGTCGCCGTCGTCCTGGTTGCAGTGCACGACGATCTCGTCGCCCACCTTCCAGCGCGTGACCTTCGAGCCCACGGCCCAGACGATGCCGGACGCGTCCGAGCCGGCGATGTGATAGGGATTCTTGTGGCTGTCGATGGGCGAGACCGGCGTGCCGAGCCCGGCCCAGACGCCGTTGTAGTTCACGCCCGCCGCCATCACGAGGATGAGCACGTCGTGGCTGTCGAGCGTCCAGGTCGGAACCACCTCGATCTGCATCGATTTCTCGGGCTCGCCGTGGCGCTCCTTGCGGATGGTCCAGGCATACATGTTCTTGGGAACATGGCCGAGCGGCGGGATCTCGCCGATCTCGTAAAGGTCCTTGTAGACGTCGAAAGACGGCTTGGCTTCGGCCGCGGCCATGGATTTGCTCCCCACTCACGCACGTTCTGGCGGAGAACGATTAGGCCGGGGCTTTGGGTGCAACGCAAGAAATCTTTTGCAGTGCAACATGGTTATTCGCCGGAATCTCGAAAATCGCGGTTCAATTGCGCAATATTATTTCAATCGTGGCGTGGCCGCAGGTTTGCCCCTCTTTTCCAAAGCCCCGCAAGGGACTACAGTAAGAAGTTAACAGAATGTGTATGCAGGAGCCCGGCATGAAAGACGCCGCCAAGGATGCCGCCGAAAAGGCCGTGAAGGACGCCAATGTCCAGGACGCGGTCAAGCGCGCCCAGGAAAGCAACAGTGCAACGCCGGTCATCGTGATCGTGAACGAGTCCGACAAGGACAAAGAAAAGAAAGTGAAATCTCTGCGCGGGCTTCAGGCGTTCCGCAACGCCTGAACGGCAGAGTGTGTAGGGGGACGGGGACATGCCCAGACAGTGGGACATCGTAGAGGTCCCGGGCGAAAGCTGGCCCGCGGAAGGCGGCGGGGATTCATTTCTCGCCGTCGTGGTGTCGTCCGCCTTCGCCAGCGAGAAGGCCAATGTCTATTGGGTCTGCCCGATCCGCTCCAGCGCCGGCCTGCGCGTCGAACCGGGCTATGTGCCGATCAAGCAATTCATGCCGCATCCGTTCAAATCCTGGGGCAAGCGGCTCGACACCATGTTCGGCCGCAAGGCGATGACCGTGCCCGTCGAGATGAGCAACACGCTCGACATGGTGCGCACCGACCTCGTCATCACCGTCACGCGCCACGAGATGAAGGCAACCAATTACGGCGCGGTGGACATGGTCACCCGCAAACGCATGGCCGGCGCGCTACGCCGCTTCGCCGCCTTCACGGCCCCGCCGAAGTAAGGTCAATCCGCTCTGCGCCCGAAGCCTTTGGATTTGCGTGTCTTGCCGCTGGCCTTGGCGTCGATCTCTTTCAGCTTCACGTGCTGCATCATCGAAAGCGATGAGCCGGGGCCGCCTTTCTCCGGATCGTGGAAGGCGCGGCCATAGGTCTTCACGCGGCCTTCGACGGATTCCAGGAATTCACCTTCCCAGTCCGAGAGTTTGACGCCCGCGCGATCCGCCGCCAGCCGGGCCTTGCGCAAGGCCTTGAGCGCGGCGCGTTTGGCGCGCTCCTTATCGGCCAAGCGTTGCTCCTCGGGCGTGCGGCGGCGTTGCTGCATTCAGTGCGCCATATGCGGATCGCGTTCGCCGGCCTTGATCTCGGTGTCGATATTGTCGGTCGCGATGGGGCAGGTGTAGAAGCGCGAGCGCGAGCAATTGGGATTGTAGGCGTAGTTGAAATCGACCGTCACCGTTGGCGGCGGGAATTTCTTGACGTCGATATCGACATAGCGGCCTGAGCCGTAAGCGCCCTTGCCGGTGAGTCCGTCGGTGAAGAACGCGGCGAGGCTCGTGATCTTCGCCGGATCGTTGCTGTCGGCATAGAAGGGCAGCGAGACGGCCTTGCCGTTCACGATCAGGCTCGCATCGCCGACATGGAAGAACTGCTTGGTCGTGCCGCGCGAGGTCTTGAACGCGTGCGCCTCGCGTTTGGGATCGGGCGTGAAGCGTCCGGTCACGACGTAACTGGGGTCGTAGGCAAAATAGTCGACGCCCTTGAACGCTTTGGCGTCCGCGTTCTGCTGGTTGTAGACCATGAACCGCGCGCCGATGACGCCGGCGCTCACCTGGGTCTGCGCGCCCACGACATCGACATCCTTGTCGACCGCGATGCCCTTGGCGATCTCCGCGTCGTTGTAGGTCTTGCCGTCCTTGACGATCACCGGATGGGCGTTCGCCACATGCGCGATGAGTGCGCCGTTCGCCTGCGTGCCCTGCACCCAATGCCACGACGCGGGCTTGCCCTTGGCGCCGACCAAGGTCGCGCTCTGGCCTTCGGAGAGATAGGCGGCGTCCTGGATTTTCAGGATGGCGTGCGGCGCGGTTGCCCAGTCTTTGTTGTCGTCGGCGAGCGAGGCCTTGAACGCCTGTTCGGGCGTGGCGGCAAACGCGGCGGTGGACAGGGCGAGCAGCGAAGCGGCAATAAGGGCGGCGCGCATGGGATCGTTCCTTCGGTTCACGGTGTTCAACGCGACGGGTTCGTCAGGGCCTGGTAGACGAGGGTTTGCGACAGGGTGGCGAGATTGTCGTTGCCCGTCCGGTCGTCGCGGTCGAATTTCTGGATCATGCCCAGGAAGAACATGTCGTTCGCCGGATCGATCCAGAACCAGGTTCCGGCCGCGCCGCCCCAGAAGATCGTGCCATGGCCGACCAGCGAGCCCAGTTTCGCCGGGTCCTTCACAATCGCGAAGTCCACGCCGAAGCCCAGCGCGTCGGTGCCGATCGGCGCGCGGCCTTTTTCGTCATAGGGCACGACGGTGGGCTCGATCTGGTCGGATTCGAGCAGCGCGACGGAAGCAGGCGACAGGATGCGCACGCCGTTCAATTCGCCGTGGTTCAGGATCATCTGGCAGAAGCGCGCATAATCGGCCGCCGTGCCGAGTGAGCCGCCGCCGCCCGAATCCATCGCGGGCGGCTTGGTGAAATCCTGCAGCAGCGGCGTCATCGCCGGCGTGATCTCGATCATCTTGCCGTTCACCACCGCGTTGGCGGCGGCGAGACGCGAGACTTTCTCCGGCGGCACGACGAAGCCCGTGTCCTTCATGCCGAGCGGGCCGTAGATGTTCTTCTGCATGAAATCGGAAAGCCGCATGCCCGAGAGCTTCTCGATGATATAGCCCTGGATGTCGACGCCCGCCGAATAGGACCAGCGCGTGCCGGGCTGATAGCGCAGCGGAATGGTCGCGATCTTGTTGATCATGTCCTGCAACCCGTTCGACGACAGGACGTGCTGCGCCTGGAATTGCTTGTCGACATAGTTGTCGCTCTCGAGACCGTAGCCGAAGCCCGCGGTGTGCGTGATCAATTCGCGCATCGTCGGCACGTGCTTCATGTCTTCGAGAATCGGCTTGCCGTCGCTGTCGATGCCGGTGAAGACTTTCAGGTTCGCGAATTCCGGCACGTATTTGGTGACCGGGTCTTCCAGCCGCCACTTGCCTTCTTCGAACAGGATCATCATGGCGACGCCGATGGTCGGCTTGGTCTGCGAATAGAGCCGGAAGATCGCGTCCGGCTTCAGCGGCGCGCCGGTGACGAGGCTGGCTTTGCCATAGGTGTCGAAGCTGACCACGCGGCCGTGGCGCACCAGCATGGTCTGGATGCCGACGAGTTGCCCGTCATCGACCTGGCCATGCATCGCGGCGGTCAGCCGGGCGAGGCGGGCCGCGTCGAAGCCTTCGGCATCCGGCGTGGCCGGCGCGAGCACCATCGCCGGGGCGGCGTGAACGGCTTTCGGCTTCGCGGCGGCCGGTATGGTCAGCAACAGCAGCGCCGCGCCGCACGCAATTCCCAAATTCTTCATGGCAAATCCCCCAATTTCCTGGAGATGTGCCTAGCCGATCATGTCGTTTTGGGCAATTGGACAACAACTATGTTGCAGTGCACATTCTCGCGATGCGCGACAAGCCTTGGATCTTCCGCACCTATGCCGGCCATTCGAGCGCGGCGGCCTCCAATGCGCTCTATCGCGGCAACCTCGCCAAAGGGCAGACGGGGCTATCCGTCGCCTTCGATCTGCCGACGCAGACGGGTTACGACAGCGACCATCCGCTCGCCATGGGCGAGGTCGGCAAGGTCGGCGTGCCGATCGGCCATCTGGGCGATATGCGCACGCTGTTCGGCGGCATCCCGCTGGACAAGATGAACACCTCGATGACGATCAACGCGCCGGCGGCGTGGCTACTCGCGCTCTATGTCGCGGTGGCGGACGAGCAGGGCGCGCCGCGCGCCAGCCTCACCGGCACGACGCAGAACGACATCATCAAGGAGTATCTGGCGCGCGGGACTTACATCTTCCCACCCAAGCCGGCGCTGCGGCTGACCACCGACACGATTGCGTTCACCTGCGCCGAGATGCCAAAATGGAATCCGGTCAATCTCTGTTCGTATCACCTGCAGGAAGCCGGCGCCGACGCGGTGGAGGAAGCCGCCTTCGCGCTCGCCGCGAGCATCGCGGTGCTGGACGAGACGCGGGCGCGCGGCGCGATCCCCGAAAGCGAATTTCCCAGAGCGGTGGGGCGCATCTCGTTCTTCGTCAATTCGGGCGTCAAGTTCATCACCGAGATCTGCAAGCTGCGCGCGATGGCGGAAGTGTGGGACGAGATCTGCCGCGAGCGCTACGGCGTCACCGATCCCAAGCTGCGGCTGTTCCGCTATGGCGTGCAGGTCAATTCGCTGGGCCTGACCGAGCAGCAGCCGGAGAACAACGTCTATCGCATATTGTTCGGCATGCTGGGCGTGACGCTGTCGAAATCGGCGCGGGCGCGCGCGGTGCAGTTGCCGGCGTGGAACGAAGCACTCGGCCTGCCGCGGCCATGGGACCAGCAATGGTCGCTGCGCCTGCAGCAGATCGGCGCGTTCGAGACCGACATGCTGGACTATGGCGACATTTTCGACGGCTCGAAGGTGATCGAGGAGAAGGTCGCGCAGCTTGGCGCGCAGATCCGCGGCGAAATCGCGCGCATCGAGGAGATCGGCGGCGCGGCGAGCCAGGCGGCGCTCGAATATATGAAGGAACGGCTGGTGCGCTCCAATTCCGCGCGCGTCGAGGCGTTGGAGACCGCGTCGGAAATCCGCGTCGGCGTCAACGCCTATACCGAGACCGAAGCCTCGCCGCTCACCGCGGGCAACGGCAATTTCATGACGGTCGATGCGGGCGCGGAACGTGCGCAGATCGAAGGGCTCGAAGCCTGGCGCGCGGCGCGCGACGACAAGAAAGTGCTGACGGCGCTGGGCGAACTGGATCGCGCCGCGAAAGACGGCGCCAATGTGATGCCTGCCTCAATTGCCTGCGCCAAGGCCGGTGTGACGACCGGCGAATGGGCAGGGCATTTGCGCAAGGTGTTCGGTGAGTATCGCGCGCCGACCGGCGTGTCCGGCGGCGTCGCGCGTAACGACGAACGCATCGGCGCCCTGCGCGCGGACGTGGACGCGGCGTCGGCAAAGCTCGGCCGCAAGCTCACCTTCCTCGTCGCCAAGCCGGGGCTCGACGGCCATTCCAACGGCGCCGAACAGATCGCGATGCGCGCGCGCGATGCCGGGATGGACGTGATCTATGACGGAATCCGCTTCTCGCCCGACGAGATCGTCGCCGCCGCCAAGGAAAGCCGCCCGCATGTGATCGGGCTATCGATCCTGTCCGGCTCGCATGTCGCGCTCGCACGCGAGATGGCCGCGAAGCTGAAAGCGGCCGGGATGGGCGAGGTCAAGATCGTCGCCGGTGGCATCATCCCCCCCGAGGACGAAGCCGCGCTCAAGGCCGCCGGCATTGCCGCCGTCTTCAGCCCCAAGGATTACGACCTCAACGCCATCATGCGCGAGATCGTGGCGCTCACCCAGCGATAAGGGTCTTCCAGACTTGTCATAAGTGAAGGAATGGCCGCGAAAGCTGCCTTTCGTGACGCTTCCCGCGAATTTGACGCAACAATGCCTCAGAGCGGCCACGATTGGCCATTAACTATGCGTTTACCACGGCGGGTACTGTGCGCGCGGGTCCGCCTTTCAGGGGGAACATCATGGTCGCCTATCGCAAAATGGACGAAGCCTCGCCACCCACCGGCCGCAGGGTCGCGCTGTCCCATGAGCTGTTCCACGGCCTCACGCCGGACGAGTTCCGCGCGGAGAGCGAGATGTTCTCCGAGGCGGTCGGCATGTCGCCCGGCGTGCGCCGCCGCCTCGAAGCCCAGTTGAAAGAGCGTCTGATGACGCCGCCCGACGCGCCGAGCTGGGGTCCGGACTGGGTCAAGCACGGCGAGAAGTTCGCCCCCAAGCGCGGCGAGGCCAGGCGCGGCGTGCTCTCCGGCCTGTTCGGCAAGCAGGAAGAAGAGGCCGAAGCCGAAGAGGACGATGCGGCGCCGACGAGCGAAGACTACGTCATCGCCCGCAACATGGAGAAGAGCCGCCAGATCGCGCATTACAAGTGGCTTTATGCCGGCGCGATCGGCCTGGCTCTCATCATCGCTTTGGCGGCGATGTTCGTTGATTACGAGATCATCCGCGGCGATATCTGGACGCGTGCCCTCTCCAACGAATTCATGGTCGTGCCGGCCGCGCTGCAATCCACGGTGATCTTCAAGAGCCTGCAGGTGATCTTCGCGGTGCTGATCATCCATTTCATGCTGAAAATCACGGGCGTTTACGGCCGCAACACGCTTGTCACCGCGGCGTTCCTGTTCGCGCTGGTGATGATCGGGTGCCTCGGCTATCTCGTCGCCTACAACAACATGTCGGGCGGCACCTCCACCACGCTGGAGCATCAGCAGACGACGACCGACATGCCGCAGAACAATTCCATCGACAAATTGCTCAACACCGCCGACACCACCGAACAGGCGCCCGCCGCCACGCCGGCCGCGATGGAGCCTGCCTCGGACAAGAAGAGCTATTCGCTGTTCGGCCTGCCGCAGCTGTCGCAGTCCTCGCTCGCCAATACCGACTCATGGTTCTGGCTGGCTTTCGCGAGCGTGATCTTCTTCATCGTCTCCACCGTGGCGGCGCTCTATCTGCAAGGGGCGGAAAACAACATCCGCAACGTCTCCCTGGCGCGGGACTATAAGCACCGCCAGCGCCAGTTCGCCCAACTTCACCTCTTGCAACAGGCCGACCGTCAGCAATCATAGGCTGGCGGATTGGGGATTCGGCCCATGCAGATCATGCTGGCCTTTGTGACGGCGACGGCTTTGCTCGGCGGCGGCGCCATGGCCGTCGCGGCGACGGATTCGGCGCCGCTGGTAAAGGTGGATTACCTGACCGACCAGGCCCAGATCGCGCCGCGCCGGTTGATCGTCGCCATCGACCTGTCCAAGTCCAATCCCCTGATCGACGATCCGTCTTTCGCCCAGAAAGTGGCCGCGCGGGTGGCCGATGAAATCCGCGGGCTGGGCTTTGCCTCCGAGGTCCATGTGCGAACCTTCGGCAGCTACGATGCCGACACCAACAATTTCCATTACGACGTGCAGCTCTCGGTGCGGAACCGCCCCGATGCCGTCGCCGCCGAGGTCGCCAAGCTGATCGCCGGCACGCCGATGCTGGTGCGCAGCGGCAGATGGAAGGCGCAGGACAACACCAATATCCTCGCCTTCCTCGACAATGTTTCCGAGGCCATCGGCTGTTCCGGCCTGCCGACCACGGTGATTCTGGCGTCGGACGGGATCGAGGATTCCGAATATGCGCGGCTGGAGCGCAGCGACTCGCATCTGCCGCTGCCCACCGGCCAACCCTTCGCGCATTGCGCCGAACTCCAGATTCTGGGGTTGGGTGAGGGGACAGGCAGCCCCAGCGAGACCGTCCGCCTGCGGTCCGAATGGGCCCGCTGGGCGCGTCAAGCCGGTTTCGCCCGCTTCCAGGGCCTGAACGACTGGTAATAGCCGCCCCGTAAGCCGCTCAAAACACACCAAGATTTGCGATTTCAGAAAACAACGTAGCGCTCCCTTGAAATAGACTACTCTGTTGAATAGAGTATTCTATGAACTAGGAACAAGCCGTCAAGCAATCCTGATCCGAGGCCACCATGTCCCTTTCGCCAAATGAAGCCAGCGGCGCGCTGCGTGACATCACCCTGACCGAACGGCGCAGCGTCTCCGCGCTCGGCTACCAGATGGCCTATCCGCATCTGATCCTGTGGGGCGTCATCTGGGTCTTCGGCTACAGCGCGAACGCGGCGCATCTGGGCTGGGATCCGCTTTGGCTGGTGCTGTCGGCGCTGGGCAGCGCGGGCAGCTTCTTCATCGGCTGGTATATGTCGCGCGGCCGCGCCAAGACGTTCGACTGGCGCTACGGGGCCAGCTTTCTGGTGTTCATACTGTTCGTCTTCGCGCAGTTTGCGATCATGAAGCCGCGCGCCGACGCGCAACTCGCGGCGTTCTTCCCCGTTCTCGTCTCGGTCTACTACGCGCTCATCGGAATCTGGACGCGCGGCCTGCGCATGCTGTTCCTCGCGGTCGCGCTGTTCGCGGTCACCATGGGCGGCTTCTTCTGGCTGCCGCAATATTTCGACTGGCTGATGGCGGTCGCCGGCGGCGGCGGGCTCATCCTCGGCGGCTTCTGGCTGAGGAGCGTCTAGCGATGGACCAACCCGATCCCACCATCCACCAGCCGGTGCGCCTGAAGATCATGGCGGCGCTGAAGCCGCTGCCGGATCCGGAGATGCTCGAATTCGTGCGCCTGAAAGCCATCGTCGGCGCCACCGAAGGCAATCTCGGCGCGCATATCACGACGCTGGAAGACGCGGGCTATCTTGAAGTGACGAAGGATTTCGCCGGCAAGAAGCCGCGCACGCGCGTACGCCTCAGCCGTGCCGGGCGGCGTGCCTTCGAGGACTATATCGGCTATCTGCGCGACATCATCGACAGCACGGGGGGCCCGCCGTGAACCGCGAACGAACACGTCGTCACGCGCGGTCGGCTCAGCGACGAGATCGTGGGCGTTCCTCCCCCACTAGGAGATGCCGAGCCTGCCGCGAATGTCGTCCGGCGTCACGCCCGACTCACGCAGCGCGCGCAAGGTCACGGCGTGATCGCGTTTGGAGAATTTGCGGCCCTGTTCGTCGAGGATGAGCCTGTGATGCGCGTATGACGGCGCGGGCAGGCCGAGCAGCGCTTGCAGCAGACGCTGCACGGGCGTGGCGGCGAGCAGGTCCTCGCCGCGCGTCACCAGCGTGACGCCCTGGTATGCATCGTCGACCACGACGGCGAGATGATACGACGCAGGCGTCTCCTTCCGTGCGAGCACGATGTCGCCGAGATTGCGCGGATCGGCGCGGACCGCTTTGCCGTATTCCACGAAGGAGAGTTCGCCTGCCAGCGAGGCGGCTTTGGCGACATCGAGACGTAGCGCATAGGCGTCGCCGCGCGCGATGCGCGCCTGCCGCTCATTATCCGGCAGGGCTCGGCAGGTGCGGGGGTAGAGAGCGCCCTGCGGCCCATGCGGCGCCGCATCGGCGGCGGCGATATCGGCGCGGGTGCAGAAGCAGGGATAGATGAGGTCTTGCCCCGCCAGATCGTCGAGCGCGGCGCGATAGGCGGCGAAACGCGTGGACTGGCGCAGCACCGGCATCTCCCACCGAACGCCAAGCCACGCCAGGTCTTCGCAGATCGCTGCCTCGAATTCCGCCCGGCAGCGCGCCCTATCGATATCCTCGATACGCAACAGGAAGCGTTCGCCGTTCCCGGCTGCCACGAAAGCCGCATAGGCATGGCCCAGATGCAGCAGCCCGGTTGGACTTGGCGCGAAGCGCGTGACAATCATGGCCCGCGAACTAACATGTTTTGTGCTCATGCCGAAACCACACCGCATCGCCTCCGCCGCCCAATTGGACCAGGCCGTCGCCGCGCTTGTCGCGGCGGACAAGCGGCTGCATCCGGTGGTCCAACGCGCCGGCAAGCCCGAATTCGTGCCGCGCCGCCGCCATGGCTTCGAGGCGCTGGCCTCCATCATCGTCAGCCAGCAATTGTCCACCGCCGCCGGCGACACGATCTTTGCGCGGGTGAAAGACAAGGTCGTGCCGTTCGAGCCCGCCGTGTTGATCGCGACGGATGCCACGGTGCTGCGCGGCTGCGGCCTGTCGGCGCCCAAGCAGAAGCACCTCAAGACCATCGCAAGCGCGATCCTCGATGGCTCGCTCGATCTGACGCGCGTGCGGCGCATGGCGGATGACGATGCGCGTGTGCATCTGACCGCCATCAAGGGCATCGGGCCGTGGACAGCGGATGTCTATCTGATGTCCTCGCTTGGCCGTGCCGATATCTGGCCGGTGGGCGATGTCGCACTGCAGGCCGCGATCACGCGCGTGCTCGGCTTGCGCAAGCGGCCCAACGAAAAGCGGATGGAGGCGCTGTCGAAGATATGGCGGCCGTGGCGCACCATCGCCGCACGGCTGTTCTGGACACATGAAGACGGCATCCGCCGCGAGAAGCGTGAAGCGCTCGCCGCGAAAAAGAAGAAAGCAAAGAGATGACAGCGCCGCTCTCGGGCCCGCGCCTGCCGCCACGCGAGGGCGCGGCCACGCATCTGATCGTGCTGTGTCATGGCTATGGCGCGGACGGCAACGACCTGCTCGGGCTCGCACCCTATTGGCAGGAGCTGTTGCCCAGCGCCGCCTTCGCCGCGCCCAATGCGCCGGAGCGCTGCGCGGGCTCGCCCGGCTATCAATGGTTCCCGATCTCGCGCCTCGACCCTGCCGAGATGGCGCGCGGTGTGGAAGCCGCCGCGCCCGCGCTCGATGCGTTTCTCGATGCGGAACTGGCGCGGCTCGCGCTGCCGCCGGAGCGGCTCGCGCTGGTCGGCTTCAGCCAGGGCACGATGATGTCGCTGCAGGTGGGTCTGCGCCGCCCGGTCAAACCCGCCGCCATCGTCGGCTATTCCGGCATGCTCGCCGGCGCGCCGCCCACGCTCGGCGCCGATACGCCGCCGATCCTGCTGGTGCACGGCGATGCCGATCCGATGATCCCGGCCGACGCGCTGTTCATGACCGCGACCGCCTTGGGCCGCGCGGGCGCTGCGGTGCAATGGCATTTGTCGCCCGGCATCGGCCATTCGATCGATGAGACGGGGCTGGCGCTCGGCGGGATATTCCTCGCCATGGCGCTCAGTGGATTGCTGGCGCGGGGGGCGGGCGAGATCGCCTGCACTTTGGGCTGAGGGCGTCGCCTTTTCGTCACGCCGAATCGGGTACAGTTTGCGGGTTGTTGGCAGGGGCGCGGTTTTGCCCCTACAGTAACAGCGTTCAACGACGGAGGCAGGTCTTCACAGGAGCAGTGTCGTGTTAGCCGAGCGTGTTCCCAACCATTGCCCGGCCTTGGTGCTCAACGCGGATCACCGCCCGTTGAGCTATTATCCGCTGTCGCTCTGGTCCTGGCAGGACGCGATCAAGGCGGTGTTCCTGGAGCGCGTCAACATCCTCGCCGAATATGAGCGCACCGTGCGTTCGCCGAGTTTCGAGATGAAGCTGCCCAGCGTCGTCTCGCTGAAGAGCTATATCCGTCCCGCCCGCAACCCGGCCTTCACGCGGTTCAACGTGTTTCTGCGCGACAGTTTCGAATGCCAGTATTGCGGCGACGACGACGATCTCACCTTCGATCACCTGATCCCGCGCAGCCGCGGCGGCCGCACCACCTGGGACAATGTCGTCACCGCCTGCGCGCCGTGCAACCTACGCAAGGGCGGCAGGCTGGCGCAGCAAGCCGGCATGTATCCGTCCAACCCGCCGCACCGGCCGACCGTCACCGAGTTGCGCAACAACGGCCGCTCCTTCCCGCCGAACTATCTGCACGAGAGCTGGGCGGATTATCTCTATTGGGATTCCGAGTTGGAGCCGTAAGGGCGAACGCAAAGCCTTCTTCGCCGCTCGCGGGCGCCCCATCACAGGCGTTCGGAGAGTTTGATCGCGAGCCGGCAGCCGGCCTTGATGGTTTCGCTCAGGAGTTTGTAGCCCGGTGCGTCTTCGGCGCCGTTGGCGAGGGCTTCGTCGCGATGGGCGACTTCGTCGGCGCGGAAGCCTTCGATGGCCGTCTTGAGCGCCGGGTCGTGGTCGAGCCGTTCGACTTGCGCCGCATAATGCTGGTCGATCACCTCTTCGACCGCTGCCGTGCACGCCATCGCGGCCTTCTCGCCGAGCAGAGCAGTGGCGGCGCCGAGTGCGAATCCCGCCACGCGCCAGACGGGTTCGAGCGCGGTGGGACGCACATGGCGTTCGTTGATGAGCGTGTCGAAGGCGGCCAGATGTTCCTGTTCCTGCGCCGCCATCTTGCGGATCGCGCCGGCGATCTTCGTTGAGGAGCCGAGCACCGCGAGTTGGCCTTCATAGATGCGCACCGCGCCATATTCGCCGGCATGATCGACCCGGATCATCGCTTCGACGTCGTCTGTCTGCACGACGCCGGGCTGCGCCGGTCTTGCCTTGCGGGTCACGCGGTCTTCTCCGTGCGCAGCAACGCCACTGCCGCGAGGGCCGCCGCGCCGAGCGAGATGATGGCGTTATAGCCGGCCAGCGAAATCCCGAAGAGGCGCCATGCCGCGATGTCGCACATCACGACTTTCGCGTTGAGGTCGAGTGGGCCGGTGAAGGCGCTGCCGGTGCAGGCGCTGGGGCCTTTCCACCAATGCCATTCGACGCCCGCGTGATAGACCGCGATGGCGCCGGACAGCGCGACCAGCAACAACGTGATCCAGGCGAGCGGCTTTGCGAATCCGGCATCCAGCATGCCGAGCCGGATGAGCGATGCACCGACGAGGCCGATGATCGCCGCCGCGATATGCGGATAGCGTTGCCACATGCACATCTCGCAAGGCGGCAATCCGTCCCAATATTGAAAGCCCAGCGCGCCGATCATCAGGGCGGCGGCGAGTGCGCCCAAGGCGAATGCGATTTGTGTGTAACGGCTCATCATTTGGCAAATACCATCGCATCGTCGGCGAAGGCCTTGAACTCCAGCGCGTTGCCGCTCGGGTCGTTGACGAAGAATGTCGCCTGTTCGCCGGGCTCGTCCTGAAATCTTATGTCGGGTTCGATGACGAACGCGATGCCGTGTTGCCGCAACTTCTCCGCAAGCGCGCGCCAATCGGCCATATCCAGGATCACGCCGAAATGCCGCACCGGAACTTCGTCGCCGTCAACAAAATTATGTCCTTTGTGGCCGGCGTCGCCCGGCTTAAATGGGCGACGATCTGGTGACCGAAGAAGTCGAAATCGACCCACTCGTCCGATGACCGGCCTTCGAGGCAGCCGAGCAACGTTCCGTAGAACGCGCGCGCCTCGGTGAGGTCGCGAACCGGGAAGGCCAGATGGAATCGTGGACGGCTCATGGCCGCCATTTGAAGCAAGCCCCGCGTGTAAAGGGAAGCCTGTGCGTAAAATCAGTGTCCGTAGAGCCGGAAAACGTGTGAGGCACCAGTTGGTGGAGCGGGCTCTGCTGCGCATCGAGGGGCGCTCGGTCCCCATCACTTTGCGGCTCAATCCCAGGGCGCGGCGGATGATCGTGAAGGTTCATCCCTCGACGGGCGAGGTCACGGTGGTGGCGCCGTCGCGGCATGGCCTTAACCACGCGCTGGACTTCGCCAAGTCCGAGCAGAACTGGATCGCGCGCCGCCTCGCCCATGTGCCGCCGGCGGTGTCGCTGGAACTGGGCGCGGCGATACCCTTCAGGGGTGAAATGCATGTCATAAAACGCGGCGAGAAGGGCGGTGCGCCGGTCTGGGCCGAAAACGGCGCGATCCTTGTGGCGGGCGAGAGCGAGCATGCGCCACGCCGCGTGCTGGATTTCCTCAAGCGGGAGGCGCGCAAATCGCTCGACGCCCGCACCACGAACTTCGCCGCGAGACTGGGCATCAAGCCGAGCCGCATCACGGTGCGCGACACGGCGAGCCGCTGGGGCTCGTGCTCCAGCGGGCGTTCGCTGTCGTTCTCCTGGCGGCTGATCCTGGCGCCGCAATTCGTGCTCGATTACGTGGTCGCCCATGAAGTGGCGCATCTGCGCGAGATGAATCACGGCAAGCGCTTCTGGGCGCTGCTGGGCGAACTGGTCGGCGACTACGAGAAGCCGCAGCTTTGGCTGAACCAGCACGGCAGCAGCCTGCACCGCTACGCGCCGCGCAGATAATTCACTGCGATTGCGGTTGCGACGGGCCGGACAGGCTGTCGATCAGCCGGTCGATCAGGCCGGGCTGGCCGGGATTGGCCGGCGTGGCGTTCGTATCCGTCACGGGCGCCGTTGCGCCGGCCAGCGGCTTCACCGGCTTGCCCGCTTCGGCTTGTTCCATGAACGTCTTGAACATATGCGCGGGCAGGCCGCCTCCCGTGGCTTTGACCATAGGCTTGTAGTCGTCGTTGCCGATCCACACGCCGGTGACGAGGTCGGCGGTGAAGCCGACGAACCAGGCGTCGTGATAATCCTGCGTCGTGCCGGTCTTGCCGGCGCTGGGGCGCTCGTCGAGACGCGCGGCCCTGCCGGTGCCGGTCTTGACGGTCTCCACCATCAACTGCGTGATCTGCGCATCGTTCTCGGCCGACATCACGCGGCCGAGGCCCGGCGCATTGCGCGCCCACAGGACTTTGCCAGCCTTGGTGCGGATGCGGACGATGGCGTAGGGCAGGATCGCCTGTCCACCATTGGCGAAGGGCACGTAGGCCGCGGTCAGTTCGAGCGGTGTGACGTCGGAGGTGCCGAGCGCGAGCGAGGAGACTTCCTCCAGCGGCGATTCGATGCCGAGGCGATAGGCGGTGTTGGCGACGACGCGCGGGCCCACTTCTGCGGTCAGTTGCGCGGCCACCACGTTAGAGGATTTGGCGAAAGCGCGGATTAGCGTGATCTCGCCTTCGAACTTGCCTTCATAGTCGCCCGGCCGCCAGCCATGGATGTCGATCGGTCCATCGTTCATCACGTCTTCGGGTTTGTGGCCATGTTCGAAGGCGGCGAGATAGACGAAGGGCTTGAAGGCGGAGCCGGGCTGGCGCTTGGCGAGCGCGCGGTTGAACGGGCTGTCGGAATAAGAGCGCCCGCCGACCATCGCGCGGATCGCGCCGTCCGGCGTCATCGCGACGAGCGCGGCCTGGCTCGCATGCAACTGCTTGCCCTGCTGCGCCAAACCGTTGCGAACCACGCCTTCTGCCATGGTCTGAAGATCGCGATTGAACGTGGTTTCGATGACGATGGGCTCGTCCACGTCGCCGATATCGCCATGCGCTTCGGCGATGACCCAGTCGGCGAAATAGCCCGCGCCGCTTTCCTCGCGCACGACACGCGGGCGAGTCGATTCCGCGTCGCTGCGTTCGGCGTCGGTGATGAAGCCGGAATCCTGCATCGCGCGCAGCACGGTGGTGGCGCGGTCGGCGGAGGCGTCGGCATCGGAGAGCGGATTGTAACGCGTCGGCGCCTTGACGCTGCCGGCGAGGCGCGCGGCTTCCGGCAAAGTAAGCTTCGAGGCCGGCTTGCCGAAGAAATGTTCGGACGCCGCTTCGATGCCGTAGGCGCCGGCGCCGAAATAGACGTGGTTGAGATAGAGCGTGAGGATCTGGTCCTTGGAATAGCGCGACTCCAGATAGAGCGCGAGCAAGGCCTCTTCCGCCTTGCGGTCGAAGGTGCGCTTGGATTCGAGGAACAGGTTCTTGGCGAGCTGCTGGGTGAGCGTCGAGCCGCCCTGCTCGACATGGCCCGCCGCCATGTCCTCGAACGCCGCGCGCGCCATGCCGATGGGATCGACACCCAGATGGCTCCGGAACCGCCGGTCCTCGATGGCGATAAAGGCGTTGGGAACGTACGAGGGCAGGTTGGCGACATCGATCATCGAGCCCTGGTCGAGATTGCGCCGCGCGATGACATGGCCTTCGGCGTCCAGCACCACGATCTCGCGCGATGGGCCATGGGTCAGCAGGCCGCCGATATCGGGAAGCTGCGACACCAGATGGGAGGTGTAGATCGCGCCGAAGATGATCGCCCAGGCGAAGAGCAGCACCATGGCGTAAGGCCAGCTGCGCTTGGGCTTGGGTTTCTTCTTCGGCTGGGGCGGCGGCATGGGCACGACATCCCCGCCCGGTCCGCCATTCGCGGTCCGGCGTGCACCCTTCTGGGCGGGAGGCGGAGGTGGTTTGCGCTTGGCCATCCTGACGGCCGTTCTAGTCACGAAGCGTTAATGGGGGTTAAACATCCCTTTCAGGCGGCGCTTGCCCGGTTGGCGAAAAACCGGATAGTGGCGGCGCTTTCCGGCACGGATTCCCCATGGCCGCCGCTCCCGGCGAACTTCTCGAACTCTCGGTCGTCGTGCCCGTCTACAACGAGGCGGGCAACATCCTGCCCCTTCTGGACGAGGTCGAGGCGGCGCTGAACGGTGTTTGCCGCTACGAGATCGTGTTCGTGGACGACGGCTCGACCGATGCGACGGCGTCGGAATTGGCTCAGGCACAGGCTCGGAGCCCAGCGGTGCGGCTGATCCGGCATCGCGCCCGGGCGGGCAAAAGCGCGGGGCTGGTCACGGCGTTCTGGGCCGCGCGCGCGCCCTGGATCCAAACCTTGGACGGCGACCGGCAGAACGATCCGGCGGATGTGGCCCGCATCTGGCGGAAGATCCAGCCGATTCCGGAAACGCTCGGCATCGTCGCGGGCATCCGCAACCGGCGCAATGACGGCGCCATCAAATGGGCTTCCTCACGCATCGCCAATTTCGTCCGCCGCAACATGCTGCGCGACGACACCGCCGACACCGGCTGCGGCTTCAAGCTGATCCGCCGCGACGTCGCGCTGCGTATTCCGTTCTTCGACGGGATGCACCGCTTCCTGCCCGCTCTGGTGCGGCGCCAGGGCTACGGCATCGCGCAGGAGAAGATCGAGGATCGCCCCCGGGTGGCCGGGCTGTCCAAATATGGGTTCTTCGGGCGGCTCGGCGTCGGCATCTTCGATCTCCTCGGCGTGTTCTGGCTGATGCGCCGCGGCGCCAAATTCCGCTCCGACGAGCTGCCGCGCCGATGAGCGCGCGGGGCAAGAAGTACAAAGACGTCTGGGAGGCGTTGTCCGATCCGCAGGTGGTCGCCTCGCTGCTGATCCTCTATTGCCTCGCTCACTTCCTGGTCCGGATGCTCCTCAGTCCCAACTTCACGCTCGACGAATCCGAGCAGATATTGTTCGGGCAGAGTCTGGAATGGGGTTATCGCTTTCGCCATCCGCCGCTGATCACCTGGCTGAGCTGGAGCGTGCTCAGCACCACGGGGCAAAGCCGCGCCGCGTTCTTCCTGCTCAAATATGCGCTGATGTTTGCCGGCCTGCTCGCCTATTTCCAGGCGGCGCGCATCGTCATCCGCGACACCAAGCTCGCCGCGTTCGCGACTTTCGGCCTGCTCACGACCATCGTGATCGGCTATCTGCCGCATATCGATCTGATGCACACGGTGCTGTTGACCACGATGCTCGCCGCCTATCTGTGGGTCGATGCGCGCGTGCTGACGCGGGGGCGATGGGGCGACTATGTCTTGCTCGGCGCGATCACCGGGCTTGGCATCCTCTCAAAATATATCTTCCTCGTCCTGCCCGTCGCGATGACCATCGGCACGATCATGGTGCCGCGGTTCCGCGCGCGGTTGAGAGTCGCTCCGCTGCTGGTCTCGCTGGTGATCGCCATCGCCATCGTCGCGCCCTATGCGTGGTGGGCGAAGACGCACGAATATTCATTGTTCGCGCTGGCGCAGACGATCACCAAAAGCTCCGGCCCCGCGTTCGATTTCGGCGCGTGGCTGAAGGGCAGCGGCAATCTCATCGTCGCGCTGGCGGGTTTCGCGCTGCCTATCGCGGCGATCTTCCCGCTGTTCTATTGGAATGCCTGCAAGAAGCTCGACGGTCTCGGCGACGACGAGGACCGCGACTGGCTGAAGCTCTACGGCGTCGCAATGCTGGCCGGCATCGTCATCATGTGGCTCGCCGTCTTCGTGGTCGGCACGGAGGCGTTCAAATCGCGCTGGATGCACCAGGTGCTGCTGCCGCTGCCGATCTGGCTATTCCTGCGCGCCAGGATGGCGGGCACGTCCGACCGGATGAACAAATATTTCCTCATTGTCGCGGCAGTGTTCGCGCTCGGCGTATTCGCGGCGCGGATCGCGATCTACGAGACCGACGGCAGCCATTGCAAAACCTGCCGCGAATATTGGCCGATGAAGGATTATGCGGACAGTCTGCAACGCTCCGGCTTCAGGGGCGGCACGATCCTGGCGCCGACTTACGATCTGGCCGGAAATTTGCGCGGCGCGTTCCCCGATGCGCGCGTGGTGACGCCGGGCTATCCGCTCGAAGTGTTCGGCCCGCCGGTGCCCGGCCAATGCCTGGTCGCGTGGGACGGCGAAGGCGACGTGCCGAAAGTGGCTGCCGATTATCTGCAAGGCGCGATGGGCGCCAAACTGGGCGGAGACGAACTGCGCGGCAGCATCACTGCGCGGCTCCTCACCACGCATCGCTTCGCCACGCTGAGTTACGTGCTGCTGCCGTATGGGCGCTGCAAGTCGTAACTACTGCCCGCCGATCTGGATGTTGCTCATGCCTTCGCTGTTGAGCTTGCCTTTATAGGCCTTGAGCTTGACGCTGCCCGAGCCGACCGCTTCGACATGCGGATCGACCGCCATGCCGCCGAAGGTGAAATTGCCCGCGCCCATGATCTCGACATGGAGGGGATCGGCGGTGCCATCGGCGATCTTGACCGAACCGGAGCCCGCGATCTCGACATGGACCGGGCCGTTGACGCGCGGCGCGGAGACGTCGCCCGAACCCGCGATGTCGAGCTTCATGCCGCCCGCGATCGGGCCCAGGGTCACGTCGCCGGAGCCGGCGATATCGGCGTCCACGCTC
>DATATK010000073.1:0-15707 GCA_036268825.1 Rhizomicrobium sp. | reverse complement strand
CGCCGTCATATTCGACGATGAGGCGATAACGCGCCATCAGGACAGCCGCTCGGATTTGGCGAGCGCAAAGCCGCGCAACAATTCCTCGGCGCTCATCGCCGACTTTCCCGCGCGCTGGAGCCGCGTCAGGCGCAACGCGCCTTCGCCGCAGGCGACGGTGAGCGCGCCGTCGAGAATTTCGCCGGGCGCGCCGTTGCCGCTCACCGGTTCGGCGAACAATATCTTCAGCCGCTCGCCCTTCACTTCGCACCATGCGCCGGGAAACGGCGACAGCCCGCGTATGTGGCAATCGATTTCGCGCGCCGATTTGGTCCAGTCGATGCGCGCCTCTTCTTTCAGGATTTTCTTGGCGTAGGTCGCGCCTTCGTCCAGCTGCGGCGTCTCGGCGATCGTGCCGCGTTCCAGCGCCGCCAGCGCGCGCGCCATCAGATCGGCGCCGAGGCGCGACAGCGCATCGTGCAACTCGCCATAGGTCTTGCGGCCGATAGCGACGCGCTCGGCCATCAGCACCGGACCGGTGTCGAGCCCCTCTTCCATCCGCATCGCCATCACGCCGGTCTCGGCATCGCCCGCCATGATCGCGCGCTGGATCGGCGCCGCGCCCCGCCAGCGCGGCAGGAGCGAGCCGTGCAGGTTGAAGCAGCCCAGGCGCGGCGCATCGAGGATCGGTTTGGGCAGGATCAGCCCATACGCCACAACCACCGCCGCATCGAGATCGAGCGCCGCGAACTCCGCCTGCGCCGCCGCATCGCGCAAAGTGAGCGGCGTGCGCAACACCAGGCCGTGCGTTTCGGCGAGTTTGGCGATGGGCGACGGATCGGCGGCATAGCCGCGGCCTTTGGGCCGCGCGGGCTGGGAATAGACGGCCGCGATCTCGTGGCCCTGGCCGATCAATTCGCAAAGCGTCGGCACCGCGAAATCGGGCGTGCCGAGAAAAGCGAGCCGCAGGGCCATCAGCCCGTGTCTTTCAGCCGCTTCGCCTTGGCGAGTTTGCGCAGCGCCATCGAGCGCTTGAGCTTCGAGAGATGATCCAGGAACAACACCCCGTTCAGATGATCCATCTCGTGCTGCAGGCAGGTGGCGAGCAGGCCGTCGGCTTCCAGAACCTGTTCCTTGCCGTCACGATCCAGATAGGAGGCGCGGATCTTTGCGGGCCTGTCCACGTCTTCCCAGATCTCGGGCACCGACAGGCAGCCTTCCTGGAAGGTCGCCAATTCCTCGGACGCCCAGAGGATTTGCGGATTGACGAACGCCATCGGGTTCTTCGCCCCGTCCCGCTGGTCCAGGTCCATCACCAGCACACGCTTGGGCACGCCCACCTGGATGGCGGCCAGCCCGATGCCGTCGGCGGCATACATGCTCTCGATCATGTCGTCGATCAGCCGGCGCGTGTCATCATCGACCCGCCCGACAGGTTCGGAGACCGCTTTCAGCCGCGGATCGGGCGCGGTAAGGATGGAGCGTATGGCCATGATGCGGAAATAAGCGAGCCCCCGCCGCCGGTCAAGGGAAGCTGAGACACCATGGATTTTGCCTATCTCATTCTGGCCGGTGCGCTGCTGGTTTCGGCCGGGATCGTGGCTTTAGCGCTGCGCCGGCCGGCCGCGCCGACGCCCGCCGGACCCGATCCGAGGCTGGACGACGTGATCCGCGGCCAGGGCGAGATCGCCGGCCAGTTCCGCCAAACCGTCGCCCACCAGGAGGCGCTCCAGCGCACGGTAAGCGAGCAAATTGCCACGCTCACCAAAACGATGAGCGAGCAGCTCACCGACAGCTCGACAAAAACAGCCGCGACCATTTCAGATATCGGCGCGCGACTGACAACCATCGACGAGGCGCAGAAGAACATTGCAGCGCTCTCCGGCCACGTCGTCTCATTGCAGGAAATCTTGTCCGACAAGCAGGCCCGCGGCGCGTTCGGCCAGGAGCGGATGGAGACCATAGTCGCCGACCAGCTCACGCCGGAGCATTACAATTTCCAGTACACGCTTTCCAACGGCTCGCGGCCGGACTGCATCATCCGTCTCTCGCACGACGCCGGCTTGGTGGTGATCGACTCCAAATTTCCTCTGGAGGCGTTCGAACTCATCCGCGCTGCGGCGACCGACGAGGAACGTAAGTTCGCGGCCACGCGTATGCGCGCCGATGTGCAGAAGCACGTGAAGGATATCGCGGAGAAATACATCATAAAGGGTGAGACGCAGACGCCGGTCATCATGTTCGTGCCGTCGGAATCGGTTTTCTCGGAATTGCACTACGGCTTTCCCGAGATCATGGCACGGGCGCGGGAGGCCAAGGTCGCCATCGTCTCGCCGCATCTGTTGTGGCTGGCGGTAACGACCATGCAGGCTGTGCTGCGTGACGTGAAGATGCGCGAGAACGCGCATGTCATCCAGAAGGAAGTCGGCGCACTGCTCGATGACGTACGCCGCATGGGCGAACGCGTCGGCAAATTACGCGACCATTTCGATCTCACCAGCAAGGATATCGGTATGATCGAAGCCTCGATGCGCGGCGTTGATCGCCACGCCGAACGAATTTCGGCGGTCGAATTCCTGGACGACGAACAGCAGAAGTTGAGCGACTAAAGCGCCCGCCGCGCCTTGAAGGCGTGGCTCAGCGTGCCTTCGTCGAGATAGTCGAGTTCGCCGCCGACGGGAACGCCGTGGGCCAGGCGCGTGACTTTGACGCCGGAGGGGCTAAGCGTTTCCATCAGATAGTGCGCGGTGGTCTGGCCTTCGACGGTGGCGTTCATGGCGAGGATCACTTCGTCGACGCCGTCTTTGACGCGGCCGGCCAAAGCGGCGACGTTGAGTTTTTCGGGCGTCACGCCGTCCAGCGCGGAGAGCGCGCCGCCGAGCACGTGGTATTTGCCCTTGAACACGGATGCGCGTTCCAGCGCCCACAGATCGGCGACATCTTCGACGACGCACAGGACATGCGTGTCCCGGCGCGGATCGCGGCACAGCGAGCAGGGGCTCGACGTATCGAGATTGCCGCAGATCTCGCAAGTCTTGATCGCCGAAGCCGCGTCGCGCATCGCAGCGGAGAGCGGCTCCAGCAGCACTTCGCGCTTCTTCAGCAGCACCAGGGCCGCGCGCCGCGCCGAGCGCGGGCCGAGGCCGGGCAGTTTGGCGAGCAGTTGGATGAGCCGTTCGATCTCGGGGCCGACCACTTAGGCGTCCTCGGACCGCTCGGGCGGCGCCTCGCTGGGCGCGTCTTCGGCGGCAAGATCGCGCACGGCCATGATCTCCGCCCCGGGAAAGCGGTCGAGCACGGCGCGCACCAGGGGCTCCTGCGCGACGCTTTCGATCTTCGCGGCGGTGGCGGCGCGTCTGGCTTCGGCGAGGGTGGGGGCGCCGCCTTCGCGCGCGACCGTCACCACCCAGCGCGCGCCGGTCCATTCCTTGAGCTTCTGCGCGAGGTCGCCCGACAATGTGCGCGGCGCGCGCGCGGACGGGCGGAATTCGATCTGCCCCGGTTCCAGCCGGACGAGATGCACGTCGTTTTCCAGATGCACCTTCAGCACCGCCGCGCCGTTCGCGCCGGCGAGCGCCGCAATGTCCTGCAGCGTGCGGAAAGCGGGCGCGTTCTGGACTTCGGCAGTGGGTTGCGGCGCGCGTTGGGCCGAGACCCGGCCACCCTCCCCTTGAGGGTCGAAGGCCGCAACAGCGGCCGAGTTCGACAAATCCGAGCGCAGCGAAGGATTTTTCGGGGAGGGGTCATGTCCCGATATCTCGACAGGCCCCCTTCCCGAAATCTGCTTCGCAGATTTCGACCCTCCCTCAAGGGGAGGGTTGTTTAAGAGGTCGCGGACCAGCTTGTCCGTGGGCGGAAGATCGGCGGCGTAGGCGAGGCGGATCAGCGCCATCTCGGCGGCCTGGATCGGGCGCGTGGCGTCGCGCACCTCGAACAGGCCCTTGAGCAGCATCTGCCAGGCGCGGCTCAGCGTGGCGATCGACAGCTTCGCCGCCATCTCCGCCGCGCGCCGCGCCTCCGCGCTGCCCCCGTCGAAGAAGCCTTCGGCGCCGGGCGCAACCTTCACCCGCGTCAGGAAATGCGTGGTCTCCAATAGATCCTGCATCACGGCGAGCGGATCGGCGCCGCGGTCGTAGAGTTCGGAGAGGTCCCCCAGCGCTTCGGCAATCTTGCCGCCCAGCAATTTCTCGAACAGGTCGAGGATGCGGCCGCGATCGGCCAGGCCGAGCATCGCGCGCACGCTTTCGGCCGCGATGGCGCCGCCTTCGCCGTGTGCGATGGCCTGGTCGAGCAGCGACAGTGCATCGCGCACGCTGCCTTCCGCCGCGCGCGCGATCAGCGACAGCGCGCCGTCCTCGATGGCGACATTCTCTTTCTCGGCGATGGCTTTGAGATGCGCCACCAGTTCGGGCGTCTCCACCCGGCGCAGGTCGAAACGCTGGCAGCGCGACAGCACCGTCACCGGCACTTTGCGGATCTCGGTCGTGGCGAAGACGAATTTCACATGCGGCGGCGGCTCTTCCAGCGTCTTGAGCAACCCGTTGAAGGCCGCTTTCGACAGCATGTGCACCTCGTCGATGATATAGACCTTGTAGCGCGCCGAGGCCGGCGCATAGCGCACGCCTTCGATGATCTCGCGGATATCGTCGATGCCGGTGCGCGAGGCCGCGTCCATTTCCTGGACATCGACGTGGCGGCTTTCGGCGATGGCGATGCAGGGCTCGCACACGCCGCAGGGATGGATCGTGGGCGTCGTACGCTTGCCGTCCGGTCCGACGCAATTGAGCGCGCGGGCGATGATGCGCGCTGTCGTCGTCTTGCCGACGCCGCGCACGCCAGTGAGCATGAAGGCATGGGCGATGCGCCCCGTGGCGAAGGCGTTGGACAGGGTGCGCACCAGCGCCTCCTGCCCGATCAGCCCGGTGAAGTCGGAGGGGCGGTATTTGCGCGCGAGCACGCGATACGCCTCGCTTTTCTGCGGCGGCGCATCCAGGCCCAGACCTGTGGCTTCGGTGTCGTCCATGAACCAACTATAGCAAGCCCGGGCGCGGACGCGCGCGGATTGCGCCGATTGTTGTGGAAAGGTGGGAGCCCGGCCGCGACCCGATGCGGATTCGTTACGGCTGCTTCCTTCCGGACCTGACCGGGTTGGCGAGCGCGTCGTCCACCGCCGGACTCCCAAGGCCGATATAGCGCCTCGCCCCGCCGATTGCGAGTCCGTCAGCGCCCGGGCTGGAACGGGTTCAGCAGCCGTACACCCAGATCGCCCACATCTGGCGTGTTGCGTGTGACGAGGGTCATCCGGTGGACTTTTGCCGTCGCCGCTAGAAGGCTATCCACCGCCGGAAGCGGGCGGATCGCGTTCATGCGGCCCCATTCTTCCGCAACCGGGTCATCGACCGGAAAGATGCGGCCGGCAAAGGCATGGGCGACCGCGGCGAGCCAATTGTCCAAGGCCCGGGCCTGCGCCGCATCGCGCCCGCGAATTCGCTCAAGGCCTTTGCGGATTTCGCCCAGCACCAGCACGCTCAGATAAAGGCTCGCGTCCGGGATCGAGCCATACCAGCGCGCCACATGGGGGTCGCAGCGCGCGCCTTTGCGGACTTCGGAAATGATATTGGTGTCGATCAGATAGTTCACAGATCGACGTCGCGGCCGAAGTCGCGCGGGCGCGCGAAGTCAATGCCATCAAGCGGCGCCGAGGCCAGCAAATCCTTCAAGCCCTTCGCCGGGGCAAGGCGGGACCGCAACAATGCGCGCGTTTCGCGCGCCTGCGCCGGATCGCGCAGCGCCTTGGCGATGCCGCGGACGAGACCCGCATCTTCCTTGCGCACCTCCACCTCCAGCCGCGCGAATCCGCTCCGCTTGCGGCGGGTACGGTGAGCATCCAGGGCTTTGCGCTGTGGCGTCTTCATTTCCGGAAATATGCCCGGAAATCTCGAAAAGATCAAGGCTCGAAAATCTCCTCGATCCCCGCCCGGGCGTGTCACGCATCCTTTACAGGCTTGTTCGCCGAGGGCCGGTGTTTGCCGTTGGCGAGCGCCTTGATCACGCCGCGCAGGGTGCGCACGTCCATGTCGGTGAAGTCGCCGCGATTCAACATGGCGCGGATGTTGCGCATCATCGAGTCCGCCTTGTCGGGCGGAAACAGGAAGCCGGATTTGACCAGCTCGTCCTCCAGATGCGCGAAGAGATGGAACATGTCCTCGCGCGTCGCCTTCTGCGCGAGGGGACCATAGTCCGTGCGCACCACCGGCGTCTCGTCGGCGGCGCGGAACCATTCATAGGCGTTGAGCAGCACCGCCTGGCCGAGATTGAGCGAGGAGAAATCCGGATTGGTCGGGATGGTGATGATCGCATCGGCGAGTGAGACCTCGTCGTTGTCCAACCCGGCACGCTCGCCGCCGAAGAGCAGCCCGGTGCGCAAGCCTGCCGCCGACGCCTCGCGCAGCCGCCGCGCCGCTTCCGGCGGGGTGAGGATCGGCTTGGAGACGCCGCGCTCCCGCGCCGTCGTCGCATAGACCAGCTGCAGATCGCCCAGCGCTTCGGGCAAGGTGTCCACCACGCGTGCCGCGTCGATGATATAGGACGCGCCGACCGCCATCACCGTGGCCCGCACCGGCCAGCCCGGATTGGGCGCCACCAGCCGTAGATCCGTCAGCCCGAAATTGGCCATGGCGCGCGCCGCGGCCCCGATATTCTCGCCGATCTGCGGCTGGGAAAGGATGATGGCGGGCGGGTTCATGGGCGGCTTTGACCTGATAACGGCCCCCCGCTATACCCCCGCCCGCGCAACATTCCGAGGCCCATCATGGACAAGATCAAGGTCGCCAACCCGGTCGTCGAGCTCGATGGCGACGAGATGACCCGCATCATCTGGGACCTCATCAAGAAGAAGCTGATCCTGCCCTATCTGGACGTCAAACTCGAATATTACGACCTCGGCATCGAGCATCGCGACGCGACCGATGACAAGGTGACGGTGGACGCGGCCGAGGCGATCAAGAAACACGGCGTCGGCGTCAAATGCGCCACCATCACGCCGGACGAAGCCCGCGTGAAGGAATTCGGCCTCAAGAAGATGTGGAAGTCGCCCAACGGCACGATCCGCAACATCCTGGGCGGCGTCATCTTCCGCGAGCCGATCATCTGCACGAACGTGCCGCGGCTGGTGCCGGGCTGGACGCAGCCCATCGTGATCGGCCGCCATGCGTTCGGCGACCAGTACAAGGCGACGGACTTCACCTTCCCTGGCAAGGGCACGCTGACCATCAAGTTCGCCGGCGACGACGGCAAGGTGATTGAGCACGAAGTGTTCAAGGCGCCGGGTAGCGGCGTCGCGATGGCGATGTACAATCTCGACGACAGCATCCGCGATTTCGCCCGCGCCTCGATGAACTACGGCCTCGCCCGCAAATATCCCGTCTACCTCTCCACCAAGAACACGATCCTGAAAGCCTATGACGGCCGCTTCAAGGACCTGTTCCAGGAAGTCTTCGAGGCGGAATTCGCGGCCAAGTTCAAGGACGCCGGCATCACCTATGAGCACCGCCTGATCGACGACATGGTGGCGAGCGCGCTCAAATGGGAAGGCGGCTATGTCTGGGCCTGCAAGAACTACGATGGCGACGTGCAGTCCGACACCGTGGCGCAAGGCTTCGGCTCTCTCGGCCTGATGACCAGCGTGCTGCTCTCGCCCGACGGCCGCACGGTCGAAGCCGAAGCCGCCCACGGCACGGTGACGCGCCATTACCGCGAGCACCAGAAGGGCAAGTCGACCTCGACCAATTCCATCGCCTCGATCTTCGCCTGGACCCGCGGCCTCGCCCATCGCGCGAAGCTCGACAACAATCCGGCGCTCGACAAGTTCGCGCACACGCTGGAGAAGGTCTGCGTCGATACGGTCGAGGCGGGCTTCATGACCAAGGACCTCGCCCTCCTCGTCGGCCCCGAACAGAAATGGCTGACCACCGAAGGCTTCCTCGACAAGGTCGACGAGAACCTCAAGAAGGCGATGGGGTAAGCAGCTTCCTCCCAAGGGCAACGGCTTGAGCGATAGCGTGGATTCGGCCAGCAAGGAATGTCCGCCCGGTAGCGATATCGTTCATCTCGTTGCTATGCGGTCATTGTTACACGCTCAGAAGCATGGCGATGTCAGCTTCTCGGCCCTATTGGTTGGGGCTTTGCCGCGTAAACTCAAGTGGCCATATGCCAAATGGTTTGCGGGCTACTCTCCTATTTTAATTACAGCAAGGGACGGCAAGGTCGAAGGCAAATTACGCAAGAAAGATAGTCATAACCATCAGGGCTTTGAACTAGATGCCGCGCGTAGCGATATACCAGTCCAATCCCCGGGATCACTGGCAGCTCTCAAGATCGACTGGCGAGAGCTTCCGCTTGGAAAATGCATTCGTGAAATGACTATCTGGTTCAGTGGCGCTAGTGATCCTAACCGAAGGGAAACATCGCGGGCCGGGCTCGAACAGCTTCTATCGAATATTCCGCGGCGGTCAGACGAAGACCTTACGGAAATGTATTCAGAATCCGTCGCCATCCTCACTGGAATAGCGTCGGGCAGACAAAACGATGCTGTTGCTTTACGGAGCGCCATTTTGCATGAGTGGGGCAATCGCAACCAGCAAGCCGAGAACAATGAGCATTTCAAGTGGCGCGCAATCCGAACGCCGGCCGGGCTGGAAAGAATCGGCGTAATTTCAAGCCCTTCGGAAGGAATGCTTTCGGCTTTCGGCTATCATGTGGGTCAGGTGAAAGGGCGCGCCCAACGTTTCCGATGGTTTTTGCTGGATGATATCTTTACCAGCGTACTACTACCGATTAATGGGCCGGATTACATGCGAAAATGGGGCCATCCAAATAGCGCAACGCGACTTAAGCAGTTAAATCTTACTCTGGCCATGCTGGGCACAAACGAGCGCGGTCGCGGTCTTGAACTGGCGCCCAGCCAGAGAGAATCCGATCTCGAATATCTGTATAAGAAATACTATGCTGATAAATTCAGGTTTACATGGACCATGCTCTGAGCAAGAAGCGAACAGTGTTGCGGAGCTAACACTGTGACCACAAGAACAGCGAGTTGCTGCTACGCTGCGCGGACGATCCGCTGCCAGAGCCAAATCTCTCCGCACAGGACAAAGACCGCTGCGCCTGGATCGGCCTGCCGGGTGGCTGGATGAAAGCCTAAAGCGATCCGCGTAACCCAACCCCAGTTGTCATCCCCGGCGAGCGCGCAGTTGCGCGCGAGGAAAGGGGATCCAGGTGGAGCGACGAAGACCGGTACCTTTCGTTCCACCTGGATCCCCTTTCCTTCGCGATGCTGCGCATCGCTCAGCCGGGGATGACAATCGGGGTTGGGGATAACGGAAAGCAAGACCGCTCCAACCGCCTCATGCCGCTATCGCCACCATGCCCATCAGCGCCAGCGCGTTGCCGTCCGGATCGTGGAAGGCGCGCAGCTTGAGTTCGTGCGTCGCGGTGCGCTGCACGGTTTCGGCGGGGCGGGCGAATGTCACGCCCTTGGCTTCGAGCGCCGCGCCCAGCGCGTCGATGTCCGGCGCGTCGAAATAGAGCACCGAGCCGCCGATGGCGCCGCCCGGCGCTTCTTCCTTGCCGATCATCAGGCGCATTCCATCGAGCTGGAAGAACAGCATGGTCCCGGCCTCGAACAGCAGCTTCAGGCCCAGCGTGTCGCGGTAGAACGCGCGGGCGCGGTCCAGGTCGCGGCAGGCGAGCGCGACCTGAACAAGCTTGCGTTCCGCCAATGTCGCCGCGTCTTGCATAGCGGGCTCACGCGGGCGCGAGTTGGGCGAGGCGCTGCGCGATGGCGTCGAGCGCGGCTTGCGCCTTGGCGCCGTCCGGGCCGCCGGCCTGCGCCATGTCCGGCCGCCCGCCACCGCCTTTGCCGCCGAGCGCCTCGGCGCCGAGCTTCACGAGATCGACGGCGCTGATGCGCTTGGTGAGATCGTCCGTAACGCCGACGACCAGCGAGGCGCGGCCGTCTGCCACCGCGACGAACGCGACGACGCCGGAACCGAGCTTGGCCTTCGCATCGTCGGTAAGGCTCTTGAGATCTTTCGCAGCGACACCCTCGACGACGCGCAGCACCACCTTGACGCCCGCGATGTCTTTCGCGCTTTCGCCGTCGCCCGCTTTCGACGGCCCGGCGAGTGCGAGCGCCTTGCGCGCTTCGCCCAATTCGCGTTCGAGCTTGCGGCGTTCCTCGGCCATCTGCGTCACACGCGCCGCCAATTCGGCGGGACTGGTCTTCAACACCGCGGCGGCGTCGCGCGCGATCTCGGACTGGTGCTGCAGATAGCGCCGCGCATGTTCGCTGGTCAGCGCTTCGATGCGGCGCACGCCGGCGCCGACGGCGCTTTCCGACAGGATCGTGAACAGGCCGATATCGCCCAGCCGCCGCACATGCGTGCCGCCGCAGAGCTCGATCGAATAGGCTTTCAGCTCGGCTTCATCATCGCCCATGGTGAGCACGCGCACCTCGTCGCCATATTTCTCGCCGAACAGGGCTTCGGCGCCTGCCTCGATCGCCTGGTCTGTCGCCATCAGCCGCGTCGAGACATCGCTGTTCTGGCGGATGACGGCGTTGACCTGAGACTCGGCGCGCTCCAGCTCCTCCGCCGTCACGGGCTTGGGATGGGAGAAATCGAAGCGCAGCCGGTCCGGCGCGACGAGCGAACCCTTCTGCGAGACATGCCCGCCGAGGACGCGCTTGAGCGCGGCGTGAAGCAGATGCGTCGCCGAATGGTTGGCGCGCGTCGCGCGGCGCCGTTCGCCGTCGACCTTCAGATGCACGCCATCACCGACGCTGAGCTCGCCCTTGACGATCTTCACGACATGGACATGCAGGCTGCCGAGCTTCTTCTCGGTGTCTTCGACGATGCCGCCGCCGCGCGGCGACGTGATCGTGCCCTGGTCGCCGATCTGGCCACCGGACTCCGCGTAGAACGGCGTCTGGTTGGCGAGGAGCAGCACGGTCTCGCCCGCCTTCGCGCTTGGCACGCGCGCGCCGTCCTTGAAGAGGGCGACGATGTTGCCTTCGGCCTCTTCGGCGTCATAGCCGAGGAATTCGGTGGCGCCGAGTTCGTCCTTCACCGCGAACCATTTGCCTTCGTCGGACGCTTCGCCGGAGCCGGACCAGGCCTTGCGCGCTTCGGCGCGCTGGCGCTCCATCGCCGACTGGAAGCCCTGCACATCGACGCCGATGCCGCGCGCCTTCAGCGCATCCTGCGTGAGATCGAGCGGGAAGCCGTAGGTGTCATAGAGCTTGAACGCAATCTCGCCGGAGAGATGATCGCCGCTGGAGAGCGCGCCGCTCGCTTCGTCCAGCAGCTTCAATCCGCGCACCAGCGTGTCGCGGAAGCGGATCTCTTCGAGCTTGAGCGTTTCGGTGACCAGCGGTTCGGCGCGCTTGAGTTCGGGATAGGCCGCGCCCATCTCTGCCACCAGCGCGGGGACGAGCCGGTGCATCAGCGGCTCCTTGCTGCCGATGAGATGGGCATGGCGCATCGCGCGGCGCATGATCCGGCGCAGCACGTAACCGCGGCCTTCGTTGGACGGCAGCACGCCATCGGCGATCAGGAACGAGGTGGCGCGCAAATGGTCGGCGATCACGCGGTGGGAGAAGCGCGCTTCGCCTTCGGCTTTCGCGCCGCTCGCATCGACGGACGCCGCGATCAGGCGCTTGAACAAATCGATGTCGTAATTGTCGGTGACGCCCTGCAGGATCGCGGTGATGCGCTCCAGCCCCATGCCGGTGTCGATGGAGGGCTTGGGCAGATCGAGGCGGGTGTTCTCGTCCACCTGCTCGAACTGCATGAAGACGAGATTCCAGAATTCGAGGAAACGGTCGCCGTCTTCGTCCGGCGAGCCGGGCGGGCCGCCCATGACGCTCTCGCCCTGGTCGTAGAAGATTTCGGAGCAATAGCCGCAGGGACCGACCGGGCCCATCGCCCACAGATTGCTCTCGTGCCCGATGATGCGGTCGTCGGAGAGGCCGGCGATCTTCTTCCACAGCGCGCGCGCAACATCGTCGGTCGGATAGACCGTGACGATGAGCCGGTCCTTGTCGAGTTTCGCGACATTGCGGACGTAATCCCACGCATACTCGATCGCCGCTTCCTTGAAATAGTCACCGAACGAGAAATTGCCCAGCATCTCGAAGAAGGTGTGGTGGCGCGCGGTGTAGCCGACATTGTCCAGATCGTTGTGCTTGCCGCCGGCGCGGACGCATTTCTGCACGGACGTGGCGCGGGAATAAGGCCGCTTCTCGGCGCCGGGGACGGCGTTCTTGAACTGCACCATGCCGGCATTGGTGAAGAGCAGCGTCGGATCGTTGCGCGGCACGAGCGGCGAGGACGGGACCACGGCATGTTGCCGGTCGCGGAAGAAGTCCAAAAAGCTGGCGCGGATTTCGGTGAGGCTGTGCATGAAACCTTGTAACCCTTCGTTACAAATAATGTCATCCCCGCAAGAGATACAATCCGTGGCATGCGGGTTCCGCGTGCCCCCAAAATCTTGATCATTGTTTTCGCGGTTTTCGCTTTCGAGCCCTCTCCCTGCATCTCCCCCTTGTGGGGAGGTCGAAACGTCGGAGCGCAGCGAAGGCGTTTCGGGTGGGGGCCGAACCTCCGTCTGGCACCGTCCCCCACCCGAACTGGCTTCGCCGGTTCGACCTCCCCGCAAGGGGGAGGTGAAAAAAGGTGAAGGGGCGGTCCTTGCGAACCGCCCCTTCTGGAGCCGTTCCCCATGCCGAGGGAACAGGCAAACATCTTTCCCGCCCGTTCCCGGGCTCCGGCCTAGTCGTCCTCTTCGGCCGCGGCGGAGTCGGGGCCGCCGGTGGCCAGGACCGCGCCAAGCAGGCCGGCATTCTGGCGGACCGCCGCTTCGATCTTGTTCGCCATGTCCGGATTGGCGGCGAGGAACGCCTTGGCGGCCTCGCGGCCCTGGCCGATCCGTTCGCTGCCATAGGAGAACCAGGAGCCGGACTTGTCGACCACGCCGGCCTTGACGCCCAGATCGAGCAACTCGCCCGTCTTGGAGATGCCGACGCCGTACATGATGTCGAACTCGACCTGCTTGAAGGGCGGGGCGACCTTGTTCTTGACCACTTTGACGCGGGTCTGGTTGCCGACCACGTCGTCATGATCCTTGATCGCGCCGATGCGGCGGATGTCGAGGCGCACCGAGGCGTAGAACTTGAGCGCATTGCCGCCCGTCGTCGTCTCCGGATTGCCGAACATCACGCCGATCTTCATGCGGATCTGGTTGATGAAGATGACGATGGTGTTGGACTTGGAGATCGAGCCGGTCAGCTTGCGCAGCGCCTGGCTCATCAGCCGCGCCTGCAGGCCGGGGAGCGAATCGCCCATCTCGCCTTCGAGCTCGGCCTTGGGCGTCAGCGCCGCGACCGAATCGATCACCACGATGTCCACCCCGCCCGAACGCACCAGCGTGTCGGTGATCTCCAGCGCCTGCTCGCCCGTATCCGGCTGAGAGATCAGAAGTTCGTCGATATCGACGCCGAGCTTCTTGGCATAGCCGGGGTCGAGCGCGTGTTCGGCGTCCACGTAAGCCGCGATGCCACCCTTCTTCTGGGCCTCCGCCACGACATGCAGCGCCAGGGTCGTCTTGCCCGAAGATTCGGGCCCGTAAATCTCGATGACGCGGCCGCGCGGCAGCCCGCCGATGCCGAGCGCGATGTCCAGGCCCAGCGACCCGGTCGACACCGTGTCGGTGTCCAGCCCCAGGTCCCGGCTACCCAGTTTCATCACCGAGCCCTTGCCGAAAGCCCGGTCGATCTGGGTGAGCGCCGCCTCGAGGGCGCGCTTGCGTTCGTTGTTGTTGTCGTCCTTGACCACGCGCAATTGAGCCGCCTGTGACATGAAGGTCTCCTTCTTTACACGCCACCCCCGGCGGCGCAATGAAGGTGAATGTACGTGCTTCGTTCCAGATTGCAAGCCGCTAGATAAGGGGCTGATTCGGCTCAAAAATACCGCATACTGTTCCAGTCCCGTTCATGCTGTTTGCGCGGAGCCCAGGGCGGGAAGATTTTGGACGCGATCCCGACTCAGCAAGAGCGGTCAGGACAGGCGCATTCCTGCGCGGCATTGTCCGCCCATGCGCGCGCCCAAACCCGCCCCGCCCGACTTCCTCGCCGACACCCTCGCGCATATCGAGGCACATCTGTTCAGCGCGCTGAGCGTGGCGGCGCTGGCCGATGCGGTGGGGCTTTCGCCCTGGCATTTCAGCCGGGCGTTCACCGCGCGGCTGGGCGAGAGCGTGATGGGTTATGTGCGGTCGCGCCGGCTGGAGGCCGCCGCGTTCCGGCTCGCCGCCGCGAACCCGCCTTCGCTGATCGACCTCGCCTTCGATTGCGGTTTTGAATCGCAGGAGGCGTTCACCCGCGCCTTCCGGCGGCGCTTCGGCGTGCCGCCCGGCAAATTCCAGCGCACCACAACCAAACATGACAGGAGACAGACCGCGATGACCGACACCACCACCGCGCCGCGCGTGACGATGCGCGACCAACTCGTCCACCGCGACGGCTTCACCGTCGCCGGCCCGCGCGCCATCTTCGACGGCGAGAACAAGAGCGGCATCCCCTTGATGTGGCCGCGCTTGCTGAAATGCCTGCCGCTCGCCGGACAGGTGGATGGCCGCGCCTACGGCGTGATGTCGATGCTCGACGGGATCGAAGGGAGTATCTCCTATCTCGCCGGCGTGGAGGTGACAGGCGACGGCGCGCTGCCCGCCGGCTTCGAACGCATCACCATTCCGGCGAACGACTACGCCGTGTTCCGCCTGGAGCTCGACGGCCCCAACCTGCACCCGCAGATCCAGGCCGCGATGCCGATCATCTGGGGCGAGATGGTCCCGCGCGCGGGATTCAAGATCGCGCAGGCACCGGATTTCGAACTCTGCCCCGAAGGCTTCGATCCGGCGCAAAAAGGCGCCTGGCTGGAAATGTGGCTGCCGGTGGAGGGGTGAGCAACAACTCGGTTGTCATGGCCCGCGGCTGCGGGCCACCCAGATCGAGTTGCTGCGATCTGGAAATTTGATCTCGCTCTTCCGTGTCTCTGTGACTCTGTATGAAAAACTTTGCCACACAGAGCCACAGAGACACGGAGGGTAGCAATCAGTTTGAACTTCCAGTTTTCTGAATACGACGAGCCTTGCGGAGCGCGAGACGTTCTGCTCGCATTTGACGCTGCTTCTTCTCCAACAATTTGCCCTCTCTCTGCTTCTTGGCAAGTGCTTGGCGGAGTCCGGGATGCTTGGCGTCGAATTCGGCCCTTCGGCGGGCTCTCTGCTGCTCCAACTCTATTTTATCTCGTTTCTTTTGAGCCGCTATTCTGTCGGCAAAATCAGGATCCTTGGCGATAATTCTTTTGACTGTAGATTTCAGAACTCTCACGTCTTTGCGGGCGCGTGCGCTGGCTTCCTGCATAGTTTCTTTCGGATATGTCGCCAATCGCTTTTGAAGTTGAAAATTCTTGATTCCGTAAGCGTGCGACATCTGCGCCTCCCACTTCCTCGGTCATCTTCACAACAATTGGGTCCCCGGGACCTTGCCCACGGCTGTCCGGTTTAAATTTGTAGACAAGGCGCATGGCGTTGATTCTTCTGTGTTCCAAGCGTTTGGCGACGTTTTGGACAGGGAAGCGAGCAACACCATGCGGCATGACAATAGCGTT
>DATATK010000072.1:0-15487 GCA_036268825.1 Rhizomicrobium sp. | reverse complement strand
TGTTCTCGCTGCGGCTGGGCGACGTTCCCACGCCCGTGATCATGATCGCGCATTTCCATTTTCCCGCTGCCGCGCCGGTGATGCCGTCGGTGTTCCAGCAGGAACTGGCGATGGGCCCGAAGGCGCTGCTCGACCGCTGGGCGCCGTTCGTGGCCGAAGCGTCGCAGCGCTTCGGCGTGCCGGAGAGCTGGGTGCGCGCGGTGATCGCGCGCGAGAGCGGCGGGCGCACGATGATGGGCGAGAACGCGCCGATCACCTCCGCGGCCGGGGCGCAGGGCATCATGCAGGTCGAGCCGGACACCTATGAAGAGATGCGCGCGCAATACGGGCTGGGCGCGAACCCGTACGATCCGCACGACAACATCCTCGCCGGCACGGCCTATCTGCGCTGGCTGCGCGAGCGCTACGGCTATCCGCGCCTGTTCGCGGCCTATAATGACGGCCCGGGCAATTTCGACCGCCATCTGGAGGGCAGCCACACGCTGCCGCCCGAGACCGTCGCCTATCTGGACACGATCACGGCCGAGCTTGGCGATGCGCCGCGCAGCAAACATGGCCGCCGGCGCGCGGCATAGGCGCGAGCGCTCACGCGCTATTCGACAAGCGCGTGCAGCACCGGCAGCAGATGGGTTTGCAGATCCGCGTCGGACAGGTTGGCCAATTCCTTCGGCACCTCGCGCCACAGGCTATTGAGCACTTTCGCGCTCGCGACGCTGCGGAATTCGCCGATGCTGCGCGATGGCGCGGCGATGGCGAGGCGGCCGAATGCGTGGCGCTCCAGCGCCTCGTCGATCGCCTGCGCGATGGCGCGGACGAAATCGTGCTTCTCCAGCTTGCGCGGATCGTGATGCGGTTCGAAGGAATGGTGCTGCCCGCCTGCGGAAATCGTGCGCCCCGGCCTGTCGGCCTCGATCTCTTTCTTGTCGTGATGCAGCCCGGAGCTGACATCCTGCAAAATGGAAACAAGCTTGCCGTTGGCCTTGTACTCGAAGAAACGGACATGCGCGGAATCGAACACGGCGACGAGAGTGCGGTCATCATTCATGGGGAGTCTCCAACATAGGATAACCGTTGGGACGCTCCATCGTTCCGCGGCGCGGCTTTAGACGGGCAGAGGCTCCGCGCGGATCGCCCGCACCGCCGGGTCCATCACGCGGCGCCAGAGCGGCGGGACGAGCGCGAGCAGGATGCTGCCCGCGTAGCCGGCGGGAAGTTCCGGCGCGGCGGATTTGTAATGGAGCTGCTGATAGGACGCGGTGGGGCGGCGGTGATGGTCGGAATGCCGGCCCATGTTGAAGATCAGCGTGTTGGCGAGGACGTTGCTGCTGTTCCAGCTGTGCCGGTCGTCGAACGGCTCGGCGAGCCCGCGCGCGCCGATGCGCCGCGCCAGGCCGTAATGCGCGATGTAGTTGAACAGCTCCAGCACGATCACGCCGACCGCGCTTTGCCCCGCGAAGAACAGATCGCCGCGCCAGCCCCACGCTGCGAAGATCGCGGCGAAGATCGCGGCCATCACGGCGATGTCGCCATAAACGCGATTGCCGAGCGCGCTGCGGTGTTGCGCCTTCGTGCGGGCACGTTCGTGACGCCAGGCTTCCATAAACTGGCCCGCGACGGTGCGGACGAGGAAGGCGTAGAAACTTTCGCCCAAGCGCGCCGTGGCGGAATCGCGCTCGGTGCCGGCGTAACGATGGTGACCGTGGATATGCGCGACGCGGAAATGGCGGTAGCACATCCCCGTCAGCATCACCCCGCCCCACGCCCTGCCCGCGCGGCTCTTGCCATGCACCAATTCGTGCGCGCACAAAACGCCGAACACACCGGTGGTGACGCCGATGGCGAGCAGCAGACTCAAATAACCGATCAGCGGCGCGCGCGACGCGGCGTCGATTCCCCACACGGTCGCGGCCAGTTGCAACGGGATGTAAATCACAGGGAGAGCGCGGTACATCGCGATCATCGGGCGCGGCGCGGGCGCGGGGCCGCGCTGGGTGATCCATTCCGAACCGATCAGGAAAAGCAGCAATAGCGCGATCGTCAGCAATGGCCCGGCGGGACCCAGAAGCCCAAAGAACGCGGGAACCGACGCCAGGACCAGAAGCGGACCGAGATACACAAACATTTGCGATGCGCTCGAAGCTCGCCTGCGACGTTATATAGTGCGGGTGGTGGCGACAACAGCAAAGGATACGTGGAATGCGCAGCAAGTTGGCCCTGTTCGCGGCAGTAACGCTATTGGGTCTGGGCGCCCCCGCATTCGCGGCGACGGCCACGAAAGATACGGCGCCGACCGCCAAGGCCGGAACCTATGCGATCGATCCGCGCCACACCCAGGTGGTCTTCGCCATCCGCCATATGGGGCTGAGCACGTTCTACGGCCGCTTCGGCGCCATCAGCGGCACGCTGAATTTCGATCCCGCGGCGCCCGAGAAGAGCACGCTCACCGCCACCATCGACATGACCAATATCAAAACGCATGTCGATGAGCTCGACAGGGAGTTGAAAGACAGCGTCTTCCACGTCCAGAAATTCCCCACCGCGACGTTCACGGCGACAGATATCGTGAAGACCAGCGCCAGCACCGGCACCGTCACCGGCATGCTCACGCTGGCGGGCGTCACCAAACCGGTCACCCTGAACGTCACCTTCAACGGCGGCCGCAACTCGCCGGTCCCGCTGCAGCCCTATCGCGCCGGCTTCGACGCGACCGCCACGATCAAGCGCTCCGACTTCGGCCTCGACAAGGCGATATGGTCGGGCATAGTGAGCGACGACGTGCAGCTCCAGATCGAGTGCGAGCTGGAAAAACAATAGCTCTCGCTAGAGGCAGGTATTCGCGGTGCGCCCCACGATGCCGGTGAGGCGGCCGCTTTTGTCCGCCGTCCACGTCACGGACACCGAGTTGACGCAGGTGGTTTCGTCCCAGCCATAGCTGAGCGTGCTGGGATCTTGCGCGCGAAAGCCCTCCCGCAGCAATTCGGCTTTCATCGCGTCCACCCGCGTTCCGTTCGGAAATTGCCGTGCGAGCGCGTGCGTCAGCTTTTGGCTTTCGCCAACGTCGCGCGGCCAATCGCGCTCGGCCTGTTTGAGAATCCGTGGCGGCCCGTAACCCGCGGTGCTCTCGACGCACGTCACCGCCAGCGCGACCGGCAACAGCAGCGCCGTCGCGATGCCGATCGCCCATTGCCAGCGCGGTGCGCGTTTGGGTGCCGTGCTCATCGCAAACAGTATGCCACCGCTTGTCTTGGCGCGCTTGCGCCGCTAGAGCCATTGGGAACGCCATTCCAGGGCCTGCCATGTCCAGCGATATCCCCGAGGGCTTCCAGCCTCTCGGCTTCTCCATGGGTTTCCTCGAGACCAACGGGCCGCTCTACGGCAAGTGGGAGGGCGAGCGCATCTTGCTCGGCTTCCGCGTCGAGGCGCGGCACTGCAATCCGGGCAATGTCTGCCATGGCGGCATGCTGGCGACTTTCGCGGACATGCTGCTGCCCATCGCCGCGCGCTTCCAGAGCAAGAAGGACATGGGCTTCCTGCCGACCGTGAACCTGACCTGCGATTTCCTCGCGCCCGCGCCCTTGGGAGCCTGGGTCGAGGGCCGCGGCGATGCGCTGAAGGCGGGCCGCTCGATTCTGTTCGCGCAAGGGCTGGCCGAGGCGGACGGGGTGCCGTGCCTCAGGGCCAGCGGCGTGTTCAAGGTTACCGGGCCCCTGGGCGGCGGATTTTCCCCGGAAAACCTGTTCGCCAAGCGGCCCTGAACCCGCGACAAAACTTTCATTTTGCGCATCGGCCCGTCCCGGCATAATAGATGCGCAATGGACCGGCGCATCAACACCGTCTTGCTCGCCATCGCCGCGCTCGCGGCGGTGCTGCAGTTCGTCGCGTTCCCGCTGCTCGTCCCGGTGACGGCGGCGAGCGCCGTGGCGCTCATCGCGCTGTCGGCGCTCACCGCGCCGCTGTGCTGGGGCCTGATGCATGAGAGCATCCACAACAAGCTCTTCGCGAGTGACCGCGCCAACCGCATCGCCGGCCGGCTGCTCGGCATCGCGCTGTGCCTCGTCTGGGACATGATGCGCTTCGGCCATCTGATGCATCACCGCGCCAACCGCCACGACCATGACCGCCCCGAAGACGTGGCGCCCGGCCGCTCGCGCCTCGCCGCGGCGCCGGTCTATTTCCTCACGCTGCTGGGCGGCGGCACTCTGCAAAACGCCGTCGCGCCGGCTGCCGTGTTCCTGCCGCTGCGCACGACGGACATATTGGTCGAGCGCATCTTCGGCCGCGAGCCGGGCATGCGCGACGCGGCATTGCGCGCCTTCACCGATCCGGAGCGCCGGGCGCGCATCCGCGCCGATTTCCTCGCCATCCTCGCGCTCATCGCCGTCTCGGGCTGGTGCTGGGAAGCGCATTGGCCGGTGCTCGCCGCCTGCGTCCTGGCGCGCTTCGCCGTGCTCTCGATCCTCGACAACGCCCCGCATTACGGCACGCCCCGCGACTCCGGCACGCGCGCCTATAATACGACGCTGCCGCCGGCGTTTCGCTGGCTGGTGCTGAACGCGAATTTCCACGGCGTGCATCACCACGCGCCGCAACTCGCCTGGACCGAACTGCCCCGCGCTTTCCCCGGCGGTTTCGACGGATCGTGGACCGCGATGGTCCTGCGCCAGTTCCGCGGACCGATGCGGCTTTCCGAGCTTCCCGGCCCTCCCGGGGCCTAGGCTTGCTTTGCAGGCCGTTTCCTTTAAATCCGTGCGCCGTTGGACAGGTGGCCGAGTGGTTGAAGGCGCACGCCTGGAAAGTGTGTAACGGTTAATAGCCGTTCGAGGGTTCGAATCCCTCCCTGTCCGCCACTTCAGTATTGAACTGCGAACGCCGGGCGTAGCCGATTTTACGCCTGCCGCTGCGGTGAGCGTCCGAAGCAAATCGCTTTCGATCCCATGATGTGAACTTCGCTGGCGGCGACCTCTACGCGCTGCGCCAGCGCCCGGAGATGGTCGCGGCGGTAACCGCCACCCGGCAGCCGGATGCGCGTCCTGGCGGCATTGGCAAAGCCTTTGAGCAGCGTCGGTGTGATGGCGGTGCCTGCACCTTCCAAACTAACCTTGGCGCGGTCAGCGTCGATCTGGGACTGATCCCGCACGGCTTTGAGACCGGCAATTCGGTCCTTGAGCGCGGGGTCCTCCAGATCGGCAATACCGGATTCGATGGCGTCGTAGAGGCGTTTGAGACGTAGCTCCGTCTCGGCAGCGCGTTTGTTCAGTTCCGCGATATGCTCGCGGCGACGTTCGATGCGTTCCTGCCGCCGGTCCAGAAGCGAGGCGAGGATTTCTTCGAGACGCTCGGCATTGAGCAGCCGATCCTCCAAATGGCGCGCAACCAGATCGTCCAGCTTCTCCATCGGGATCGAACGGCCTTTGCAACCGGTCTCGCCCTGCCGAGCTTTGATCGAGCAAGCGTAATAGCGATAGCGCCCGCCCTTCCCGGTCCGGAGCGTCATGGCTCCGCCGCAGTCCGCGCAAAAGCAGATGCCGGTAAGGAGCGTTGGGCCGCTCACCACGCGGGCCGGTGTCACCTTTGGATTGCGCGCGCGCAGATGCGCCTGCACGGCGTCGAAGGTCACCTGATCGATGATCGGCGGAACCATCAATCCGACGCGGCGCCTGCCAAGACATTAATGCCAAACCGCCATAACCACGTGTTGCCGCGCTTGACGTAGAGAGATGTGCCCCAGATAGGCCATACCTCCTGCCCAAAGCACTTGCCGTGAGTCGTAGCGCGCACGGTCAGCACGCCAAAGTCGGGAGAGAACATCGTCGCCTTTGCACCGCCGATGTCAAAGCTTTTCACATCGCACCCTTCGCCGGACCATGTCTTTATCACTTCGGGACGCGTCGCGAGGTGGTCGCCGAAAATGTCGATGAACTGTACGGGGTCGCCGATGAGGGCGTCGATGCGCTTGGCGTCATGATCCTTCCACGCGCTCCAAACAGCCCGCTCGCGGGCCAGCAAGGTTTGCGTGGGAGCGTCGCTACGCGTCGGGCCGCCGGTCCAATGGTCGCTGTCGGCGGGTTTGCTCGCCTTCATCGGATCGACGATTGCCGACTGAGCGCGAAAGGCCGCTTTCCACCGTCCCGCCTCGCGAACATAAACGGTTGCGGTGTAGTAAGCAGGCGGTAGTTGCTCGCCCCCACAAGCGCCCGTCACCTCGGTCTTGTGCGTCAAAACCGCGGCGTTCGGCGTCAACTCGCTGAGCTGATTGTCGGTTAGGCGATAGCTGCCGATCCGGCAGCCCACCCCGCTCAAAACGACCTCGGCCGCGCTCTTGTCGAGCCGTCCGGACCGGCTCCAGCCTACGAACTTCTCAGAAAGAAACGTTCTGAAGAATTTCGTGTCATCGGACTTCCATGCAAGGTAGGACTGCTCCTCAAGCGTGCCGAGCTTGCCAGCCAATTCCTGCTCAGCGTTCGATCCATTGCTTTGCCCAGCCGCTTGCGCGTAACCGCCGGCCGATAGCGCGACGATGCCGCCGATCGCGAGTAGGGCTGAGAATATGGCGTGCCGACCGGTGTTCATTTTTTGCCCCCATTAAAGTCACTCGATGACAGTGCAAGCGTATCGGAGTTGGCGACGAAAACAAATCGCACCTTCTCCCGCCTGGACGAACGCCCGAATTGGGTCGTTCAATCCCTCCCGCGGCCGCCCCGACCAGGACAGAGGGCTATAGCGTAGACATAGTGCTCATCATCGTCGGCCATGGCCCGCCAGGCTTCGCTCGCGAAGCGGAGCGAAGGCTGCCGCGCCGTAGCCCGCAGGGCGAAGGCGGGCCTGTTGCCGCGCGCTACGGCTCGGCAAGCCCACCATTTCCGTCGAAAACGTGCGAAACTCGCCCGCGCCCGAAGGACTGATCATGGCCGAGGATTTGCGACCGCTTATCGAGACGCGCGGCGACCAGATGTTTCTGCATCTGGGCGATGCCGAGATCGCGCGCGTCAGGCGTTTCGGCGCGCTTCGCCGCTATGGCGCGGGCACGCTGGTCGTCGAAGCGGGGCAGCCGGCCGAGGGGCTTTATGTCATCCTCGCCGGCGCCGTGCGCGTGGCGGCGCATGAAACGCACGACAAGCCCATCGTCACGCATGGGCCCGGCGCGTTCATGGGCGAACTCGCGCAGCTCTCGGGCCGGCCTTCGCTCACCGACGGCATCGCGGAAGGCGATGTCGAGGCGATCCTCATTCCGCCGCCGCGGCTGCGCGACCTGATGGTCGAGGAAGCCGAGCTTGGCGAGCGCATCATGCGCGCGCTGATCCTGCGCCGTGTCGCGCTGCTGCAGGACGGCGTGGGCGGGCCGGTGATCGTCGGCCGCGCCGACAATGGCGACGTCCTGCGGCTGGAAGGTTTCCTGGAGCGCAACGGCCACCCGCATCATCGCCTCGATCCCGATGCCGACGAGAGCACGAAGGCGCTTCTCGAACGCTTTCATCTCTCGCCGGCCGATCTTCCCATCGTGCTCTGCCCGAACGGCGAGATGCTGCGCAATCCGAGCGAGACGCAGCTTGCCCGCTGCATCGGGATGTCGGCCGGCGTCGATGCGTCGAAGATCTACGACGTGGCCGTCGTCGGCGCGGGGCCGGCCGGTCTGGCGGCGGCGGTGTACGGTGCGTCCGAAGGGCTTTCCGTCCTGGTGCTCGATTGCCGGGCGTTCGGCGGGCAGGCGGGCGCCTCGGCGCGCATCGAGAACTATCTCGGCTTCCCGACCGGCATCAGCGGATTGGCGCTGACGGCGCGCGCCTACAACCAGGCCCAGAAATTCGGCGCCGACATGGCGATCCCCGAAGAAGTCGTCAGCCTCGGCGATTGCGCCGAAAAGGATTGCCGCTTCGAACTGGCGCTGACCGGCGGCGCCAAGGTCAAGTCGCGCGCCATCGTGGTGGCGAGCGGCGCGCAATACCGCAAGCTCGATGTCGCGAACCTCGCCGAGTACGAAGGCTCGCATGTGCACTATTGGGCCTCGCCGCTCGAAGGGCGGCTGTGCAGCGGACAGGAAGTGGGCCTGGTCGGCGGCGGCAATTCCGCGGGGCAAGCAGCGGTCTATCTGGCAGGCACCGCCGGAAAAGTCTGGCTGCTGGTGCGCGGCAAATCGCTGGACGCGACAATGTCGCGCTATCTGTGCGAGCGCATCGCCGCGCAGCCCAATATCGAAGTCGTCCTCGAAAGCGAAGTGATCGCGCTCGACGGCAAAGACGGCGCGCTGGAAGCGATACGCTGGCGCCATCGCGAGACGGGCGTGGAAACCCATCGCGCTATGCGCCACCTGTTCCTGTTCATCGGCGCCGAGCCGAACACCGGCTGGCTGGCGCAATCCGGCATCGAATTGGACGAGAAAGGTTTTGTCCGCGCCGACGGGCTGGCGGCCGGCAAACATCGCCCGTTCGAAACCAACCGGCCCGGAATATTCGCGATCGGCGACGTGCGTTCGGGCTCGGTCAAACGCGTCGCGGCCGCCGTCGGCGAAGGCGCACAGGTCGTGGCGACCATCCACGCATTCCTCGCCGATCCGGCACTGGCCGTAGCGCCGGCGGCTTAAAGCTCTCCATATCCGCGCGCCATGGCGGCGGCGAAGACGGGGATGAGGGCGAAGAGGAATGCCTCAAGCCAGAGGAATTTGCGCACGCGGGCAATGCCGGCCGCCGGCGGAAGATAGGTGGCGTCTTTCGCCAGCGCCTGGCGCCAGCGGATGACCGCCACGGTTGGCACGATCGACAGCAGCCCCACCACCGCGAAGGCGCCGATCTTCGCCCAGAAGAAATAGTTGACCGAGTAATAGGCCCAGCCCTTGGCGGCGAAGACCGCGCGGGTGAAGCCCACCGCGAGAATGGCGGCGGCGAGGATGCCATACCAGATGTCGACGCGGCCGACGCGGCGGATGTCCTGGCCCGTCATGTTCGAACGGATGGCGCCGATCTCGAAGGCGAGCACGCCCGCCAGCGCGAAGACCAGCAGATGATGCCCGATGGCGAGCGCAAGATCGTTGGTGGCGAAATCGTTCATGCCGGTCCCCCTCGCCGCGCAATATAGCGGGAAGATCGCGTCTGCGCACGGCTTCGAACGCGACGGTTAGCCGTCCGGCTACGTCTTTTTCTTGCCCTTGCGCTTTTTCCTGGGGACTTTCTTGCCCTTCTTGCGGGCCTCGGACAGTCCGATGGCGATGGCCTGCTTGCGGCTTTTCACCGTGCCGCCCTTGCCGCCTTTGCCACTTTTGAGCTTGCCCTTCTTCTCGCGCTTGACCGCGCTCTCCACATCCTTGCCTGCGCTGCGCGAATATTTCCTGGCCATGATCAGGTCACCTTCACTTTTTTCTTCGCCGCCTTATAGGCGGTGTCCATGCCAGCGCGATCCTCATCGGAGAAATTCTCGCGCACGTCTTTCCAGACATTGCGCTCCTCTTCCTCGACGTGATGCTCGACAAGCTCTTTGAGCACCTTGGCGCCGGCAGAGAACTCCGGCGACGTGGCATTGACGATCTTGGAGAGGTTGGCCAGCATCTTGTCGGCCAGGCTGTGCTCGAAATAGCCTTCTTCGCCGTCGATCCTGGGCTGCTTGCCTTTCAGCGCGAGGATTGCGTCGTAGACGATCTTCTCTTCGGCCCGCGAATGCGGCACCAGGGCTGCCTTGATCTTCTTGAGCAGCGATTTGCGGCTGGCGGCGCTTTCGCTCTCGGTCAGCTGGCCGAGAAGGTCTTTGACCTCTTCATGCTCCCGCTTCAAAGTCTCCAGGATGTCGTCGTCCGGCTCGGCATCCGACAACGCGCGCCCGATCTTCTTTCCGGTTTCCTTCAACGTATCCACGACGCTCATGTCGCTCTCCCCTGTCGGGAGCTAACGTCAACTTTTCCGCTTTGTTCCCAATCGTATCGGTACGCGGCGAACGGATCGCGCGGCTTATGAATTGTTTACGGGTCCCGCGGATGTCACGCCTTGGCGCAATCGATGCGGCCGGCGGCGAAGTGGCAGACCTCTTCGATGGAGCCGTCCACTTTGTGGACGTCGATGCGCCAGCCTTTGTCTTCGCGCGTCATCAGCAGGAAGCCGAAGCCGGGGAGCGAGAAGCCGTCCTCGACATACTGGCCCTGGAGATCGGCGCCGGAGAGGTCCATGGGCGTGACGTCGAGATTGTCGCCGCCGAAACCCGCGACCATCGCGGGCGGCGTGCCTTTGGCGTAGTTCATCACCTCGAATGTGTGGATGTGTCCGGCGAGCATCAGCGAGACGTTGCCCAAAGGATGCGTGTTGCCGATGGCCGCGATCAGGGTTTCGTTGCCGCCGAGCGGAATGTTGGCCGGTCCCGCGATGGCGCCCCAGATGGGACGGTGCATCACCGCCCAGACCGGCGCCTTCGCGAGATTCGGCAGACCGGCGAAATCCGCCTGATACCCGGCGAGCAGATCGTGATCGACGGATGTGTCGGGCGCACTCGCATTGTCCATCACGACCAAATTCATTTCGCCCAACGGCACTGCATAGGGCGCCAGATGCGGCGCGCAGGGCGCGGCCGGATCGAAAACGATCGGCCCGAGGAGCCGCAGCCAGCCGGGGCCGGAGCGCGCGCAATCCTCATGGTTGCCCCGCACGAAGACCCAGGGCGCCGCGTGCAGAAGCGGTTTGGCGGGCGTGAAGAAATCGGCGTTCCATGCCGCCCAGTTGTCGCCATAGGGGCTTCCCGCACAGCCCGCATTTCCCGCAGGGCAGGGCGATTCCCGATAGAGATAGTCGCCGACATGGACGACGAGATCGGGCTTCAGCGCCGCCGCCTGCGCCGCGATCTGCGCGAACGGCCACGCCTTGGGATCGTTGCAGGCCTGCACGGCGCTGCCCTTGATGCGGCAACCGGTATCGCCGAACACGATGATGCGCTGGGGCGTCGCCACAACGGCGGGAAGCAGCCCCACCAGCACCGGAGCTGACTCACGATTGCCATCTTGCGGGGTCATCTCATAATTGCTGCCATTCTCCGGCTCCACAACACCGTGCATGCCGGCATCGAGCCCCATCGGATGAGTGCAAAGCCGTACCGGAAAATTCACATCCGGCGCCGCGCGCTCCTGCATGAGCTCGACATGATTTGAATCGGTGTAAATCGGGCACAACTTCGCCGTGGTGATCGCGCGAACCTCGGCACCGCCGCCCGGCATGAGTTGCACCCAGCGCGCCTGCACACCATCGTTTTGAGCCAGCACCGGCGACGCCCACAACAAAGCGATAGCCGCGTAACGAAGCGTTCGCATCGGGTACTCCATATCAGGGAATCAACAGCACACGGCCCACCGCCTTGCGGCTTTCGATATAGGCATGCGCGGCAGCGGCTTCGGAAAGCGGGAAGGTCTTGTCGATCACCACTTTCAACTCGCCGCGCGCCACGTCTTCGATCAGTTGCTGGATCATGTCGTGTGCGCGATCCGTCGCGATCTCAGCCCCAAGGAAGACGCCGGTGATGGTGCGGTTGCCGGCCATCAGCGGCGAGACATCCACCTTGGTCGGCTCGCGCCCGGCCTGCCCCACCAGCGACACGCGCCCGCGATAGCCCAGGCACGCGATGCTCGCGGCCAGTGTCGAGCCCACCGGATCGACCACGACGTCGACGCCCGAGCCGCCGGTGAACTTCATCACCGCTTCGACGACGTCTTCGCGGCTGTAATTGATGCCGTGATCCAGACCGAGCGGTTTCAGCTTCTCCAGCCGCTCATCGCTCGACGCGGTCGCCAGCACGCGCGCGCCGGCGCGCTTGGCAAGCTGGATCGCGGCCACGCCGACGCCGCTGGCGCCCGCCTGAATCAGCGCCGTCTGGCCTTTCTTCAGATGGCCGAATTCGAACAGGCAATCATGCGCGGTCCCGAAGGTGACGGGGATGACGGCGGCGAGCCTCACGTCCATGCCGTCCGGGATCGGCCAGGCGACGCGGGCCGGCACGGCGCGGAGCGCCGCGTGCGAGCCGTTGGCGTTGGTGGTCGCGACCTTCTGGCCGACTTTCAGGCCGGTGACGCCTTCGCCCACTTCGACGATCTCGCCCGCGGCCTGGTAGCCGACGATATGCGGCCGCGTCGTGAGCGCGCCGTGCCAGCGGTTCAGCGTGTCGCCGCCTTCGATGCTGATCGCTTCGACGCGGATGAGCACGCCGCCGGGAAACACCTTCGCGTCCGGCACCTCTTCGTATTGGAGGACTTCGGGCCCGCCATTCTCGTGATAGACCGCGGCTTTCATGTCGTTCTCCGATTTCGCGCGGCGCGCATCATCTTCCAAGGCGCACGTGTTGTCACGCGCCCAACGCCGCGGTCAGCAACGCCTTGTAGAGGCGGTCTCGCATAGTCGCGGGCGTCTCCAAACCCATCCGCTGCAGGCACTCTTGCGCCGCTGCATCTTCGCGCGCGAACAAGCCCTTGAGCGCCAGCCGCACGAGCGCAAGGGGCTGCGAACTCTGAAGAGTTTCGAGCGCGGGCAGCAAGCGCTGTTCGACGGCGGTGAAATCGGTGCCGAATGGAAAGGCGGGCAGCAGGTCCTTCATCGGCGCCAGCGCGCGGGCGATGCGGTCCGGCGTGTTGTCGCGATGCGCCGCGGGGATTTCATAATCGCGCGCGACCTTGCCCGCTCCCTTGGCGGCAGCGAGCAGTTCGGGCTGGAAACGCGAATCCGCGATGGCGAGCATGGAGGCGATCACCTGTTCGTCGGACCGGCCGCGCAGGTCCGCGACGCCATATTCGGTGACGACGATGTCACGCAGATGACGCGGGATCGTTTCGTGGCCGTAAGCCCAGCGGATGTTGGACGATGTTTTGCCGCCGGAGGTCCGCGTCGCGCCCAGCGTGATGACGGAGCGCGCATCGGGCAGCGCGAAAGCCTGCTCGACGAAATTGTACTGCCCGCCGACACCGCTCACCACGCGGCCGTCCTCCAGCCCGTCCGACACCACGGCGCCCATCAGCGTCGCCATCATCGCGCTGTTGACGAAGCGCGCGCCGGCGCGGGCGGCACGCTTGCCCGCCTCGTCGCCATAGAGCGCGTTGGTGAACGACACCGCCGTCATCTGGAGTTTCGCCAGATCGGCGGCGGGCATTTCGCTCAGGCGGCGATAGAATTCTTTGGGGCCCAGGAAAAAAGCCGCGTGCAGTATCGCGCCATCCACCTCGCGCTTGAGGATGCCGGCGTCGATCAGCGACAGGAACGAGTCCACGAACATCTCGGTGCAGGCGTAAAGCCCTTTCGCGAACGGCGCCTCGTGCCAGAGCGGCGACGGCGCGGGAGAAAGGCGCGCGACCGCCTCGCGGAAGGCGGCGTTGTTACGCTGGCGCAGGATCAGCGCGTGGGTCGCGGCGTCGCCTTCCTGGCCGATGCCGATCTGCAACGTGCCGCCATCCGGCACCAGCCGCGCGACGTTGAGGCCCGCCGCGTACTCTGCCAGATCGATCGGCTCCTTGGGCGGAGCGAAGAGCGGGAAATCCGTCGCGGGACTGTCCAGCAGATATTGGAAATCTTCCGCCGGCCGGTCGCCCTCGCCCGGCATGAAGGGCAATTCGGAATTCACTTCGCCGGCGAGGACGAATTTCGCGCTGCCCTCGCGCCGCGCGCGCAACAACTCCAGCGTGAGATCGGTGTTGCACGAGAGACTGACGCGGTCGCCGCGCTTGGCGACGAGTTGCGCGACCACGTTCACGCCGCGCTCCAGCACGTAGCGGATCGCATGGGTGTAGTTGGCGGAGATGTAATTGCGCTGCGCCACGGGATTGTTCAGCCAGCGGCCGGCAAGGAAGAAGAATTCGTTCACCTCGACGTTGCGCGGCAGGGTGCCGTCGCGCAGGCCCTTGGCATAAGCCAGATCGGGATAGGCGCCGAACAGCCGGTCGATCACCGGCGCCAGGAACCTGCGTTCCAGATCGTTCCCGTAGTGCGGTTTCTCCAGTGTCAGCGCCGTGAAAATGGTGAGGTGGATCGACGGGTCGGCCACGGCGCGGCCATAGAGCGCGTTGGCGATGTGGTTGGCCTTGCCGAGCCCCAGCGGCAGCGCGAGCACGATGCGCGGGCCGACGGCGCGCAGGATATCCTCCGCGATGCCGTCGGGCGTCTGTTGCGTGCGTGTCATATCGGGCCGGCGATTCGGGGGCGAGCAGCACAGGTTAAGGCCAAGCCGGGCCAATTGCGAACAGAGGGCGGACATTGCCGCGGCGCGCGCGCCGTCGCATAGTGCGGTGCCGCCGACGCCCGCACCCGATGTCCGCTTCCGTCTCGCCCGACCAATCCCAGGAGCTCGCAGCCTCGCTGCGCCGGATGGATTTGCTTGGGAGCGGCGAGAGCTTCCAGTTCACGCCGCTGACCGGCGGGGTGTCCTGCGATGTCTGGCGCGTGGCCCTGGCGCGCGGTCCCATTTGTGTGAAGCGGGCGCTGCCCAAGTTGCGCGTGGCAGCCGACTGGCGCGCACCGGCCGAGCGCGCGGGCACAGAGGCGGACTGGCTCTCGCTCGTCGCCGGCATCGATCCGCGCCGCGTGCCGGAGATGCTGGGCGAAGACCGGCCGCATCACATCTTCGCGATGGAATTCCTGCCGCCCGAAACCTATAAGCTGTGGAAGACCGAACTCGCCGCCGGCCGCGTTGACGAAGCCTTCGCGGCGCAAGTGGGCGAAGCGCTCACACATATCCATGCCGCGACGGCGGGACGCGAAGACATCGCGCACGACTTCGCGCTCGGCGCGCAATTCCACGCGCTGCGGCTGGAGCCCTATCTGCTCTACACTGCCAAGCGCCATGCCGATATCGCGCCGCGCATCCGCGCGTTGAGCGATGGCGTGGCGCGGTCCGGGATCGCGCTGATGCAAGGCGACATCAGTCCGAAAAACATATTGTGCGGGCCGGAAGGGCCGGTGTTCCTCGACGCGGAGACGGCGTGCTACGGCGACCCGGCGTTCGACCTTGCCTTCTGCCTCAACCACCTGCTGCTGAAATGCGTCTGGCATCGCGAGTTCGCGCCGGCCTATCTCGCGTCTTATACGGCGCTCGCCGACGCCTATCTCGACGGCGTGACCTGGGAAGCGCCCGAAGACCTCGAAGCCCGCGCCGCCGCGCTGCTGCCGGCATTGCTGCTGGCGCGCGTGGATGGCAAGTCGCCGGTGGAATATCTGACGGACGCGCGCGATCAGGATTTCGTGCGGGATACGGCGAAAGCGATGCTGAAACGGAATTTTACAAAACTGGAAGACGTACTAGCAGAATGGAACGATCTTCTTTCACACAAATAAAACCGTCATGGCCGCCCAAGTGGCGGCCATCCATAACCTCGGTTCCAGTTTCACAAACTCAGACCGCGGGTATGGGTGGCCGGGACACGCCCACGGCTGTCCGGTTTAAATTTAGCGCCATTGTATCGCCAACTGCTGGGAAGCGGCTTGGTGGTGTGGCGGGGGCTCGATCAGTCGGTCGAGCCGCCTTCGATGCATGAGGTTTGCGCGGACGA
>DATATK010000071.1:0-5392 GCA_036268825.1 Rhizomicrobium sp. | reverse complement strand
GTCGCCCACGGCGGTGCGCAGATCGTAGGTGAACTGTTCCGCCTTTCTCCACGCGAAAAGCAGCGGGCCGTTGAGATACTCCACCACCAGGTCGAGCGGAATTTCGCGCTTCTGCACCAGCGAACCGATAGTTTCCAGCGAGAACAACACCATGCGAACGGCCAGCAGCTTGTCTCCCACGCGCGCTTCCAACTCGGCGCGGGAAAGCCCGTCAGGCAAGTCGGCAAAGACAATCATTCCTTCCACGAACTCTCGTGTACGGAACGATTGCAGGAGCTGAAGCATCGTCTCGCGAGATCGCTGTTGCTGCGCGGCGCGGATTTGCAGGCCGGTGAAAACGAGGCCCCCGACCAGAGCCAGCGCGGACACCAGATTGAAAAGAGCCGCGCTGTTCATGCTCTACGCTGCCTTGACCTTCACATAGGTGCCGGGCGCGTCGCCGATGACTTTCAGCTTGCCGTCGCCCGGCTTGCGCGCCGGCACTTTCTTGCCGGAAAGCTTTGACAGCCACGCGTCCCAGTCGCCCCACCATGAGCCGGGATGTTCCTTCGCGCCCGCCTGCCACTCTTCGACCGTGGCGGGAAGCTTGTCGTTGGTCCAGTACTGATACTTCTTCGCGCTCGGCGGATTGATCACGCCGGCGATGTGGCCGCTGCCCGCGATGATGTAGCGGATCGGGCCGCCGAACAGTTTGGTGGATTTGTACACCGAGCGGAACGGCGCGATGTGATCTTCCTTCGCGCTCTGCAGATAGACCGGCACTTTCACCTTCGACAAATCCAGCTTCACATTGTCGAAGCTCATCTTGCCCTTCGCCAGCGCGTTGTCCTTGTAGAACTGGCGCAGGTAGAACAGATGCGTCGCTTCCGGCATGCGCGTGGTGTCGGAATTCCAGTAGAGCAGGTCGAACGGCGCAGGCTCCTTGCCGAGCAGATAATTGCTCACCACGAACGACCAGATCAGATCGTTGGCGCGCAGCATGTTGAACGTCGTACCCATCTTCTTGCCTTCGAGCACGCCGCCGGCCTGATCCATCTGCTGCTTGAGCGCTTCGAGCTGCTCGTCATCGATGAAGACCTGCAGATCGCCGGCTTCGCTGAAATCGGCCTGCGCCGCGAAGAACGTGGCGGAGTTCACCCGGTCATCGCCCTTGGCCGCCATGTAGGCGAGGGTGGCGCTCAAAAGCGTGCCGCCGATGCAATAGCCGATGGTGTTGATCTTGCTGACGCCGGTAGCCTTCTCGACGGCGGTCAGCGCCTCGAAGATGCCGTCGCGCATGTAATCTTCGAACGTCTTCTTCGCGAGCTTCTTGTCGGGATTCACCCACGACACCACGAACACGGCGTAGCCTTCGTTCACCGCCCAGCGGATGAAGGAATTTTCCGGCTTCAGATCGAGGATGTAGAATTTGTTGATCCACGGTGGGAAAATGAGAAGGGGTTTCTCATAAACGTCCTTGGTCGTGGGGTCGAATTGCAGCAATTCGATCAGCTCGTTGCGGAACACGACCTTGCCGGGCGCGGTGGCGATGTTCTCGCCGATGGTGAACGCGTCGGCGGATTGGCGGATGGCAAGCTGCCCATCGCCGCGTTCGAGATCTTCCAGCAGATTGGCGAGACCCTTCACCAGATTCTCGCCGTTGCTCTGCAGCGTCGTGCGTAGCACTTCGGGATTGGTGAAGACGAAATTGGTCGGCGCAATCGCGTCCGCGAACTGCTTGGTATAGAACGCGATGCGTTTTTGCGTCTTGGGATCGAGCTTGCCGTCCACTTTCGCGACGGTGTCCTGCATCCAGTTCGCGGTGAGCAGATAGCTCTGCTTGATGAAATCGAAGACCTGGTTTTCCTGCCAGTCCTTGTCCTTGAACCGCTTGTCGCCGGATGCCGGCGACACCACGGGCTCGACATCGCTGCCCATCATGCGGCGCGCGGTGCGGTCCCACAGATTCATGTAGTCGCGCCAGAGCTGGAACTGCGCCTCCATCATCACGCCGGGATCGGCCACCATGCCGCGCAGCAACTCCATGAACGTGCTGGTGAGATTGAGCGGATCGCGAGGCTCGTTGCCCGTCTTCGCCGATTGGCGGCGGGCGAAATCGCGGAGCAATTGCTGAGACTGCGCGCCGACCTTCACCATGTTGCGCGCGAAGGCGCCCGGATCGCCGATTCTGTAACCGTCGGCATCCACTGTCTCTGTCGTCGCCTTTTTATCGGCCATTTCGCACCTGCAATGAGCATTCCGTTGATAACGCGCCCGGCCTTGCAACCGCAAGGCACGTAAGCCCGCGAATTGCCGCAAGAATCGTGGATTTTCCGCGTTGTTTCGCTTGGAACCCTCCGGCCGGGCTTGTATACGGGTGCGGCAAGGCTGGGCACGCGCGAAAGCGCGGCGCGCCTGCTTATGGAGGCGTTGGATGGCGTTCGATTTCACCGGCATGACCCGATATCTCGCGCGCGGAGCGGCTGTTGCCGTCATCGCGTTCAGCGCGAGTGCCTGTTCGAGCATGCCGGGTTGGCTGGGCGGCGACAGCGCCCCGGCGCCGACCGCCGACGACCAGGCCGACCAGCAGGCGGCCGCCAACGCGCCCGCGCCCGATCTGAACAACGTTCCCGACAAGCCGGCCGCGCCATCGACCAGCGACGAACAGAAAGCATTGAGCGCCTCGCTCGGCGCGGATCGATCGCAGAACCAGTACAGTTCCGACGCATTGCGCGGGGGCACGGAAGCCGCCGCCCCACCGCCGGGCGCGCCGCCGCCGCCGGATCAAGTGGCCAGCGCATCCGCGCCGGCTGGCACACCGCCACCGGATCAGACAGCCGACACATCGACACCGGCCCAACCGGCCGCCGCACCGCCTCCGGGCGCGCCTGCATCGTCTTCCGACTCCGGCTCGATCGATGCGGCAGCCGCTGCCAATGCGTCGCCGACGGATCAAACACCTCCGGCCGCCGTTCCGCCTGCAACGGCGACAGCGGACAACGCCGCCGTGCCAGCCGTTCCCGCGCAGCAGCAAGTCGCGATGAACACGCCACCGCCTGCGGTCACGCCGTCGGGCTCTGAGCCCGCGGTCCCCGCGGTGCCGGACGCAGCGCCCAGCTACAACGAACTGGTCAATCCGTCCGATGCGGCGCTCGGCTTCAAGCCGTCCATGGCGCCCCCGCTCAGCCCGTCCGTTGCGCAATTCGTCCCGCAGCCCATCATCGCGCGCTATCAGCAGACAGCCGCGATGGGCAGGGCGCCCGGCATCGAAGGCTCTTATGCGTCGGCGTCAAACCGGGCGGTCGGCGGTCCGGAACACATGAGTGGCGCGGTCGTCGCCAACTTCGATTCCCTGAGCGCGGGTGGAGCGATACCGTCCTATTCCGCGTACGGCGCGCCGTCCGCGGTTGTGATGTTCGCGGGCGACCGCACAATTCTGGACTCCGCGGCGAAGCAACAGGTTCGTGCCGCCGCCGCTGCCTTCCAGCAGGCGGGTGGACAAGGTTTCGTGCACGTCGTGGGGCATTCGGCGGTGAGCGGAAATGTGTCGTCCGAGCGTCACCTGGTGTTGAATTTCGAGCATTCCCAGGCGCGTGCGACCGCGGTGGCGCGTGAGTTGATCAAGGACGGCGTGCCGGCGGACAAGGTGCTGGTCGAGACGTCCGGCGGCGCGGATTCCGGCTCCAGCGCCGAAATCTTCCTGCAGAGTTGAACGCGCGAGCGCAGCCTTCTATTAGCGAGGGCATGACGAAGCCCCTTCGCATTGCGATTGCCGGCCTTGGCACGGTCGGCGGTGGCGTGGCGCGTGTGCTGATGCTGCATGGCGACGAGCTTGCCGCGCGCGCAGGCCGCGGGCTCGAACTCGTCGCGGTATCGGCGCGCGACCGCAAGAAACGGCGCGCGGCCGACCTCTCCAATGCTCTGTGGCATGACAATCCTGTCGCGCTGGTGCAAAGCGACGTGGACGTCGTCGTCGAACTCATCGGCGGGGAGGATGGCGCGGCCTACGCGCTTGTCGCGAACGCGCTGAAGGCCGGCAAGCACGTCGTCACCGCGAACAAGGCGCTGCTCGCCCATCACGGCGCCGAACTCGCCGCGTTGGCGGAGGCGCATCACGTCGCGCTGAAATTCGAGGCGGCCGCTGCCGGCGGCATTCCGATCGTGAAGGCGTTGAGCGAAAGCCTGATCGCGTACGGCATCGACGCCGTGCGCGGAATCCTGAACGGCACCTGCAATTACATTCTTACCAAGATGGAATCGACCGGGCGGCCGTTCGCCGATGTGCTGGCGGAAGCGCAGCATCTTGGCTACGCGGAAGCCGATCCCACGCTCGACATCGGCGGCGGAGACACGGCGCACAAGCTGGCGCTGCTCGCGAGCCTGGCGTTCGGCGTGAAGCCCGACCTCGCAAAGATCACGATCGAGGGCATCACGCGCATTACGCCGGAAGACATCCGCTTCGCGCGCGAGTTCGGCTATCGCATCAAGCTGCTGGGCGTGGCGAAGCAGACGCCGCACGGCATCGACCAGCGCGTCGAGCCCGCAATGGTGAAACTGGGAACGCAGCTCGCCGACGTGGAAGGCGCGTTCAACGCCGTCGTCGCGCATGCGGGCGAAGCGGGACCGTTCTTCTTCGAAGGTCGCGGCGCGGGCGAAGCGCCGACGGCGTCCGCCGTCATCGCAGACATCATGGACATCGCGCGCGGCTCGCTCGGCCCGGCATTCGGCCGGCCCACCTCCACGCTGAAAACACTCGAAGCCGCGCCGCCCGATGGCCGGCTGTCGGCTTTCTATCTGCGCTTCGAAGTGATCGACGCGCCCGGCGTTCTGGCGGGCATCGCGCACAAACTGGCGGAGCACGAAGTTTCCATCGAAAGCATGCTCCAGCGCGGCCGCGCGCCGGGCGAGCCGGTGTCGATTGTCATGATCACCCACGAATGCTCACAGGGAGCGGTTTCGCGCGCCTTGAAGGCGATTGCCGCCTCGGACAAGGTGCTGGGCAAGCCGTGCATGATTCCCATGGAAGCCGGCTGAATTATAAAAAGAGGATTGGGGAAGAGACATGTCTGCAGCGCTTGACCGCGTATTCGCCATCGAAGCCGTTCGCGTCACCGAAGCCGCCGCGATTTCCGCCGCGCGCCAGATCGGCCGCGGCGATGAGCACGCCGCCGACCAGGCCGCCGTGGAAGCGATGCGCCATGCTTTCAACCAGCTACCCATCGACGGCACCGTTGTGATCGGCGAGGGCGAACGCGACGAAGCGCCGATGCTGTTCATCGGCGAAAAGGTTGGCGCCGGCGGAGTGGCGGTGGACATCGCGCTTGATCCGCTGGAAGGAACCACCCTGACCGCCAAGGCGATGGCGAATGCCCTCGCCGTGATGGCGATGGCCGAGCCCGGCACGATGCTGCAT